>CAZILB010000125.1:0-6939 GCA_964539925.1 uncultured Syntrophobacter sp. | reverse complement strand
CCTTATTGCCAACCGTTATGCTTGAAAAGCGCCGAAGAAGCGCCCAACCTGTCCACAGCGATCGGCTTGCTTTCAAGCGGAGGAGCGTTTGATTCGTTATCTCGACCGACAGGAATTCCATCAATCCCCGACGGCGACTGGGGAGCATCGAATGCTCCCGTGCCCGGCTTCAGGATTTTTGCTTTGTTGCCGGGGCGTTGTCGTCGGGGTTTTTATCGGTCTCATCGGCTGTGCCTCTTCCGCTTCCGCGCCCTTATCCATCAAAATGATCAACCCCAAAACCCAAACCACCTTGATGTGCTCGGCCACCGACAATCGCGGCGGCGACACTTCGGCGCTGGCGGCAATCGTGGAGAGTTGCGCGCGCCAGTTGGAATCCCGCGGTTTTGTTCGTGCCCCTTGATCGAATCGTCGCCTTGACGCGGCGGAAATTTTCCGGCTAAGCTTTCCGCGGCGCCGCGGAGCGCGCCATGCCAAACGAGGAAAAAGCATCAACGACAGGTTGCTCCACATGGTTCGTGACCGATGTAACGCCTTCACGATGGCAGTCAGGCTACCGCCCTGCCCCGTCCACGGCGCCCTTGCTTGACATTGTATAACGCGAGTTTTAACTTGGACCTCTAAGGTCTATCTAGGAGGAATTATGGCCAAAAGCTTTCAGGATATTATGGCCGAAGCGCGCAAAGAGATTCCCGAGGTTAGCGCGCAGCAAGTCAATGAATCGCTCAAGAACAACGGCAAATCTCCCGTAGTTCTTGATGTGCGCGAGAGCGACGAATGGCGCCAGGGCCATCTGGAGGGCGCTATCTCACTTCCGCGCGGTTTCCTGGAAATCAAAGTTGAAAATGCGATCCCGGACAAGAACACGCCGATTATCGCTTATTGCGCCGGCGGCGTGCGCTCGCTGCTGGCGGCCAAAGCGATGAAAGAAATGGGGTACCAGAATGTAACTTCCATGGCCGGCGGCTATGCCGCGTGGAAGAACGGCGGTTTCAAATGGGTGCAGGACTTTCAATACACGCCCGAGCAGTTGATCCGCTATAGCCGCCACTTTCTGCTGCCGGAAGTAGGCGAAGATGGCCAGGCGAAACTGCTGCAAGCGAAGGTTTTGATGGTCGGGGCCGGCGGTCTGGGCTCGCCATCCGCCTATTATTTGGCCGCAGCCGGTGTCGGCACGTTGGGCATCATCGACAACGACGTGGTCGATATTTCCAATCTGCAAAGGCAGATTCTTCATGCCAACGACCGGGTCGGCACGCCCAAGGTCGAATCGGCGAAAAAAACCCTCGAGGGCTTGAACCCCGATGTCAAGGTGATCCCTTATCAAGCCAAGCTTACGTCGGACAATATCATGGAGATCATCAAGGATTATGACTTGGTGGTCGATGGCTGCGACAATTTTCCGACCCGTTATCTGGTGAACGACGCCTGTGTACTTACCGGCAAGCCGAACGTGCACGGCAGCATTTTTCAGTTCGAGGGGCAGGCGACCGTCTTCTATCCGGGCAAGGGGCCTTGCTATCGCTGTTTATATCCCGAGCCGCCGCCGGCGGAAATGGCGCCGAGCTGCGCCGAAGCGGGTGTGCTGGGCGTGTTGCCCGGGTTGATCGGCGTGATCGAGGCGCTGGAAGCCATCAAAATCATTCTGGGTAAAGGCGACACTCTGGTCGGCCGCCTGATGCACTTTAATACCTTGACCATGGAGGTCAACACGCTCAAGCTCAGGCGCGATCCCAATTGCCCCATGTGCGGCGACAAGCCGACGATCCACGAACTCATCGACTACGAAGAGTTCTGCAGCTTGCGCCACTGAAGCGCGCGAAGCTTGCCAATAAAAAAGGAGGGCGATCTCAAGATCCGCCCTCCTTTTTATTTTTATGCATCCGCGAGTGCGCCACCCAGCGAGCGCCAGCGAATCATTCCGCCACGAACGACAACAATTCAGGAGAGCCCAACCGCTTTCTTCAACGATTTGACTTCCAGTTGGCTCAATGGCCGCAGTGCTCCCGGCGGCAGATCGCCTAGAGAAACCGTGCCGAAGCGAATGCGCATCAGTTTTTCGACAAAAAACCCCAAAGCCTCGAACATACGCCGGACTTCGCGTTTACGTCCTTCGTGAATTTCGACCTCCAACCAGGCGTTTTTCCTTAGTTTATCGATCACCCGAATTCGCGCGGGGGCGCTCATGCCGTCGTCGAGGCGAATGCCGTTGCGCAACCGCTGCAGGTCATCCTCAGACGGGCAGGCGCTCAGTTTGGCCCGATAGACTTTTTTCACGCCGAAGCGCGGATGGGTCAAGCGCAACGCCAGCTCGCCGTCGTTGGTCAGAAGCAAAAGTCCGGTGGTGTTGTAGTCGAGCCGCCCGACGGGAAACACGCGCCGCTTTTCGCCCAGTCGTACCAGGAAAGGCGTCAGGTCCGGCCGCTGCTCCGGATCGTTCAGTGTGGTGATGACTCCCGGCGGTTTGTGCAGCGCGTAGTAAAGCGGCGCCGCCGCGGGTTTAACCCTTTTGCCGTCGACTTTGATGCTGTCCTTCGCCGGATCGGCCTGGGTGCCGAGCTTGCGCACCACGGCGCCGTTCACGGTGATCCGTCCTTCGACAATCCAGCGCTCGGCCTCGCGGCGAGAAGCGAGGCCGGCGCGCGCCAGTATCTTTTGCAAACGCTCCATGCAAGCGACCGTTAATTCTCTTCGTGAGTATCCAGTGCGATCGCCTCACCGGGAATCTCCGGCAAGGATATCTCTTCCATTTCTTTCAGCGTTGGCAATTGGCTTAAATCCTTCAGGTTGAAAAATTGCAGGAACTCGGGTGTGGTGCCGTAGAGAAACGGCCGGCCGGGGACGTCCTTGCGCGCCACCGCGCGAATCAAGTTGCGCTCGAGCAGCGTCGTGACCACGCCGTCGACGTCGACGCCGCGAATCGCTTCGATCTCGGCTCGGGTGATCGGCTGGCGATAAGCGATGATCGCCAGGGTTTCGAGGGTCGCACGCCCCATGCGCGCCGGCCGGCCGCCGAGAAATTTCTTCACCCAGTCGGCATTGGCTTTGGCCGTGCGCAGTTGGTAACCGCCGGCCACTTCGACCAGGCGAATCCCGCGGCTTCCTTCCTCAAGCTCCTGTCGAAGCTCGGCGAAGATCTCGCAAATGAGATTTCGCTCCACGCCATCGAGCACTTCGCAGAAGCGCTGCACGCTCTGCGGCCCTTCGGCGACGAACAGGAGGCTTTCAATTATGGATTTTATTTCGTCACGTTCCATGCTGGTCTTCCTCGGTTTCATCGAGGACGGCGCGCTCGGCCGCTTCGTCCATTCCGGTCGCGGCCTCAATCATGATCGGTCCCGCCATCTCTTCTTGAAAGATTCTTATCGCCCGCACTTTGACCAGTTCCAACATCGCCAGAAATGTCACGACGACTTCCATGCGGCTTTTGACGCCGTCAAACAGCGCCTCAAAATAAAGGCTCCTCAAAGTCCGCAGCCGGTCGAGAAGCAGCGTCATCTGCTCGCGCATGGTGATCTTTTCCAGCGTCACTTCATGGAAAACGTCCTTTGGCAGCCGGTCGATGACGCGCTTGAGGGCGCCCAGAAGCTCGAAGACGGAAACCTCGCGAAACCCGCGCGGAGCGACATCTTCGACCGGCGCCGCCGATCGAACAAAGACGTCCCGGCTCAGAATCTCACGCTGCTCGAGCTGCTCGGCAGCTTCCTTGAAGCGTTGATATTCGAGCAGCCGGCGGACCAGTTCGTCCCTAGGATCGTTGCCCTCGTCTTCGTCCGCTTCTTCGTCACCGGGCGGCAGGAGCATGCGCGATTTAATGTGAACGAGGGTCGCGGCCATGACCAAAAACTCTCCGGCGACATCGAGGCTCAGGCTCTCCATCAGCTCCAGGGTCGCGAGGTATTGCTCGGTGATCGCGGCGATCGGGATGTCGGTGATGCTGACCTCGTTTTTCTTGATCAGATGGAGCAAGAGGTCCAAAGGACCCTCGAATATCTCCAATTGTACGCGCGTGCTCACAGGCCCAAGTTCTCGCGCACTTCGCGCATGGTTTCGACGGCCTTGACTCGCGCCGACTGGTTGCCGGCACTCAACACCGCCTCGACTTCCTGCGGCTTCTTTTCAAGTTCGGCGCGCTTTTCGCGGAACGGCGCAAGATCATCGATGACGTGTTTGATCATCACCTTTTTGCATTCGAGACAGCCGATAGCGGCGGTGCGGCAGCCTATGGAGACTTCGGCGATCTCGTCCGGCGTCGAATAGATCCTATGGAGCGAAAACGCCGGGCATTTCTCGGGCTCGCCGGGATCGGCGCGCCGCGCGCGGGCCGGATCGGTCATCATCCGGCTGAGTTTCTTGTCGATCTCCTGGGGCGTGTCGGAAAGAAACACCGCGTTGCCGTAGCTCTTGCTCATCTTGCGCCCGTCCAGGCCGGGCAGCTTCTGCGTCTCGGTGAGCAGCACCTCCGGTTCGGGAAAAATCGGTTTGTATACCTGATTGAATCGCCGCACGATTTCGCGCGTCAATTCGACATGGGGCGCTTGATCGACTCCCACCGGCACCTTGTTGGCTTTGTACATCGTGATGTCCGCGGCCTGCAGCACCGGATAGCCGAGAAATCCGTAGGTGGAGAGATCTTTTCCGACCAATTCTTTGATCTGCTCCTTGTAAGTCGGGTTGCGCTCGAGCCATGGCACCGGGGTGATCATGGAGTAGAGCAAGTGGAGCTCGGCGTGCTCCTTGATTCGCGATTGGCGGAAAAGCACCGACTTGGCCGGGTCCAGCCCCACGCTCAGCCAGTCCATCACCATCTCCACCGTGCTCTGATGAATCCCCTGGGGCGCGGCGTAATCGGTGGTCAATGCATGCCAATCGGCGACGAAAAAGTAACAGCGATAATTCTCCTGGAGACGAACCCAATTCTTCAGCGCGCCGTGCAGGTGGCCGAGATGAAGCCGGCCCGTGGGCCGGGCGCCGCTAACGATGGTATCCATAACGCCTCGATCTAAATCAAAAGAATCCCAAAAACAGTCTGAGAAAAAATTCAATCGGCGGCCGGATGATGCCGTCGAGCACGCGGGTAAAAAGCAACGCTATGAGGATGACGAAGCCGAAAGGCTCCACCCTTGCCACCAGATTCGACAGGGGTTCCGGGAGAAGACCCACCAGTACCCGGCCCCCATCAAGGGGAGGCAGCGGCAGCAGGTTAAAAACCGCGAGGACGATGTTGATCAATAACCCGGCCTGCGCCATCAGCACGGCGATTCCGATCAGACTCAATCCTTCAGTGGCGCCGGCCGAGAACGGTATGAGCGCTTTCCAAATAAACGCAAAGAGCAAGGCCAGCGTCAGGTTCATCGCCGGACCAGCGAGCGCAACCCAAATCATGTCGCGCTTGGGATTGCGCAGGTTATAAAAATTGACCGGCACCGGCTTGGCGTAACCGAACACGAACGGAGAGCCGGCTGCGACCAACCCGAGCGGCACCAGAATAGTGCCGAACAGATCCACGTGAGCGATAGGATTGAGCGTCAAACGGCCCAGCCTCGCTGCCGTTGGATCGCCAAGCCGGTTGGCGACCCACCCATGAGAAATTTCATGCAGGACGACCGCGGCTACCACCGGCGGCGCCCAGATAGCGATCTTCAGTAGGATGTCTTCCAATACCGTCTCGTCGCGGGTTACTCCTTAATGAATACGGCAAGGTTAGCGAAAAGACAAGGCAAAGAAAGGCGCGGCTTCGAAGTGCTGCGGCCCAAGATATCGGCCCGTTCACAAACAGGGAGGCGAGAGGCGGGGAAAGTTTCGGAAAATGATAAAAATCAAAAGGCGGCCTCGCCGATGAAAAATTCACCGCGAGGCCGCCACCGCGTCGTCGGCTATCTGCGGCCGAGATCCCGGTTCAATTCTCTCCGGGCGGTATCCAGTTGTCTCTGACTCTCGTGCAGCTTCTTTTCGCTTTCGGCGACCTTTTGCGCGCTCTCACGGACTTCCCGCCGATCCTGGCGAATCTCCTTCTGGCTTGCGCCCTGACGAACGTCCCTTCGCAGCTCGGCTCTGTCCTTCTTCAGCTCCTCGCGATTTTTCTCCAGTTCTTCGCGAGCCTGGCGGACATCTTTGTGCGCGTCGTGAACATCCCGGATGCCTTGGCGAATCTCCCGCTTGTCGGAATAACTGCGGCCGTCACTCCCGCGCGGGTAGCGCCGGTCGTCGCGCCCATCGGGCCTGCCATAATATGCGGGACTACGATGATAATAGCGATCCGGCCGCTCGTCGTACGTCCACGTTCTTTCACGGCTGACCAGTAAGGCACCGCGCGGAACCTGCATGCTGAGGGTGCGGCAGTTTCCCGGCGCCGGCTGATGCCCCGGAGGTCTGCCCGGATACCAAATGCGACATTGACCCGGAGGCGGCAAATGACCCGGCGGGATATGCCAACCCGCATTGCCCTTGGACGCGGCTACGACTCCTTTACCCTTAACGTCCGCCATCGCGGCGCTCCCGGGGATCATCAATATCCCCGCAAGGAGTCCCCCTACACTGGCGAGTTTGAGAGTATTCATACCGATCTCCTTTTCCAGCAAAGCCTCTTTCGGAAGGTTTTAAAAGCAACCTACATGCCATTGGGCAAGATCGGCCAAACCATTGATTTATCGGTTCGGTAGGAAATCGGCTTGATTTCGCTCTGGCAAAAATTACGTGACACCAGACAAAATCTTCGTCGGCATTCGGGTAAAGCCGAAAATTCGCAGCAGGAATAGCCGTTTACTCCAAGGCGCGCCGGGTCGAATTTTGGAGCAACAGAGCAATCGGGAGAAACTTCTGGTTTTCGCTAATCAGGGCTCCTCGATTTATTGTCCAAGCCTGTAGAAAATGCGCGGTTTCAGTTGCATATCGGCCCGGTGAAAGTCTGAGCCGGTCAACTGAATAACGCCGAAATGA
>CAZILB010000124.1:7669-11643 GCA_964539925.1 uncultured Syntrophobacter sp. | reverse complement strand
ATGGCGGTGATCGATGCCGATGCCCATGTGATCGAGAGTGAAGCGGCGTGGGATTATATGCTGGAGTCCGAGCGGCAGTATCGGCCGCGAATTGTCGGTGCGATGAGCGGCGATCCGGCGGTGGATTATTGGCACATCGACGGCCGGCTGATGCCGCGCAGCAATGTCGAGAAAAAATTGCCCGAGGCCGCCCGCGACATGAGCGATCTGAGCATCCGGATCAAGCATATGGACGAGCTAAAGATCGATATTCAAGTGATCTACCCGACGATTTTCATTTTCCCCACGGCGCGCCGGCCGGAGGCCGATCTCGCGATTTGCCGGAGCTACAACCGCTGGATGGCGGACATCGTCGCGAAGGCGCCGGACCGTTTTCGCTGGGTGGTCGTGCCGCCGCTGCTCAATATGGACCGGGCGGCGGAAGAGCTTGAGTTCGGCAAAAAACATGGCGCCTGCGGCGTGTACATGCGCGGCCTGGAAGCGGACCGGCGCTTGAGCGATCCTTACTTCTATCCGTTATACGACGCGGCAAGCCGGCTCGATCTGCCGATCTGCGTGCACTCGGCCAACGGCAGCATCCAATCTCACGACTTCTTTCTCGATGAGCCCGGCTTTTGCAAGTTCAAACTTGCCGTGGTCGGCGCGTTCCATTCATTGGTCAATGACGGCATTCCTGACCGTTTTCCCACGCTGCGTATTGGCATTATCGAAGTCAGCGCCCAGTGGATTCCCTACGCGATCCACGACCTGGCGCGGCGCCACGCCCGGCGCGGCAAGAAACTCAGCGACAACCTGCTCAAAGACAAGCGTGTGTATGTCACCTGCCAGACCGACGACGATCTCGACTATCTGCTCGGCTACGCGGGGGAAGATAATCTCGTCATCGGCACCGACTACGGCCATTCGGACAATGCCAGCGAGATCGAAGCGCTGCGTAAAATTCGCGAACAAGGCCGAGTGTCCGCGCGGGTGATCGATAAGATTCTCGACGACAACGCGCGCGCGCTGTACGGGCTGTAGAATTGCTTTAACCGAAACGTTGTCATTCTGAGGAGCGGTGCGACGAAGAATCTGCTTTCGACGGCGATTCTGAGTGAGTGGGAACAAAGCAGATCCTTCGCCTATGGCTCAGGATGACGGTAAAGAAATGGGACCTGCGAACAAAAGTAGACTGGTGACTGGATATATTTTTGAGGATTAGATCGGTGCTTACTATCGACGCGGACGCGCATGTCATCGAGTGCGAGAAAACCTGGGATTATCTGGAAGGCCGCGACAAACGCTACCGGCCGGTGCCGATCGCGGTCGATATGCCGACGGGGAAAAAGCAAAATTTTTGGATCATCGGCGGGCGTCTGATCGGCGGGCGCGACAATATCGGCCAGGACACGTCCAAGGAATCGCGCGAGATGGCCAATATAGACTCGCGCTTGAAGCACATGGACGAGATCGGCACCGGCGTACAGGTGCTTTACCCGACGCTGTTTCTCCGCCCGGTGACCGACAATCCGCGCATCGAGCTGGCGCTCTGCCGCTCCTACAATCGCTGGATGGCCGATATCTGGTCGAAGGACCAGAAACGGCTGCGCTGGGCGGTGCAACTGCCGTTGTTGTCGATGGACGAGTCGTTGGACGAACTGCGCTGGTCGAAGGGCAACGGCGCCTGCGCCGTGTTCATGCGCGGTGTGGAAACCCACCACACGCTGCACGATCCGTATTTCCATCCGCTCTACGGGGAAGCGAGCCGGCTGAACATGCCCATCGGCATCCATTCCGGCATCGGCAACTTCACGATCAACGAAATGCTTGGCGGCGAACCGTTCCGCGTCGCCAAATTGATGGTCATCGGCGGTTTTCACTCGATGATTTTGAACGGCATACCGGAAAAGTTTCCCAAACTCCGCATCGGCGCCATCGAGGTGGCGGCGCAGTGGGTGCCCTACCTGGTGCACGATCTCAACCTGCGCTTTCCCAAGCTCGCGGGCAAACAGGCGCGGCCGGATGTGCTAAGCGGCAGCGAACAACTGTTCGTCGCCTGCCAGACCGACGACGATCTGCCCTACGTGCTCAAGTACGCGGGCGAGAATTGTCTGATGATCGGCTCGGACTACGGCCACGCCGACAACGCCGCCGAGCTGTTGGCTTTGGCCAAGCTCAAAGAGAAGGGAGATATCGATCCAAAGGTGATCGACAAGATTCTCTATTACAATCCGGCGAAGTTTTATGGGCTGGATTTGGATTGAGAGATTGTGTTCGTGAGCGTGGAACGGGATCGCAAAAACAGACAATGAGAGCTGCGCGCGGGCGATCCGAACCTTCCCCCTTGATGGGGGAAGGTCAGGATGGGGGTGCCGTCAGAAAATGAAAATCACCCCTACCTTTATCCTTCCCCGTCGAGGGGAAGGAATCGGATTTTCCCGAGATCAAGAGACCATAACCAAGAGCAATGGCATGAGCGAGGTGTTCGATTTACTCCTTACCGGCGGGACGGTTCTCAATCCGGCGACCGGTGTTAACGCAATACTCGACGTCGGCATCGACAATGGTCGAATCGTCGCGATCCAGCCGAATCTTCCAGGCGCCAACGCGAAGAAAGTTTTGGATGCGGCCGGCTGCTACGTGACTCCCGGTCTTATCGATTTCCACGTGCACAGTTACTGGGGTGTGAATCCCTATGGCTGCAATCTCGACGCACTCTGCCTTGCCACCGGCGTGACGACGACGATGGATGCCGGCTCCGCCGGGCCGGTGAATTTTCTCGGGTTTCGCAAACTAGTTTACGAGCCATCGAAGGCGCGCATGCTTGGTTTTGTCGCCTTGGCGCAGCATGGAGTTCTAAATACGCCGGGCGAGCTCCTCGATCTCGGCTTCGCGGATTCCGAAGGCTCCGCCGAGGCCGTTGGCAACAATCGCGATATCGGCGTCGGCGTTAAACTCAGGCTGCACAAAAAAGCCATTGGCGAGAACAGCCGCGAGGCCTTGCGCCTGGCGATCAAGGCCGGCGAGGCGACCAAGACGCCGATCATGGTGCACGTCGGCGACACGGCGATCGGCATGGACGAGATCGCCGATATCTTGCGCCCCGGTGATATCATCACTCACTGTTATACGCCGCAAAAACCGTCGATCATCGACGACAAAGGAAAACTTTTACCGCTGGTGCGCAAGGCGAAGGAACGCGGTGTGATCTTTGACGTCGGCCACGCCGGCGGCCACTTCGACTTCAACCTTGTCGAGCGGGCGATGGGCGAGGGTATCGTGCCCGACATCATCAGCTCGGATTTACATGGACGACTGGCGCAGCCCGGCTTCGGAGCGGTCGGCGACTTGCCGACCACGCTAACAAAGTTTTTGCTTTTGGGCTTGAGTTTGGAACAAATCGTCGCCTGTTGCACGATCAACGCCGCCCGCGCCGTCGGCTGGCAGGACCGGATCGGCAGCCTGGAAGTCGGCCGGGAAGCGGATATCGCCTTATTACAGATCGTCGAGGAGCCGGTGAAACTCCGCGACTCGGTGGGCGGCGAAAAGGTCTACAAGCAGCGCATCACGCCGCGCTGGACGATTCGCGCGGGGGAAGTCTTCCGGGGTAGATAATGGGCTTGAGTGATTGTTTGACCGCAAAAGGCGCGGGCTCTGTTTTTCGCCAGTTTTGCGGTTAAAGTACCTTCTCACAGGGAAAAGGAGAAACGCCATGCTGTCCGCCATCGTTCTTTTAAACACCGAGAGAGACAAGACCAACAAAGTCGCCGAGGCGCTTGCCGATATGGAGGGCGTCAGCGAAGTTTATTCCGTCGCGGGGCGCTACGATCTTGCGGCGATCGTGCGCGCCAGCGACAACGACCAGCTGGCGAAGATCGTCACCGAGCATATTCGGGCGGTTCCCGGCATCACGACTTCGGAAACGCTGATCGCGTTTCGCGTCTATTCACGCCACGATCTGGAGCGGATGTTTTCAATTGGGATGGAAAAAATCT
>CAZILB010000124.1:4418-7569 GCA_964539925.1 uncultured Syntrophobacter sp. | reverse complement strand
CTCTGGCGTCCGGACAAATGACTTGGACTACTGTGCTGCCCCGAAGGAGCCGCCAAAGTGAGCGCCGTTTGTTGACGTTTCCCGTGGCGTTGCTTCGCGATCGGCCGGATGCGGGGGGATAAGACCTCGGACGTCGATGCAAAAGCCGTTTTGGCAAGCGATTTCGCCGATGCTTGATAAGACGCGGCTGAATACTTCCGCACGAAAATGCTTATCCGGAATCCTCTGCGTTTTGGTATGCGAATATAAGCGGCCCGTGCGCAGAAGCGTAGTCAATAGGTCGAATCCAATTGCGGCGCGCTGCCCGGGCCAGGTGTGGTTCAACAATTCCTCGATCAAAGCGGAGCCTTTGAGCGGCAGGCCTTTGAGGAAATTGAGAATTCGAGTGGCGACAAACAGCGTGTAGATATCGTCGCGAGAGCAATGTTGCGTTTCGATTCCGAGCGCGGTCAAACGGGCCGTGACGAAATCGGCCTCGCTCAATTCGAGGCCGCGGGCGATGGGCGCGTTGGGCGTGCGATAAAAGGGCGAAGCGCCAAGCAGAACCGGCAGGCGCGCGTTGAAGGCGAGAGTTTGAATCATGCTCTCTAAGCTTTCGTTGGGCAGGCCGAGGATCTGATAGGAAACGACCTTGAAGCCCAGTCGACGGGCTTTGTTCACGACCTTGACGTAGGCTTCGAGCGTGTGCGGCCGTTTGGTGGTTTCGCGCACGGCTTTGTCGGAGCTGACCAGCGCTAAATTCAAGCGCGAGAAACCGGCCCGGTGCATGAGCTCGAGCAATTCGTCGTCGAGACTCAGGTAGCTGATGCCGTTCATGGCGACGAATTCCAATTCGCGAGTGGAAAACCGTTCGATCAAGCGGCGGCAAAGCTCTTTGAACGTCCCCTTGTAATAGGTCAAGTTGTCGTCTTCGAAGTCGATGACTCGGTAGCCCTGCCGGTAACGCAATACGATCTCTTCCAGGACATTCTCCAGCGAGCGGCGGCGGTAATTCGTGCCGAACGTCGTGTGCACGGAGCAGAAAGAACACTTATGCGGGCAGCTTCGCGAGGTGATCGCGAACGTCATCGGTTTACCGGCAAGGGTGTAAGCCGATGGAGAAAAGTCACTCAAGTCGGGGAAGGGTAATTCGTCGATGGGGAAGTTGTCTTCCATCGGATTACACACCATGGCGCCCTCGCGTTTATACCCGAGGTTGGGCATGTCTGCGACTGGGGTTTGTCCGAGCAAGCGGCGGAGTAATTCGACGAACGGCTTTTCACCTTCGCCCCGGATCAAGTAGTCGACGTGCGGCGAAGCCAGCAGCGACTGCGGCACCGCGGAGGCGTGGGAGCCGCCCATGACGACGATGGCGTCCGATCGCTTCTTGACCCGCGCGGCGACTTCCAGGGCTTCGCGAAAGTAGGGGGTGAAGAGCGATGAGATGCCGACGACATCGGGCTTGATCTCGGCGATCTCGGCTTCGATCTCGTCGAACGATTTGCCGAAGTGGTAGAACCGATGGAAGGTCGAAAAAGGCGACTTATCGGCGACCGCGTAGTAATCGGTTAGATAGCGCAGCTCCTTCGGAATCGCCGCGGTGCGCCGGCCGCAGCCGCCGTGGTAGTCTTTGATGATGATTTCGATGTCGGGCAAATGTTTTTTAACGGCGGCTTTGAGGTAAGCCAGGCCGATGGGCTGGAGGCGCACATCGGTGTCGTAAAAATCCCGGACCGGCGGTTGGATGAGCAAGACTTTCATATGATTATAAATGACGATTTTCGCAGCTTGCGCAAATTTTCGAAAGACTCCCCACAGAGGCGCGGAGAACACGGAGGGGTGAGATTATAAAAAAAATTACTCTGCGTCCTCAGCGTCTCCGCGGTAAATGTTTTATTCCTTCGGTTGCGGCTCGGCCGGGCTCGGTTGTAAGTGATATATATCCCATTGATCCCGGGCTGGGAAAGCGGTTGTATTGTTGTCGTGGGAATATTAAACCAGGGTTTGCCGAGCGGATTCTTGATGAAATCCGCACAGGAGTTCTCCAATGAAGATCGCACAGATTGAAACCCAGGCCTTGGAAATGCCCTATACCAAACCGCTGGTCACGGCGACGAATAACTTCACCGTGGCGCGAGGCTTGCTCGTCAAAGTCATTACCGACCGCGGCATCGAAGGCTATGGATACTCGGATCTATTCCCGCGCACCGGCGAGACGCCGCAGACGGCGCAACATGTGATCGAGTCGGTCCTAAAGGCGAAGCTCCTCGGCAAGGAGCTGGAGGATCTGGTTCGCTTGCGCGCCGATATCGACCGCACATTGACGGGAAACCCGCGGGCCAAGGCGGCCCTGGAAACGGCGATGCACGACGCCTTGGCGCGCAGCTATCACATCCCGCTGTTTCTCATGCTCGGGGGCAGGTATCGGAGCGAGATCAAGGTGATCAAAATGGTCAGCGTCGGCGATCCTGACGCGATGGCCGAGGAGGCCAAGCAGCTTGTCGGTGCCGGGTTGTCGCTCAAGCTGAAAGTCGGCGGCAAGATCGAGAAAGATATGCCGCGCGTCGCTGCGGTGCGCAAAGCGGTGGGAGAGGAGGTTTTTATCAAAGTCGATGCCAACGAGTCCTACGACGCCAAAACGGCAATCCGTCTGGCCAAAGGTCTGGCGGATTACGGCGTGGAAGTTTTCGAGCAGCCGGTGCCGCGCGACCAACTCGACGCGTTGTGGGAAGTGAAAAAACATGCGCCGATCAAGATCGAGGCCGACCAGTCGGCACGTTCGTTTGCCGACGTGCAAATGATGATCAAAAACCGCATGGTGGACTCGGTCAATACCGGCATTCCCAAAGTCGGCAGCATCGGCGAAGTGCGCCGCATCGCCGAGCTGTGCGAGGCCAACGGCATCCGCTGCGCGCTCTCGAACACGGCCGGCAGCATGGTCGGCGACGCCGCCGCGGTGCATCTTGCCGCCAGCACGCCCGGCATCGCGCCGCTGTGCGAGCTCGGTGAGTTCGAAGTAATCACCGGCGATCCCTTTTTCGGACTGTCGGTGGAAAAGGGCACGATCACGGTGCCTGAGGGCGAGGGGTTGGGAGTGAGTCTCAGAGGGTTCTGAGAATGGATGAAGGCGGAAGGACAGCGGCGCGCCGGCGTTGCGTTCAAAGTTCAAGGT
>CAZILB010000124.1:3010-4318 GCA_964539925.1 uncultured Syntrophobacter sp. | reverse complement strand
AGAGTCGATGATGGCCTGGCAGGTCTATTTCGACGGATTTTATTATGAAGGGATCAGGAGAACCGCGGCCTAAAGGGCCGCGGTGGTTCAAAACGTTCAAATGGTTCAAGCCGTTCAATACGTTGCAGGGCCTCCTGGCGGCAATTGTGTAACCATCCGAATAACCGTTTGAACTTTTTGAACGATTTGAACGGATTGAACTCCGGCGCAATCTTTGTGTAGGAGATAGGAATGGCGAAGCCGCAGACAAAAAAATCCCTGGAGACGTTTAACAAAGAGCTGGCCGAAGTGCATATGACCGGCCAGTGGATCTATGAAGATCTGCTCAACCGCGCCATCGGCGGGCCGCGACCGCGCGGCGACGCCTATCTCTGGCCTTGGTCGATGGTGCACGAAAAATTGCTCGAAGCCTGCGAAGTGCTCGAAGAGAGTTTCACGGCGCGGCGCAGCGTGCTATTCGGCAATCCCGGATTGAACGACAACGCGACCACGCACACGCTCCTGATGGGTATCCAGATGATCAAACCCGGCGAGATCGCCTGGGCGCATCGCCATACGCTGGCGGCAATTCGCCTCGTCATCAAAGGCGATGGCAAAGTTTTCACCGTGGTCGACGGCGAGAAGTGCCCGATGGAGCCCTACGATTTGATTCTCACGCCGCAATGGACCTGGCATGATCACCGCAACCCGACCCAGGAAAGCGCGATCTGGGTCGATGCCCTCGACGTGCCTTTTCTGCTGGGCTTGAATCAGCCGTTTTACGAACCCTATCCCGGCAACAAGGTTCAAACCATGCGGGAAAAGCCCGGAGAGCATTTGCAACAGCGCGCGGGCGCCGTGCGGCCGACCTGGGAGAACACCAGGAAGGAAAATCTGCCGCTGCGCTATGCTTGGAAGGACATCGAGCCGCAACTGCGCGCCCTGGCCGATCAGCCGGGCAGTTCCTACGACGGCGTGGCGTTGGAATACGTCAATCCGATGACCGGCGGGCGCACGCTCAGGACGCTCAGTTGTTGGATTCAGCTACTCCGCCCCGGCGAGCACACGAAGAAACATCGCCATACTTCGAGTGCGGCCTATTTTGTCGTCGGCGGCGAGGGCACGACCATCGTCGGCGACAAGGCGCTGGAATGGAACAAGCACGACTGCTTCGCAATTCCCAATTGGGCGTGGCACGAGCACATCAATCGCTCGAAGAGCGAAGAGGCGATTTTGTTTTCGGTCAACGATATTCCGATCGTCGAGGCCTTCGGGCTCTATCGTGAAGAGCCGGAGAATTCTTTGCACACGATGCAGCCGCCGCAGGTG
>CAZILB010000124.1:0-2910 GCA_964539925.1 uncultured Syntrophobacter sp. | reverse complement strand
CGGAGCGTCCTTCGATACGGCGGCCTCGCCGCCTACTCGGAATACCCGGCCGTCCCGAGTAGCGCCAAGCGCGTAGCGAGGGAAGCGGTTGAACGGCTTGATCGATTTGAACTCTTAAACGGAAAGAAGTCTACCCATGCCCGACCTAAGAACATGGCTTAACGAAGTCGACAAGCTCGGCCAACTCATGACCGTCGAGGACGTGCACTGGGATTTGGAGCTCTCGACGCTGACGGAGATTATCAACGAGCGGTCGAAGACGCGCCCGGCGATCTTGTTTGACAAGATCAAAGATTATCCGCAAGGGCGCCGTGTGGCGGCGAATTTGGTCTCTTCGACGGAGCGCCTGGCGCTCACGCTCGGCATGGAGGCCGGACTGAGCGATATGGACTTCATTCAAGCCTGGCGCCGGCAGGTGAAAAAGCTCTCTCCTGTTGCCGCCGAGACCGTTGCGACGGGCCCGCTATTTGAAAACGTGCAGAGAGGAAAGGACATCGACGTGCTCCAGTTTCCTGTCCCGCGCTGGCACGAGCTCGACGGCGGTCGCTATATCGGCACCGACGATCTCGTCATCACCCGCGATCCGGAGGAAGGTTGGGTGAACGTGGGAACTTACCGTATCATGGTGCACGCCCCCGACCGCCTGGGGCTGCACATGTCGCCGGGAAAGCACGGCCGAGTGCACAAGGACAAATATCACGCTCAGGGTAAGGCGATGCCGATCGCGGTCTCTTTCGGGCACCATCCCATTAATTTTGTCGTCGCCTCCACCGACGTGCCCAACCGCGTCAACGAATACGACTACGCCGGCGGCATACTGGGTAAGCCGCTGCAAGTGGTCAAGGGCCCGCTCACAGGATTGCCGATCCCCGCCGATGCGGAGATCGCCATCGAAGGCGAAGTGGCGGTCGATGACGTCATGCCCGAGGGGCCGTTCGGCGAGTGGACGGGTTACTACGCGAGCAATCAGCCGGCGGTGCCGGTGATTCAGATCAAGGCCGTTTACTTTCGCAACGATCCCATCCTTTGCGGCTTTCCTCTATTAAAGCCGTCGAGCGGCGATAACTTGCATTTCTCGCTGATGCGCTCCTCGCTGATCTGGAACGCGCTCGACGAAGCCGGGGTTCCCGAGGTGAAAGGGGTCTGGTGCCATCCGTCAGGCGGAAGATTTTTGACCGTCGTGTCGATCAAGCAGCGCTACCCCGGCCACGCGCGCCAGGCGGGTATGATCGCGAGCCAGTGCCGTTCCGGTGCATATCTCGGGCGCTACGTCGTGGTCGTCGACGACGATGTCGACATCACGGATTCCGAGGAGTTTCTCTGGGCGCTCAGCAGCCGCTCCGACCCCGTCGAGTCGATCGAAATTCTCCGGCGCGCCTGGAGCGGTCCGCTCGACCCGCGCATCGCCCGCGACCAGGTCGGCCATAGCTCGCGGGCGGTGATCGATGCCACGCGCCCCTACGAATGGCGGGACAAATTTCCCAAAGTCAGCGGCGCCAGCCGCGAGCTGAAGGATAAAGTCGCCGGCGATTGGCGCGGCTTTCTCGAACAGAAAGTCGGCACGAGATAGTCTCGAGGGGGATTTCGTGTTAACGAGCGCGCCGGTGGCCGCCGCATAAACGCGACCCAGGTTTTTTGCGGCCTGGCATCTCCATATGTCGTTGGCAGGAATCCAGGCGATCTTCCGACAAGCGGAAAAAAAACCGAAAGGCTTGAAAAAGGCGTATTGGCTGTCTAGCGTCATTCGAGAACGAATCGGCGAGATCCATACCGCCGGCCCGTTCTCAATTTGTGTTCCAATGGAGGTTATTGATGAAAGGAATTATTTCGTTTTTGAGTTGCTGGCTCTTTTTGGCGCATAGTTACGCCGCGCTTGCCGCTCCGCTCGACGATTTGATTGCAGCGGCGCGGAAGGAAGGCGTGATCGAGCTGCTGGCTCCCTCGACCACGGGTAAAGCGGGCGCCCAAGCCTTGGCGGACGCGTTCAACAAGAAATACGGTCTCAACATCAAGATGCACTACAGCCCTTCGTCCAACATGACCGGCGACGTATCGAGAGTTGTTTTGGGTGCGGCGACGGGGGCGCCCGCGGAGTGGGACCTGCTGTTGGTGACCGACGCGCATCACGCGACGTTGTGGTCGAGGAAACTTCACTGGACTTTCGACTACGCCAAGGTGGGTGTCCCACCGGAACTGATCCAGTATGACGGCGGGACGGTGAGCTTGGCCAATCAGTTCATTATGCCCGCTTATAACAAGAACATTTTGCCGGGCGGCGATGTTCCGAAGCGCTGGGAGGATTTGCTGAATCCAAAGTGGAGCGGCGGCAAGCTCGGCATGTCGACAGCGACTCACCACCTCTCGCGCATGGCGGTCGGTCCCTGGGGCGAGAAGAAAACCTTGGAGTACGTCCAGGCAATCGCCAAACAACAGCCGATTCTCGGCACCCTCGCGAATCTTTACACACGGCTTCAGTTGGGCGAGATTCTGATCGCAGTGACGCTCACGGATAGCTTTATCACCCGAGCCAAAAGGGACAATGCGCCCATCGTGTTTGCGGAAGGCATCGAGCCCATCGTTTCGCCGACGTACAACGCCGGTGTTCCGAGGGGTGCGAGACATCCCAACGTCGGCCGTCTCTTCGCGGTCTTTCTCACTTCCCTGGAGGCGCAAGCGCTCTGGGAAAAATACAACGGCCAGACTTCGGCTTTCATTCCCGGCACCACGGCGCATAAATACGCTCAGGGAAAACAGATTATTTACATGAAACAAGAGCACGCGGAAACCGTCGACAAGCTTGGCCGAGAGTACGGGAGAATTTTAGGCTTCGAGAAATAGCGATTTCCGCCTCGCAGCAAGGCAATCGGCGATGCGTGCTTCGGATGGGGAACTGAAGTAACCCAGCGCGGC
>CAZILB010000123.1:1716-11669 GCA_964539925.1 uncultured Syntrophobacter sp. | reverse complement strand
GACTGGGATATATCCACAAATAATCGCCATTGACTCGCCAGAGAGATTCGATTTAGATTGGCCGCCGCTTTCCGGAGGAGGTTCTATGCGCTACCGATTCTTTTGGGGTTTACTAACCACCACGCTGTTTTTTGCCGGAGTCGCCCACTCACAACAGCTTTCCAGGTCCGTCGCCATCGGCTCGAATCCGGCAGGTTCCCTCTTTTATGCGCTTGGCAGCGGGCTCGCCAAGGTGATCACCGACGCCTCGCCGATCCAGGCGCAGATTCAACCCTATGCCGGTACCAGCACGTTCGTGCCGCTTTTCGCCACCGGCGAACTCGATTTCGGCGTCGTCAACGCCGTGGACATGGGGATGGTCTACCAGGGGAAAAAGCTTCAAGTCGGCGGCCGCAATCCCTTCCCCCATGTGCCGCAATCGCGCTTGATCATGCGCGGCTCGCCGCTGCGCAGCAGCTTGATCGTGCGTAAGGACTCGCCGATCAAAACCATCGCCGATGTAAAAGGCAAGCGGGTCACGGGCGAATACCCCGCGCAGCTCGCCGTCTGGTACAATGTCTTCGGCGCCCTTTCCAACGGCGGACTCACTTGGAAAGACGTCAAGGTTGTCCCCGTCCCAGCAGTCAACGAAGGGGTCGATGCTCTCATCCAGGGACGCGCCGACGTCACCACCCACGCCATCGGTTCAGCCAAGACCAGGGAAGCCGATGCCGCCGTCGGCATCCGCTATATTCCGCTCGACTGCTCGAAACAAGGCGAAACGCGAATTAAAAAAGCCATACCGGGCTATTATCTGTCGGTGGTCAAAGCCGGCTCCGCACCGGGCATCGTCGAGGATACCTGCACTTACACCTACGACATCTATCTCTCGGGACACCAGGCCCTTTCCGATGGCGTGGTTCGAAACGTCCTCCAGGCCATATGGGTGAATATCGATAAGCTGCCGCAATTCCATCCCGGTTTTGCCGAGTGGACCAGGGCGCGCGCCGTCGATGCCGAGGTCACGCTGCCGTACCACCCGGCGGCGGTGCGCTTTTACAAAGACAACGGCGCCTGGCCCGCAAAGATGGACGAAGTGCAAAAGCGCCTGCTGGCGCTCAACCGCTGACAGCGTTCGCATCACGGTTCAGACGGTTGCATGATCACCGTTCCGAACTCGATTTGAATGGATTGAACGTTTTGAAGGCCGTGAACGATTGGAACGACTGAAACGATTGGAACGGTTCGGTCTTAAAAGATGAACGACGATATTCCTGCGGCGTCCAAGTACAGGTCCTTGACCGGCGCTGCGCGGATCGTCGAAAGAATTGTCCTCTTCGCCCTCACCCTGGTGGCGGCGGCATGGGCCGGTGATGTCCACGTCTTCCTGAATCTCATCTTCTTCAAAGAACAATTCCTCGGTTTCTTCTTCGCCCTCGGCATGGCCGGGGTATTTGTCCGCGTCAAGAGCCACAGAGGAGAGCTCGGCGACCATGTGCTCTGGTACGATTGGCTATGCTTCACTGCCAGTCTCGCCGCCGGCGGCTATATCCTGGTGATGTATCCGTCGATCGCTTACCGGCTCGGTATCTTGTCGCCCGAACGCTGGATTCTCGGCGGCCTGGCGATTGTTTTGATTATCGAAGCGACCCGGCGGGTCGCCGGCTGGGCGCTCGTATGCGTCGGCGTCACGTGCATCCTGTACGCTAAATACGCCGATATCTTTCCCGGCCTCTTTTCCGCCAAAGGCGCCTCCTGGCCGCGCCTGGCGACCTATCTCTATCTCGACTCAAACGGACTGCTCGGCGTGCCGCTCGCGGTCGCCGCCGGCGTTGTCGTCGCGTTTGTCTTTTTCGGCCAAGCGCTTTACGCGGTCGGAGGCGACAGGTTTATCACCGACGTGGCTCTGATCGTCATGGGGAAGTTCCGCGGCGGTCCCGCCAAAGTCGCCGTCGTTTCTTCGGCGCTGTTCGGCACAGTTTCGGGCAGCGCAGTGGCCAACGTCGCGGTGGACGGCGCCATCACCATACCGCTGATGAAACGCACGGGATATCCATCCCACCTGGCGGCGGCAATTGAAGCCGTGGCCTCCAATGGGGGCCAGATTGTGCCGCCGGTCATGGGCGCCGCCGCGTTTCTGATCGCCGAATTTTTGAACTTGCCCTACGGCGAAGTGGCGCTCGCCGCGGCCGTTCCGGCGTTGCTCTATTACCTGGCCCTGTTTACCCAGGTCGATCTCGAAGCCGCAAAACACGGGCTCGGCGGCCTGCCCGCTCATCGGATCCCCAGCATCCGCGGCGTCATGCGCTTCGGCTGGGTTTTTCTGTTGCCACTGGGGTTTTTGGTGTACGTGCTCATGTTTGCCAACTGGGAAGCGGGCAAGGCCGGAATCGCCACCGTCATTCTGACGTTTATCGTCGGCGCCTTGCAAACAGAAACGCGTCCCACCCTGGGAAAAATCGCCGCCGCCATCGAAGGCACCGGCCGCACCCTGCTCGATATCGTCGTCATCACCGCACTGGCGGGCCTTGTCATCGGCGCGCTTCAGCTCTCGGGACTGACCTTTAGATTATCGCTGATCCTGGTCGCTCTTTCCGGCGGCCACGCGATCGGCCTGCTGGCTTTGACTGCCGTCGTTTGCATCTTCCTCGGCATGTCCCTGCCAACAGCGGTGGTTTACATCACGCTGGCGGTCCTCGTCGGCCCCGCACTGGCTCAGCTCGGCATCGATCCGCTGGCGGCGCACTTGTTTCTCTTCTACTTCGGCATGCTCTCTTTGATCACGCCGCCCAATTGCCTGGCGACCTACACCGCCGCCGCCATCGCGCGCTCGGAATTCTGGCAGACCGGCTGGACCGGCATGCGCCTGGGTATCGCCGCCTACATCGTGCCGTTTGCGTTTGCGCTGCATCCGGCGCTGATTTTTAGAGGGGCCGCCAATGAGATTCTCTTTGCCGTCGCGGCGGCTTCGCTTGGGACCTTTTTACTTGCCGTCGGCTGCGCGGGTTATATTTTCAGGCCGCTGAGCTGGCTCAAGCGCGGAACGTTCTGCGCTTCGGGCCTGCTGCTCATGCTGCCCACCTGGCAAGGCGCCTGGCTAATCGCCGACGCCGCGGGACTGGTCCTCGGCGTCGCGTTGTTCGTTTGGGAACGGAGCAAATCGTCGCCGGCGCCATCGGCAAGCACGCAACCGACTCAAGCCACCAGATGAGAGTGATGGGCAGGTAGCTTTTACCAGATGGGCTGACATCGCCGCGGCTTTGCCGTTCTTGTCCATGTCGGCGGCATGGTCGCCGCATAGGTGCACAACCCCGACGCTGTCCGGCCAATAAAATGACGAGATGAAAAGCAGACAAAGCCAGCTTGTCCGCATTTCTCTCGCGCTAACGCAGCGCTGTGCTCCGTTATCTCCGAACTCTGGCGGCCGAAGGATTGGTATCCTTGAGGTAGCGATAGTAGTCGCTATCCGTGGTCAGCACCAAGACGGAGTTTCCGCTTTTTCCTTCCTTGAGATTTTCAAGCGTACGCGAGAAGGCATAAAATTCCCTGTCCCGGCCGTAAGCGTCACCGTAGATTTTGGTCGCAGCGGCGTCGCCTTTGCCGCGCACTTCCTGCACCTGTCTGTAAGCCGTCGAGCGAATCTCACGAAGCTCTCTTTCCATGTTGCCCAAAATCTCGGCGCTCCGGCCCTCGCCCTCCGACCTGAAACGGGCGGCGATCCGCTTACGCTCGGATATCATGCGCGCGTAAACTTTTTCGCGCACGCTTTCGACATAATTGAGCCGCTTGATGCGGACATCAACCACCTCGATGCCGTACTGAGGCGCAATTTTGCTTACGACGGCCAAAACGGCGCGGGTGAGCCCTTCGCGTCCGAGGGTGATCTCCTTTCTCAGCTCCTCCACGACCTCCTGGGATGCTTCTTCGAGAACCTCCTCCTTCGGAGTCTCCCACGTCGAGCTTCGAACGAGCTCGACTAGACTATTGGAAGAAACCATGTCCCTGACGACGGAATCAATGATGTCATCAAGGCGCGACGTGGCACCCGCCTCGGTCGCCACGCTTTCGAGAAACCTGAGCGGGTCGACGATGCGCCAGCGCGCCGTCGAATCGACCCAGATAAATTCGCGACCCGCAGTCGGGATCTGGTTTGGGGCGCCATCCCAGATGAGCAAACGCTTTTCGAATCGCCGGACCTCTTGAATGAAAGGGATCTTGAAGCGAAGACCCGCTTCGGTTACCGGAGTTCCGACGGGCCGGCCGAATTGCAAAACCACCGCTTGCTGTCCTTCTTCGACAACGTAGAATGCTCCGGCTACCGACAGAACAGCGGCCACCAATAAAATACCCGCGGCGAATATTACCGGATTCTTCATGGTTTGGTCACCTCCTTGAGCGGCGGCGGCTTTTGCCCCGAATCCAGGGAAAGCCAGGGAATCAACGCCCGTTGCTCGCTGTCCACGATATAGACGGTCTTCGCATCGGAAATCACTTCGCTCATAGCCTCCAGATAAAGGCGTCGTCGAGTGACTTCGGGCACTCTCTGGTACTCCGATAACACGGACATAAAACGGGCAGCTTCACCTCGAGCTTGGTTAACCCGCTCGGTGGCGTAGCCTTCCGCTTCCGCAATCGCCTGTTTTGCTTCTCCCGCGGCTCGAGGAATTACCTTGTTCGCCTGTTCCTGTGCCTGGTTCACCATACGCTCGAGATCTTGGCGGGCTTCGTTAACCTCGTTAAAAGCGGGCTTCACAGCGTCCGGAGGAGTCACGTCCTGCAGCTCTACGGTCACGAGTCGGATGCCGGTCTCATAGTCGGAGAGGATTTTCTGCATTTCCTCCTTGACTTCGCTGGCCACGGCGACCCGGCCGACCGTTAGAACATCGCTTCCCAATTTGTTGCCGACGACGCGCCGCATGACCGCCTCCGATATAGCGCGAAACGTCTCGGTTTGTTCGCGGACCTTGAAAAGAAAGCGGACCGGATCTTCGACTCTGAACTGAACGATCCATTGGACGTCGATGACATTGAGATCTCCGGTCAACATCAACGACTCTTCGGAAAAATCTCCGCTTACGGATCGCGTCTGGCGACCCGCCGCCACGGTCCGAAACCCAAACTCTTCTTTGAGGACCCGGGCCGTCGGCACCCGTCTGACACTTTCGATCCCGAGCGGTATCTTGAAATGCAGCCCTGGACCGGCCGAGCGCTGCACGCGCCCAAAACGTTGCACGACGGCGGTCTCCTCAGGCTGGACGGTGTACCAGCTTGACCAGATTACGAGAGCCGCAACGAGAATCACCAGCACGGACAAAAACGTTGCCGGATTCGAATTTTCAAATTGTCGCTGCAACCGTCGCAAGTCGTCCATCAATTCGCGGGACCATTGCGCATCTGCCATCTAAGCCTCCTGTTCGCCCGGATGGTTCTCGAAGGAAAAACTTCGAAATCCATCCGCAATGTTAATAAACCTCCAAAAATCGCTTCCAACGCCCGTACATAACAGGTATTAGACTTTTTGGACTGATACAACCTAGCGGAGGGACAATTCGCGCGGGCCTATGAGCCGACCGGAGAGGAAATTATATGAAGAAGAAGCTTAGACACGTGCCGAAATTCAACAAAGAACAGCAGGAGCGCGAGTTTTGGAGCACGCATGACACCACCGACTCTTTTGATATCTCCAAAAGCGATCGCGTAGAGATCGAATGTGATCGCGGTGTCGAAGCGCCGGTTAAATCCATTTTTCGCCCATCGTCATGTCGGCAGCATGCCGGCCAAAAGCGTCGCCAAGCCAAGGAAACTGAAAAATCCGACGACGTCAGTCACAGTGGTGAGAATGATCGATGATGACTGCGCCGGATCTTGGCCGACCGCGAGCAAAATCATCGGAATCAATGCGCCCGACAAGCCTGCGGCCACCATCGAGATAATCATCGAAATGCCGATCACCAAAGCCAAGCCTATCGACCGGCTCCAGACGTAGACGCCGAGCGAGGTGGTCAGCGCTACCGCGACGCCGTTAAAGAGAGCGACGTTGACTTCTTTAAACGTGACGCGAAACCAATGGCGCGGACGAATTTCCCGCAGCGCTAGCCCGCGCATGGTCACGGCAAGCGCCTGTGCGCCGGTGTTGCCGGACTGGCCGGCGACGATCGGCAGCAGAACCGCCAGGGCCGTAAATTTGGCGATGATCCCTTCGAAGAGCCCAACCACCGAAGCTGCGATGAACGCCGTCACAAGATTGATCTGCAGCCACGGCAACCTTTTGCGAATTGCGAAGGAAACGTTGGACAAGGCCCGTTCCTCCTTGCTGGCGCCGACCATGGTTTGAATATCGACGCTGGCTTCCTCCTGCGCCGCGGCGATGAGTTTATCGTGGCGGATGATTCCCACCACTCTCTCTTCAGCGTCAACCACCGGCAGGCTCGACAACCGGTTCCCGGTCATTAGATCGACAACTTCTTCGCGTGTCGCCGTCGCGCCTACGGTCACCGGTGCAAGGCGTAAGAATTCCCCCAGCCGTTCCTCGGTTTCGGCCAGAACGAGATCCTGAAGTGCCACGGTGCCGATGAGACGACCGTGATCGTCGACGACACAGATATCGTAAATGTTCTTGCGCCCGGCAGCTTGCACCGCCCTCAAGGTCTCCGCCACCGTGAATTCGCGACGCACGAGCGTGACCCGCGGATCCATCAGATTGCCGGCGGTACCAGACGGATAAGACATTATCGTCCGAATTTCCTTGACCCACCAGTCGTCTAACGGCCGCAAAAACTCCGACCGCCTGTCCTCGTCCATCCGCGACAGCAACAGCGCTGCCCGCTCTGGGCTCAAAGTAGCGAGAATTTCTCGTGCCGCCTCGGGTCCGCGGCATTGCATAACCTCGGCACCCACGTTGGGCAGCATCCGCTCGAGCACCGCCGTCGATCGAGCCGCGGGTTCGCGCTCGATCACTGCCGCGATTTCCTCCGGTGGCAACGTCTCCAACGCACGCGCCGCTTCCGTTGGATAAAGCGCCAGATAAGCCTGGGCCAATCGCGTCGCCGTTTGTTCAGTCGATTGCGTCATGGCTGGACTCCGTACCTTTGTTTGAGGCTATCGCCCCGGGAAACACCGATGCCGCCAAACCCGCAAGCATACCGGCAAAGCCAATCCAACAGAGCTCGCCGAGGCTTAGCAATGCGGTCATCGTCTCGTTGGCCGGCTCCTGCCGGCTGTTTTCCTGCTCCAATCGCTTGAGAGTTTTATAGCGAACAGCGCCCAGAAACTTGCCGCCATCGCCGGTGACCGGCAGGGCGTGAAATTCACGCCAAGCGGGATGGAGCAGAATTTCAGGGAAGACCGCGCCTGCCGACAATTTCTCAACGGGGGTATGCATCACCGTGGCAAGCCGCTCCTGCGACGAAGCTAGCATCAGTTCGCGCAGATTGATCACGCCCGCAAGCTTCTGTTCCGCGTCGATCACGTAGAGATAGTAGAGCGCGTGTTGCGGCGAGCGCTGCACCCGCTCCAAGGCGTCGCCCACCGCCAACGCCTCGGGCAGCGCCAAAACCTGAGGATCCATCAGCGATCCCGCCGTACCTGGCGGATAGGTCAACAAACGCTGCAGCGGCAACGAGCGCTGTTCGGTGACCACCGAGAGCAATCGGGCGCGCTCGTCCGTCGCAAGGCAGCGTAGCAACCGCGTCGCAGTGTCAAGTGACAGTGTCTCAATCAGAGTTGCCGCATGATCGCCGGGAAATGCCAATAGGCACGCCGCGCTGGTGGAAGAACTCATCCGCTCCAGAACCGCAACGCCGATCGACGCCGGCACCTCGCACAGCAGCTCGGCGATCCGCGCCGGCGCGAATGTTTCCAGCACCAGCCCTGCTTCATAGGGATGATTCTCCAAGAATGTTTGAGAGAGCCGCCAATCAGATTCCATCAGTTCCCCTTCGTAAGCAACATGGATGTGACTTCGCTGAAATCCTTCGCTGGCACCATTACGCGCCCTTCCGCGCTGTCGAGGATTACGGCGGTGGGCGTGATCTCGACAATTCTGCCCTGCGCCGGACCGATCTTCACAGTGTGGCCGACCCGGTAATTCCGACGCAAATAATGCACCGCGATGATGTTGCTCACGGTCGTGCGCGAGCCCAGACCGAAGGCGAGGGCGACGCCACCGATGAGTGCGGCAATCACGATGGTAATCGTGAGAGTGAGAAAGCGGCTTTCGATCCCCATCTGATCGACGCCGGTGACAACCGCCACCAACAGAATGATCACGTAGGCGGCCCGGCCCAATAGCTCCGCGTAAGCGAGGCCCGCGGCGGCTGCAGTCGCCATGATGGCATCACGCGCCAGATTGCCCGCGAGCAGCCCGGCGAGCACGATCAATGCCGCGATCAATATGCGCGGCAAATAATAAGAAACACCGCTTAGCCATGTCGCCAGCACCGGCAGTCCCAAGGTCTCGGTGGCGGCGGTGAAGAACAGCAAAAACACCAGCCAGAAAACGATGCCGCCGATCACGGCGGACGCGGGCCGCTCCACGCCCAGCCACTTGAAAAAATCGTCCTTCGCCAGACTATGCACCAGGCCATCGAGCCGGCCACTGAACCGGATGATCGCCGCGCGCAACAAACGCGCCAGCAACCAGCCGCCCAGGATAAGCAAAAGTCCGCCGAGAAAATTGGGCAAATGTTCGCTCACTCGTTGAACGAAAAGGTTGAACGACTTGTCGAGGGCCTCAGCCCATCGCGCATAATCCATGGCGAAACCTCCCAGCGTTCACATTCACCAACGACACGGACGAATTTTTCGACGATTATAGTAAAACGCGATGACTGGAACAACGAACATGGGAAAAATGTCTGCAAACGGTTCCGTTGATAGGATAGACTTGTTGAACGTTTTGAACGGTCAGCCTCCGACTGTCGGCTGATGCCTTCCGGCAACTCTTTGACAAACCGCCCGCGTCTGTAGCAACATCCCGGGTAGAGGTCAAAGGAGAAAAACGCCATGGCCAAAAATATAGTTTCCACCCCGACTCACGAACGCTGCGTGACCTCCTACGCCGCGCGCACGCAGTACAAGCCCGGCGTCGTCTACCCGCCGGATATCAAGGTCAAAGACGCCATCGACATCCATTGCCACACCCATGAGGGCCAGCAAGATCCTTTCTCGCTCGCCCGGCGCGCATCCTTGGCGGAGATGAAAGGGCTGCTCTTCAAGAGCATTCCCGGAGACGATCCGGTCAAGGCAACCCAAGCGGTTCAGGACGACGTCCATCGCTGGGCGGAAAAACAAGGGGTTCAGCCGATCACCTGCTGGTCGAGCTACGTGTGCGGCCGGCAGATGGCGCCGATATCGGCGAAGACCGTAAGCGAAATGATCGACCGCGGTATCGCCGCCGTCTGGCTGCCGGTGTTTACCCACGTGATCACCATGAGCACTGTGGGCACTTACGGCCGCTTCGTGCCGAGCCGCAACTCTCCCGGATGGATCGCTCCCCTGCCTTGGGATGAAGCGCTGAAGATCGGCCATTACAATCTCGACGAAAACGGCAAATTGAAGCCGGAAGTACGTGATATTGTAAAACTCTGCGCAGATCGAAACGTGGCGCTATTTTTCGGCCACGCGACCCACGCGGAGATTTACCGGCTCGCCGAGGAAGTGAACAAGGTCGGGCTCAAGCGCGCCGTGATCGATCATCCCTTTAGCCCGTTTTTGAACGTCTCGCCGAAAATGATGAAAGAGCTGGCACCGGTCGGGATTCTCTTCAACTTCACCTGGGATGAACTGTCGCCGCTGCTCGGGGTCGATCCGCAGATCATGTACAACACCATCCGCGAGGTTGGCGTCGAACATTTCACGCTCTCCAGCGACGCCGGCGAGCCGCTCTTTCCCGACTCGGTGGAAGCGATGCGCCTGGTGCGCGGCTACATGGAAGCTTTCGGATTGAATGAGGAGGAGCTTTACACCTTGTGCAC
>CAZILB010000123.1:0-1616 GCA_964539925.1 uncultured Syntrophobacter sp. | reverse complement strand
TATCTGACTTTAACCCGGCCGGCTTTGAGTTTTTCGCCGATTTCGAAGTGGCGTCCCTGGACGGCCAGCTCAGCCTCCCGATCCAGCTCGTCGCTCCACTGGCCTAGGGAATAACCGAACCACGGCATCTGCGGCCGGAGCTTGGGCAGTTCCAGCTCCTCCCAGATTATGCGCGCGTTTTCCATGTACTCTCGTTTCGGCAAGGACACCGGCGGAAACGGCTCTTTGAGAATCGCATTGCACAGCATCGCCGACTCGTCCGCCGGCAAGTGGTAGGAAACCACATCCGTGCCTTTGGTTTCATGCTCGTAAAGAAATGGCGGTGCATGTCCTTTTTCCATGCCGCCGACGATGTGCACGTCCTTGTGCGGTTTCATGCGGTAGCACATGGCCCAGAACACCGCGGCTTCGTTGGACGGATCGATATCTTCGTCGACGGCGACGACGATTTTGCCGACGCCCGGGTGAAACGAGCAGGCGGCGTGGAGCGCGCGCCAGACTTCCGCTTCGTTGGGCCGGCGCATCTGGATGATGACCAGTTTGTAGGTGTTGGTCAGCGGCTCGTGCATCTCGACCCGTAGCACGCTCGTAATCCGGCACTCGTCGCGCAAATGGACCAGCATCAGGCGGTCGTAACCGATCTTCCGAATCACCGACGATTCACTCGGCGTCAATTGGCTCAGCCACGAAGTGTAAATGGCATCCTTTCGATGCGTGATCGCGGTCACGTCCATGAACGGATTTAACTGGCGCGGATGCATGTAGCCATGCGACTCGCCGAAAGGTCCCTCGGGCTCGATGTATTCCGTATTCAGGTAACCTTCGATGACGATTTCGGCATCCGCCGGAACCATGATATCGACCGATTTACACTTGATCATCGGAATCGCCTCGCCGGCCAGACCGCCGGCCACACCCATTTCATCGACCCCGTAAGGAATTTTCTGCACCGAAACATAGGACACAATGGGCGGTGCGCCGATGACTAACGCAGCCGGCAGATGCTTGCCTTTCTCCTGCGCTTTCTTCCAATGCAGAAAAATATCTTGGCCCAGGCCGGATGGAAACACGCCGACGCGGCGGCGCGCTTTGATCTCGCCGCGATAGTTGCCGATATTTTGAATCCCCGTATCCAGATCCGCGGTAATCCAGTGCGAGCAAGTCGTATACGGACCGTTGTCGAATCCCGGTGTGGAGATCGGCACCGGAAAACGATCCAGGCCGTTGCCTTCTTTGTCCAGCTCGTCGCCGAGAATGACAACATCCTGGCACTTTGCGCTTTTCGCGGTGATCGGATTGATCGGCTCCGCCAGGGCTTTCTTCCAGCGCGCGTCCATCTCTTCGGCGCTGTCGCAGCCCATACCGAGATAATAGATCTCCGGCTTTCCCGCCAACGCGCCGACAACGACAGGCATATCGTAACGGCGGCCTTTGGCATCGGTGACGTTTTCAAACAGCCACGCCGTGCGCTCCTCCACGGAAAGTCCGCGGTACTGCCACCTGACGAGCGGATGCAGCTCCGTGTCTTTGTTGATCAGCCGCTTGATTCGTCGGAGCAGCCCGTGCTCCTCGAGATTTTTCAAGTGCTGATGCAAATCGAAATAAGGCATACGTTA
>CAZILB010000122.1:1546-11728 GCA_964539925.1 uncultured Syntrophobacter sp. | reverse complement strand
GACTGCGGTTCGGGTACAAGCGACGAGACAGAGGCGGGGCGAGACCTCGTAGCAAACGGTGCCAGCGGCCGGCACCTTAGCGACAGAGATGCCGACCAACACGGCTGGCGGGAATTACCATTCCGGCTTACGCTCATTCCATTTTCCGGCTCGGAAACAGCCGCGCGGCTGAACTATGAACATGGCTGGAACCACGATTGAAAAAGGTCTCTGACCCCGAAACTTCCGCGGTAGTTGACCGCTTAATAGATGGTGCGGTAGGCTTGCATTGTGGGTATCGCTTATATACGAGCGCGCCTGCGGAAATCAGAAGGACGCGGCCAGAGTCGCGATGTTCGGTTTCTGGTGGATTCGGGCGCGATCTACTCGGTTTTACCGGAGGAAGTCTGGCGGGCGCTGCGCCTCAAGCCGGAGCGTGAAGTCGAGTTCACGCTGGCCGATGGCACGTTGATCAAGCGCGGTGTTTCCGAGTGCCGGTTTGAAATCGGCGGTCAGGCAGCGACATCGCCAGTTGTGCTGGGGGAAGAACATGATGGCGCCCTGCTCGGCGCGGTGACGTTGGAAACCCTGGGCTTGATGCTCAACCCTTTGACTCGGGAAGTCCTGCCGATGCGAATGTCCCTTTCTCTTTTGCGCGGCCGTTAAACGGCTGGACAACCAATCCTGAGCTTTTTGCCGCCGCAACCTTACAACCCGTACAGTCTACGCGGATTGTCGTCCAGGATCTTCTTCTTTACTGGATCGGTGACTTCTTTGTTGGCGCGGAAGATGTCGATGGCGTCGACTTCGCTGGATGCATCGGTGTGGCCGTAGTCGGTGCCGATGATGACGTTCTCTTGGCCGGCATGGTGCAGGACGCACTCGAATTCGTGGTTGGTTTACCCGGTGACGGAGATGTTGAGTTTGTGAAGCGGCACCATGGGAAAACCCCTGCTGCCGCTGTGCCGCGTCGCTTGCTTCACGATCCGGGGAACCTGCGACGAGGACGTTTCATTCCGGTGTCTAATGGTGTGCTGAATCACACAGAGCGTCGGTTAGCGCCGCGTCCAGCGCCGGCAAGGTGATTCGCAATCCGATGCGCTCGGCTTGGTCACGCAAACCGCGGAGTCCTTGGATAGTGGAATCGTCGCGGCGGCCGCGGCCATACTCCGCCAGCGCTCGGCCGCGTGCGATGAAAAAATCGCACCAGGGCAACGGTTCCGCCCGGGTGAACTCCTCGAGTGCGGTCGCGTATCGTTCCACTTCCTCCCATTGCTGGCATTCAAGGCATGCCTCCATACCTTCAGCGTAAAAATAGAAGTGATTGTGGCTGACGGCGCCCGCTTGCAGAATTTTTTCGCCTTCGTCCAATGCCTCTCGTCGCAGGGTCGGATCGTCGGTATTGCGGGCAACTTCGGCCCATACCTGGGGTCCAATGAAACCGACTCCGGTATCACGGCTCATCGCTTGAGCCTTTTCGCACAGTTTTAGCGCTTCGGACCGGCGTCCCTCCCCACGCAACAGTTTCGTCAAACACAAAAGATTCTGGGCTTCGAATCGCCTTGCGCCAAGGCGGTCTGTGAGAATTTGCGCCTCGCGCACTTGTTTCCTTGCCGCGTCCACGTCGGCCATTTGGACAAAAACCCAATAGATGATAATCCGCCCGAGGAGTTCGGCCCGCTGATGGCCGATCTTGGCAGCCGCAGCGACCGTTGATAATCCGTCTTCCAACGCTTCCCCTAGCTCGTTTAAGTAAAAGCGTGAAAACCCGACCATACTCAGATTAGCGACCTCGATGCCGCAAAATCCATGCTCCCGGCTGAGCTCGACGCAGCGGCGAAAATGTTTGTGCGCCGTGATCATGCGTCCGCGCTGATAATAGGCATCGCCAAGTCCGCCCAGGGCACGCGCCTCGCTCTCCACCGAACCCGCCTTGTGGGCGTATTCGCGCGCTAGCTCGTGTTGCTCTAGGCAACCATCGATATTGCCAAGCGGAAAATACAGATTGCCGCGCAGGAAATGGATATGGGTGAGCTGCTCAGCCCGGCTTTGCGCTAGCGCGGCGGCTTCCGCGTTATCAAGCGCGGTTAGCGCCTCGTCATAGCGATCCAGAATCCTGAGGCCCTCCGCTTGGCCGATCCATGCCCTGGCTCGCTGGGATTCGTCTGCGGCGGTTTCGAGGGCGCGTTCGAACGCCTCGATGGAGCCTTTGTTTTCGCCCGTTGCGCGCAGGATATCACCTTGCAGGCAGGTGAGAGCGTAGCGCGTTGCCGCGTCGCCGGCTATCTTCACCCCCCGTGCCACTAACTGACTGGCGCGCGCATAGTCATATCGAGCGGCTTGCGCCTGCGTGGCTTCCAGATAGGCCGAACCCGCCTCTGGGTCTTCGGCACGATCGAGATGTTCGGCTCTTAGATCCGGATCTTGATCGACGAACCAATGAGCGGCGCGCCGGTGCAGTTCCTTTCGGCGAGCTCCGAGCAGTGAGGAGTAGACACCTTCCCGAACCAGCGCGTGGGCAAACAAGAAATCATTGCCTACGGGGCGCACCAAATAGTGTTTGACCAGTTCCGCACAGTGGTACTGCGGCCGGTCGATGAGATATCGAAGGGCGCTCAAGGTGAATCGTTGGCCCAATACTGAAGCTGCCTGCAATGCGGTTTTGTCGTAGGGGGCAAGCCGGTCCATCCGCGACTGCACCAGGCTCTGAACCGAGCCGGGAACACTCTCTTCGCCAGTTTCTTCCATGCTGCGGAGTAACTGTTCGAGAAATAGCGGATTACCTTCGGCGCGCTGGATGCAGGTCAATGCAAATCGATTGCTCTTTTCCAAATACTCCGCCGCCAGCTCTAACGCTTCGGCATTTCTTAGAGGTGCCAGGTCTATGGTCATTAAAGGGTTGCCGCCCACTGCGCCGCGCCAAGCCTGGTCGATGGGGTCGCCCTCGATGCGTGAAGTCATGATCAGTATCGCCGGGCAGGCTGGCACTGTGGCGGCGAGCGTCGCGAGATGCGCCAGCGCAGTCGGGTCGGCCCAGTGGATATCCTCAACCACCACTAAGAGGGCATGAGCAATACTGCAGTGGCGCAGCAACTCGGCCACGGTTTCTTGCTTGCCGCTATTGCGGGTGGGATTGTCCATCGCGTCATAAACGGCTCCTAATTCCGGCGGCTGAGATAAATCCAGCAGGTCGTTGAGGTAAACCTTTCGTTGCTCGCTTAACAAACCTTTGGCGACGGCGAAGTCGACGGCCGTTGCCCGTGTGTCCTTGTCGCTGTCTGCAGCAAGGCCCAGCAGGCTGCGTACCAGCGTGCGGATCGCATCCTGGCCCTTGCCCACGCCGAAATCGAGCACCAGACTGGTGTGACAGGAAAAGCCCTGTTGTTCCGCAAGACGTTGAAATTCCTCGACCAGCCGAGACTTGCCGATACCTGCCTCGCCGCGTACAAGAACCGTCTGGCCGCCACCGGTCTCACGGCACGCAGAAAGCACGCCCGCGAACTGAGCCAGTTCGCTCCGACGGCCCACGTAGGGACGGCGGCTACTAGCCAATGATTCCTCGAGGAGTTTCTGCACGCGCCAGATCCGGACCGGCTGATCGAGGCCCTTAATCTTAACTGCGCCCTTGGTTTCGCTGGTTGTGATTTCAGCAATCGCGCGGTGAACGGCGTCGGAGACGTAAGTCTCGCCTGGTCCGGCCATATCCTGCAGACGGGAGGCCAAGTTCACGGCCGCGCCCGTGACCGTGTACTCGTGATACGCGTCGCTGCCGGTGTTGCTGGCGACCACTTGGCCGCTGGCAATACCAATATGAGCGTCTAAGTGCCGGCCGGCCTTCTCGCCGATGCTTTCCATGGCGCGATGAATCTCAAGCGCTGTGCGCACTGCCCGTTGGGGGTCGTCGCTGTGGGCAACCGGCGCGCCGAACACCGCCATAACATTGTCACCGATATGCTTGTCGACACTGCCGCCGAAATCCTCGACGATCCCGTCCACGGCCTCGAAGTAATGATTGAGTAGATTATGTGTCGCCTCCGCACCCATCTCGTTCGACAGGCGCGTGAAACCCGAAATATCGGCAAACAATACGGTGATCTGGCGATGCTCGCCCTCGACAGGACCCTTTAAAGTCGAAATGGTATCGGCCGGAGACTTCGAGCTGGAGGCCTCGGGCGACATGGCCGGAGAGTCTCTAAAAACAGCGGCGGCTACAGGATGTGCGCACTCACTGCAAAATTTGGCGGCTGCTGAAAGTTCGCTGCCGCAGTTTATACAGCGACGCGCCAGCGGAGCGGCGCACTCTTCGCAGAACTTCGCCTGTTCTCGATTCTCATGCTGGCATTCGTGACACTTCACGGTCGCAAGCTTTCCCTGAGCGGGTGACTATCCTACCTAGGATGGAGACCGGCGGTTCGGGCGCGATCCGCCCGACGTTGCCGGAGGTCGTCTTAATCTATAACCCGTACAGTCTACGCGGATTGTCGTCCAGGATCTTCTTCTTTACTGGATCGGTGACTTCTTTGTTGGCGCGGAAGATGTCGATGGCGTCGACTTCGCTGGATGCATCGGTGTGGCCGTAGTCGGTGCCGATGACGACGTTGTCCTCGCCGGCGTAGCGCAGGACATAGTCGAAATCGTCGTTGGTTTCCGTGGTGACGTAGATGTCGAACTCTTTGAACGGCAGCTTGGGGAAGCCCTTGGTCCCGGAGCGCCGAGTCGCCTCTTTGACCACCCAGGGAACCCACTGCGCCGAGGCTTCGACGAAGCCCCAGCGCAGGTTCGGAAAAGTCTTCGGCACGTCGCTCATCATCAGCGACAGACAGGTGATGACCGTGGGAATACGGAACTGCGCGAAACCGCCCATCTTGTCGTAGCGCGGCTTGAACTGGTCCAAAAGCTGCGGGCTGCCGTTGGCGATGTGGACGGCGACGGCCATATCGAGCCGCGTCGCTTCCTCATAAATCGGATAAAAATAGGGATCGACCAGGTGCTTGTCGTCCTCAAAGGGGCGCAGGCTTACCGCCACGGCGCCGTTCTCTTTGGCATAACGCATTTGCTGCAGCGCTTCGCTGAGGGTCATGGCCGGCACGACGCAGGACCAGCGCAGCCGGTTTTTGCCCTGCTTCCAGACCTCCGCCATCCAGCGGTTCCAAGACTTGCACAGAGCGATTTCCGCTTCGGCTTTGTCGGCGACGCGGGCGATCCACATGGTGTTGAAAAGGATCTGAATGTCGATGCCGAGTTTGTCCATGTGTTTGAGCCTTAGCTCGACATCCTTCAGCTCGCGCGCCTCGGGCGCGGTTTTCAGCTCCCGCCCGGTTTCCTTGGAAAGCGCAATCAGTTCCTGCTCGGTTAACGTCGGCGGACGAAAGCCGACGGATTTTCCCTCGACGAACCAGTACTGCATGTTCGGGTTATCGACCGAGCTGAAAAGCTGCGGGCGAAACTTTTTCTCGGACTCGTCGAGAAAATCCCAGGTGTGCTCGGTTTCAACGACGTGAGCGTCGGCATCGACGATCATGGTAGGCTCCTGCGCAAATAAGGATTTTGTTGTTGCTTGTATAATGTCCTAAGCGCGCAATCAAATCGTGCCCCCATTTTACCCGTGCGCTGGCTCGGGTCAACGGCACCCGGAGAAAATCGTTCGCCGCTGCTCATAGGCGTTCCGCCTTACGCCCGAGCCGTCAGAGCGGCGGGAGCGGGTCCGGTCCGGCGATCCTCTTGTAGGTTTCGATGGTTTCAGGTTCCCGCGGGATTTCTCTGATCGCTCGTTCCTGCTCTTCCGGCATCAGCGGCGCCGCGGCGCCGCCGGTGAGTTTTTTCATGTTGGAGTGGAACTCCGGGTCGTTGAGACTTTTTCGAAAGGCGGCTTTGAGGATCTCAACCGCTTGCGGCGCGGTGCCCGGCGGCAGGATATAGGGTACGCCGATCAGTCTGAAGTTTCGCGCCATGGCGAGAATCTTTTTTCCGCGGTCGGTTCGCGCAAAGTTGTCTATCGACGGAATTTTGCTGAAAGCCGGATGCGGCACTCGATAGCCGCGGGGGATTTCGAACAAAGCCTGCCAGTGGACCAGCCCTTTCTCCAACCATTCGCCCCGGCGCGTGATGTCGTCCGGCACCGATGCCCGGGCATCGATTTCTCCCTGGAGCAGCGCCGCATCGAGGTCCGGGCCGGAGTAACCGGGAATGAATCTCGGTTCCTTTAGCTCCAGTATCCAGGCGAACATTCGGCCCAGGATATAGATACTGTGCCCCACCGTCTGGCCGCCCACCCGAATGCCGGATGCGGCGCGCAGTTTTTCGACGGTGTCCAGGCCCAACTGGCTTCGTGTATAGAAGACATAGTTGGTTTGGGAGGTGCCGGCGCCGAGATAAATAAACTTGTCGATGTCGTATTGCACCCCGCCGGCGCCCAAAACTGCGCTCGACACGAAACCCTCGCCGATGTTGCCGATGGTCAAGCCGTCCGGCTTCGCCACTCGAAACATGTGGTTGGCGGCCTTGCGTCCGCCGCCGCCGTCCATGTACTCGCTGACGATGGCAGGGTTGCCGGGAATGTTTTTCTGCAAGATCGGAAGGAGCGCTCTTACCCGGATGTCTCCCTGTCCTCCAGGCGCCCGGCCCTGTATGAGGGTGATGGTTTTGCCCTTGTAAAAGGCGCTTTGCGCACTCACGGGCACGGCCCATGTCATGGCCCATAGGGCCATCACGATAGTGACCAAACAACGAGAAAAAAAATTTCTCCAAGCCATTGTTAGCTCCTTACCGAAGACCCTGCAGGCGCCGATGGTCCGGTTCTTTTGCGAAGCGATTGCATAGCGGGGGGCACGTAGCCTCGGCGAAGATTAGCCGAATCCGTGTGCGCCGAGCAACCGAAAAATCGTAAAACTTGGCCGCGCGCGGGAGTTCGCAAAAGTTGGATTGACAGGGGCAGTTGCGCGCAATAGATTCTTGGAAGTTATGGCTCCGGAGGACAAGGTCGTGGCGGCGGCCTCCGAACGCGGGTTATTTGCGGACGAGGGCATAGCGCTGCCGCAGGGCGGCAAAACCTCGGCCGGCCAGGAATTCGCCTGGGCCGCCGGTCTGCGGGTCGGTTCGATTGCGGCGATGATCTTTGTCTGGTGGAGCTTGACGCTCCTCTTTCCGCCCACCCTGGTTCCCCATCCCATCGAGACATTTCGCGAGGTCGCGGCGATCATGAGCACCGGCGATTTTTTCCATGAGATGGGTGCGACGCTGCGCCGCGTCGGCGTCGGCTTCGGCATCGCCATGCTGGTCGCCATTCCTCTCGGCATCCTCATGGGCACGATCAGGTCGCTGGAACATTTTTTCGAACCGCCGGTGATTCTCGGACTGACGATGCCCGGGCTTATCTGGGCGGTGCTCGCGATCATGTTTTTCGGTTTGAACGAAACCAGCGCCTACGCCGCCGTGGCGATTACGATATGCCCGATGCTGGCGATCAGCCTATGGCAGGGGGCCAAGTCCATCGATAAGGACCTGATTGACATGAGCACGGCGTTTCACGCCAGCCCATGGTCGAAAATCGTCGATGTCATCCTGCCGCAATTGATCTCGCATATCCTCGCCGCCATCCGCTACGGGCTCGGCCTGGCTTGGAAAGTTGTGGTGGTGGTGGAAATGTTCGGCTTCAGCAACGGCGTGGGCTATCAGGTCGTGCGCGGCTTCAACACTTTCTCGATGAAGGCCGTGCTGGCCTGGGCGATCACTTTTCTAATTGTCATGATCATCATTGAATTCGGTTTCATCGGCTGGCTGGAAAGTCGGGTGACTCGTTGGCGCCCGAAGGTCCAGGCGTGGAGGCGCTAGTGGCCTTCGTGCGCGTTGCCAACGCCGTGAAATACTTTCCGCGCGAGGACGGGTCAAACATGCTCGTGCTCGACCGGGTCAGCTTCGACACCGCCGAATTCGGTACCACTTGTCTGCTCGGACCATCCGGTTGCGGCAAGTCTACTCTGCTCAACGTCGTCTCCGGTCTTGAAAATCTCGACGGCGGGCGAGTCGAGGTTGTTTCCAACCAACGTTCATCGCGCGATTCATCGCCCCGCCTCGGCTACGTATTCCAGGACGCGCGTCTGCTCAACTGGAAGCGAGTGGAGGACAACCTGACTTTCGCTTTGAAGGGAATGAAAATCCCGCAAGGCGAATGGCCGGAGCGTTTGAACAAATATTTGGGCCTTGTGGGGCTGGCGGAGTTCCGCGGCCAGTATCCGCTCTATCTTTCCGGCGGCATGCGTCAGCGCGTGGGCCTGGCGCGCGGCCTGGTGATTGAGCCGGAGGTGCTGCTGATGGACGAGCCGTTCAGCAAGCTCGATCAGTTGACGGCGCGCCGGCTGCGCCAGGAAACGCTCGAGATCTGCGCGCGCTTGAGACAGACCACGGTTCTCGTCACCCACGACGTCGAAGAAGCGGCCTACATGGGCGATCGCATCGTGATCCTGCGCGCACGCCCCGCGCGCATCGCGGAGATTTTCGAAAATCCGCTCAAGCCGGGTGAACGGGACGTGGATGACGCGCAATTTATTCAGTTCAAAAAAACCTTGCTGCAGACGGTTTTGCAATCCATGGACAAGGAGGCGCTATCATGAAACCAGTTGGGAACTGGAGTCGTATTTTGGCGATGTTAATGTTCACCGCGTTGCTCGCGGTCTTCGCCGCGGCCGAGGGGCGCGCCGCGGAGTTGCCCACTGTTGAGATCGGCCTGCCCTCGGACGGTGTTTTCGGTCTGGGCGGCCAGTATCTTCTCGACAAAAGGCTCGACCGCAAGCATGGCTTTATCGCCAAGCCCCGCTGGTCGGGAGTCGCCGAAGTCGAGCGCCTGGTGGCCATGGGTACCATTCCGGTGGGGCTTTCCACCTCCGAATCGACCCTGCGGGCGAATTTGCGCGGCGTCCCGCTCCGCCTGATCCAACCTTATATGACGCCCCACAACGCGGTGCTCGTGCGCAAGGATGCGCCTTACAAAACTCTCATGGACCTCAAGGGAAAGCCCTTTGCGGTGCCGCCGGAAGTGACCTCGGCTTATAACAACTTCGATTACATCATGAAAAAACAGGGCGTAGATATCGAAAGGTTTTATCAATTGAAGAAACTCGGCGCCGCCGCAATCAGCGCGGTGCTCGAACGGGGCGAAGTAGAGGCTGGCTACAGTTGGGAAGGACATGTATCCAAACTTTTGGCCACCGGGAGATACCGGGTATTGGTGCAGCCGCGCGACGAACTCAACCGACTGCTCGGTACCAAGGTCAAGATGCTGGGCTGGTTGGGGGCGCTGGATACCTGGTCCGCCAAGAATAAAGAACTGATTCAAAAACTGCGCGCGGCATGGCAGGAGATGATCACGGGTGTGCAGGAGGACGAAGAGCATTTCCGCAAACACGCGAAGAACTTTTTTGGCCTGGAGAGCGCCGAAGAGTTGAAACTCGGCTGGCCGCGAACCCGGCAGTTCCTGCTGCCGCCCGATTTTCCCTGGCCCGACAAAACGAACTTGGAAATCGAAAAACGCTATCTGCGCGAAGCGACGGAAATGGGCATCTTCGACAAGAAGGGCCTGGCGCTCATCGACGCGATTTTTGCGCCGTAGGTGGGCGCGTTAAGCGCGCGGTTCAATGTTCAAAGTTCAATGTATCGGGTACGAGTGACGAGTCGCGATCTCTGGTGCGTCGTAAATTTCTTGAGTGTAGTTGTCATTCTGAGCGCAGCGAAGAATCTCGTCTTTGCAAATACATTGGACCCTTCACTTCGTTCAGGGTGACATCTTGATGTAAAGAAGCGTTAGACGCGCCAAACGAGTTCCGCATCTGTGCTTGAACCTTGAACTTTGAACGAAAAGCTTTTCTCGGGGAGTGAAACGACCATGCCCTACGCGATACCGGCAATCATGTAAATTCTTCGGAGTATCTCCGCGATCACATCGAAGGCGCCGAATTCAAAATCATCGAGGGCTGCGGCCACGGTTTTTTCTGGCAGAAGCCCGAGGAGACCAAAAGGATCGTCCGGGATTGGCTGGACCGGCACTAAATAATCGTTCAAGACGCCTGCCCTGAGTCGCATCGAGGGGTTCAACCGCGTTGCTCCGGTCAAATCGTTCGGAGCTGCGCGGATTGCCCGCGAGCTCGCAATTCCCTTTCACGTTTCCAATATGATAAAAGTTCGGGTGAGCGTAATTATCTCGTTTCGAAG
>CAZILB010000122.1:0-1446 GCA_964539925.1 uncultured Syntrophobacter sp. | reverse complement strand
TTCACGTTTCCAATATGATAAAAGTTCGGGTGAGCGTAATTATCTCGTTTCGAAGGAGCGGCCATGTTCGATAGCTCGAAGATTCAACCCTATATCGCATTCACCGATCTGCGCGAGTGGCTGGGCGAGGCCGAGAAGCTCGGCGAGGTCAAGACCGTGCTGGGAGCCTCGTGGCAGGAAGAGATCGGTCTGGCGACCGATGTCGTGGTTCCGCCGGATGACGGGCCGGCGGTTGTTTTTGACGAAGTGCCGGATTGCCCCAAGGGCTTTCGCCTGCTGATCAACTGCTTCGCCGGCAAGCGGCGTGCGATGACGCTCGGCTTCCCGCAGGGACTGACCAAGCAGGAGTTGAGCGATGCCTACTTCGCCCACTACCAGAAGGAGCCCAGGCATATCCCGCCGGTGATCGTCGATGACGGGCCGGTGTTCGAAAACGTTCTCAAGGGCGATGCCATCGATATCTTAAAATTTCCCACGCCGGTCTGGCATGTGAACGACGGCGGACGCTACATCGGCACCGGCTGCTATTCCGTCACCATGGATCCGGACGAAAAATGGGTGAACGCCGGCTGCTATCGGGCCATGATTCAAGACCAGAAGAGCGTGAGCCTGCTGATGGTGCCGGGCAAGCACGGCTACATGCACCGCGAGAAATATTTCAAACGGGGCGAAAAAATGCCGCTGGCGCTGGTGATCGGCGGCGACCCGCTGTTTTTCTTCATGGCGGGGACGGAGCAGCCTTACGGTCTGTGCGAATACGACATTGTCGGCGGTATGCGCGGGAAACCGGTGGAGTGCGTGCGCGGGAAAATCACCGGCCTGCCTTTTCCGGCCAATTCGGAGATCGTTTTCGAAGGTTTTTTGAACAATGACAATCGCAAGTTCGAAGGTCCCTTCGGCGAGTGGACCGGCTACTACGCCTCGGACGAGAGCGCGCAGCCGGTGCTCGAGATCGAAGCGATCTATCACCGCAACGACCCGATCATTCTCGGCGTGCCGCCCATCGGCGGCGGCTCGGACGAAATGGCGCGCTACCGCGCGATCATGCGCTCGGCGATGCTCAAGCAGCAGCTCCACAGCGCCGGCGTGCCGGACGTGACCCAGGTATGGTCGCATGAGATCGGCGCGTCGCGCATGCTGATCGCGCTGGCGATCAAACAGCGCTATGCGGGCCATGCCAAGCAAGTCGGGGTGCTGGCGGCGAGCTGCGGCGCGAGCGTGTACGGCTGCAAGATGGTGATCGTCGTCGACGACGATATCGACGTGTCGAACCTGGACCAACTGATGTGGGCGATGCTGTCGCGCTACGATCCGGCGACGTCGGTGGATATCCTGCGCCGCATGCGCAGCACGCCTGCCGATCCGCGCCTTACCCCCGAGCAGAGAAAAGTGCGCGATTTTACCAACTCGCGCATGGTGATCGACGCCACCCGACCCTACGAGTGG
>CAZILB010000121.1:10127-11815 GCA_964539925.1 uncultured Syntrophobacter sp. | reverse complement strand
TCGCTCCTCCAGGGTTACACCTCGATCCACAGAGTGTCGTGAGTTTTCCTGGTAGCGCAAATAATTCGGGCTAATCCATTGGCGAAGATTGCGAGACAAAATATCGCGCTCATCGGTTTCATGGCGGTGGGAAAAAGCGCCGTGGGCCGCAACCTGGCAAGAAAATTGCGCCGGCGTTTTGTCGATCTCGACCGCTTGATCGAGAAGACCGCCGGCATGAAAGTAAGAGAGATCTTCGCAGCCAAGGGAGAACCCTACTTTCGCCAGTTGGAGAAGGAAACGCTCACCGCGATTCTTGAAAAGAATGGTCAAGTGATTGCTACCGGCGGCGGGGTGATTTTGGACAGCGCAAACCTCGCGCTGTTGCGGGAAAAATCGATCTTGATCGGCCTCACGGCATCCATCGAGGCATTGCTCGCGAGGTCGGGAAACGGGGCTAAGCGTCCCTTGCTGAAAGGCGCCAATCGGCGCGAGCGGATTGAGGAGCTGATGCGGCAGCGGGAGGGTAAGTATTCCCAGGCGCATTTTACCGTCGATACGAGCGCCCTGACCCCGGACCAAGCGGCCGAGCAAATCATCGCTCGACTCAAACTAGGAAAAGAAGCGCATGCAAACCTTGACCGTTAATCTGGGCGATCGTTCCTATCCGATTCAGGTTGGCGCGAATATTCTGGATCGGGTGGGCCAGTTGCTGCAGCAGGCCGGTTTGAGTGGAAAAGCCGCGGTTATCAGCAATCCTACCGTTGCCCAGCTTTACCTCGATCCCGTCCATGACGCGCTGCGGGCGAGCGCGTTCGAGGTGGTGCCGATTTTGCTGCCCGACGGTGAAGAGCACAAAAATCTTCATTCTTTGGCGGCGATCTACGATGGCCTGGTGAAAGCGCGATTGGAGCGAAGGTCCTGTATCGTCGCTCTCGGCGGCGGTGTGATCGGCGATCTCGCAGGTTTCGCCGCGGCTACTTATTTGCGCGGTGTCCCCTATGTGCAGGTGCCGACCACCTTGTTAGCGCAGGTGGATTCGAGCGTCGGCGGCAAAACCGGTATCAATCACGAGGACGGGAAAAATTTGATCGGTGCGTTTTACCAACCGCGGCTGGTGCTCATCGATGTCGCCGTCCTGCGAACCCTGCCGCGGCGGGAACTGGTTGCCGGGCTCGCCGAGGTCATCAAATACGGAATTATTGAGGACGCGGCGCTGTTCGATTTCCTGGAAAAAAACATCGAACGCCTGCTCGGTCTGGACCGGGAGCTGCTCATACGGGTGATCGCCGCTTGCTGCGCGATCAAAGCCAGAGTCGTCGAGCAGGACGAGCGGGAGGATGATTACCGGGCGATACTCAATTTCGGCCACACCATCGGCCACGCTTTGGAAGCAGCGACCGGTTTTCAAAAATATCTCCACGGCGAGGCGGTGGGCGTGGGCATGGCGAAAGCGACTCGGTTGTCCCTGCAGCAGGGCTTTTGCGATCAGAAGACTCTTGAGCGCGTCATTCAACTCATCAAAATGGCCGGCTTGCCCATCGAGCTGCCGCCGAATGTCTCGATCGAAAGTCTGCTTCAGGGCATGGAAGTGGACAAGAAGGCTGCCGGCGGCAAAATCAAGTTCGTCATGTGCGCGGGCATCGGCAAAACCCGCTTCCATTGGCTGGCGCCCGGCGAAATTGCCGCTGCGCTAAGCGCGTGAGCGC
>CAZILB010000121.1:2728-10027 GCA_964539925.1 uncultured Syntrophobacter sp. | reverse complement strand
CTGCTCGGCACCCGGCAGCCCGAGATTTACGGCAAATTGACGCTCGCGGAAATCAATCAAAAAGTCCGCGCACTGGCCAAGGATCTCGGCGTCGAGGTCGAAATCCGCCAGTCGAATCATGAGGGCGAATTGGTCACCTGGATTCAAGAAGCGCCCAAAAAATTTGGCGCCATCGTCATCAACCCGGCGGCGTATACCCATTCGAGCATCGCCATGCGCGACGCGATTACGGCAGTGGGCATACCGACGGTGGAAATCCACCTGTCCAACATTCACAAGCGCGAAACTTTCCGGCGTCATTCTTATATCGCCGAGGCGGCGGTGGGACAGATCGCGGGTTTCGGTGTTGAAAGTTATCTTTTAGGAATTCGGGCGGCGGCCCAATTAATCCAAGAATAGCGAGCCCGTATCAAAATTTTTTGCTTTCATTTCGTCAATCATTCGCTGGCGTTCGATCTCTATCTGATTCATCCGACTTCGCAAATCACTGAGTTCCTTTTGTCGTTCCGAATACGCCGGCGGCGGGTCCAGAGACAAAGGCGGGGATGTGGCTTGACTACCTGTGGGAAGTCCCTGCGCCTTGAATTGGGCATCGCGCAAGCGCGATAACAAATCGTCCTGGTGCCCCTTGAAGGCCTCTTCGGTGGTAAAAAAGCTCGGCTCGGGACCCTGGTTTCCTCTGGTGATCAAGGAGTAGCGATCGCGCATTTCCCTGAGTTGCTCGGTGAGCTCTTTGACTTTTTGTCGGTAGGCCTTTTCTTCTTCATCTCTTTGACGGGCAAGCTGTTCGTCAACCCGGGACGGTATGGACGGTTCAACGCCGGCGGGTTTTTCGGCTACGGGCGGCCGTTGCGGCGGAATCGCCGCAGCCGGACGCTCCAGTGCAACGCTGGGCGGAGCCAATCGATAAGCTCCTTCCGCCCGGCGGATGGTCAGGACTTGGTCTTTGCTCAGGCCAATTTCGCCGCCGAAGCCTTGAAACTTGATCATCGACCCTTCTTCGCGATAGCTCTGAACGGTGAGTTGTCCGCCGCTTTTTAACACCAAAACATATTCGGCCGGCGATGAAACTGCCGAAACCAAAAGAATCACAGCGGCTATGGGCAAACAGTTCGCGCCTCTCATCTTGAGGCAGATTGTACCACGACCGGCCCGTAGAGGTACACTGTCCCATTAGTTTACACTCCCCCGTCAATCATGTTAGCGTTTGTGCTGCCGAGGTGAGCGACCGTGATCCAGCGTTTAAAACGTCTCTTTTTGTCGCCGCTGCTCTTTACACTCCTGCTTGGCATCCCCGCCAGCGCCTGGTCCGCGGCGCCGCAAGTCAGCATACTTTCTCCAAAGGACGGCAGCCAGATTGTTCAGGACCAAAGATCGATTTTTGTCAGCGGCAAAGTGTCTCGGGAGGCGAGCCGGTCGGCCAACGCCGACATCATGCTGGTCATCGATCTCTCGGGCAGCACGGCGATGTATGCCGGCACCGATCTTGGCGATGCCAATCAACTGCCCGAGGGCAGCGGGTCGACGGGGTTTCCAACCCCGCAGATCAGTATCGGCGGTGTGAGCGTTGGCAGGCCGCCGGTAAGAAATTTGAGAAACTCGGTTCTCGCCGCCGAAGTGGCCGCGTCGCGCCGTCTGATCACCCAGCTTAACTCGGAGACCACCCGAGTCGGCGTCGCGACTTTCAGCGAAGGGGCGAAACTTTTGCAGCCGCTTACTCATGATTTTGCCCTGGTTCGCCGCGCCCTCGACGATATCATGAGAGAGGGCCCCTACGGCGGCACCAACATGGTCGAGGGCATTCGCCTGGGAATTACCGAGCTGATGGGTTTGGGTGTGAGTGAAAGGCGCAACGACGCGGTCAAAGTGCAATTTCTACTAACCGACGGCTTCCCGACGCTGCCCATCGGCGGCGGCAGAAGAGCGGCGCCGGAAGACACCAACCTCGCAATCAATGCGGCGCGGCTGGCCGGTAGGGCCGGCATCCGTGTTCATGTTTTTGCGTTAGGCGAGGAAGCATTGAGCTATCCACGCGCCGCCGTCGGCATCGCCCGAGAAAGCGGCGGTAGCTACACGCCGGTCATGCGCCCGGCGGACGCCCTCGCCGTGGTGGAGAATATCTCGGTGGTGGGCGTCGATTACGTGCAGATCGTCAATCAAACCACCGGCCAAAAAGCGGCCCATATGCGTTTGGCGGCCGATGGCTATTTCACTGCGGCGGTGCCGGTGGCGGAAGGGCGCAATCAGATCGATGTTATCGCCCGCGCCAGCGACGGCGCCAACGGCCGGGCGTCGATTACGGTCAATTATCAAACCGGGACGCAGAAGTCGCTGGACTTGGAAGTGTTCTTGGAAAGGGAGAGAAAACTCAAGCTCGAAGTAGAGCGTTTGGGTCGAAGCCCCGCCGAAATTCAACGGGATGTCGAGCGCGCTCGGGAAGACAGCTTGAGACGCCCGCAGCAGTTGCCGCCGACGACGGAGGGGCCGGCACGATAGGAACCCGGCTTGGCGGCGTCGGGGGGTCAGCGCCCTTTACTTTCGGCTTCTGCGGCGATGGCGATCTCCGAAGCGCCGGCGCGCTTGATGATCGACATGATTCTCACCGTATCCCCGAGCAGGACTTCCCGGTCGCCGCGCAGGATTACAATTTTATCGGCGCTGCTGTTCAGTGCCTCCTGCAAGGCTGCTTCCAGGCTTGCCTCGTTTACTTTTTTCTGATTGACGAAGATCTCCTTTTTCGGCGTCAAGGTCACGGTGGTGCCGCGCGATTCCGACTGGGTGGCGACCGCCTTGGGTAGATTCACTTTGGCGCCCGACTCGATCATCGCCGAGCTGGTGAGCATAAAGATGATCAACAGGACGAGAAAAATGTCGGTTAGCGGGGTGATGTTGATTTCGGAGTAGATCTCCGAGCCGTCGTCGCCGCCACCGCCGAGAGGAGTCATAGCCATGGAACGTCACCTCACGCACTGAGGATTTCCAGGATCTTGCCCACTTGAATCCGGAACAGGCCGTTCAAGCTGGCAATCCGGGTCTGAAAATAGTTATAAAACACGAGCGCAACAATGGCCACACCGAGACCCAGCGCCGTGGCCACCAGCGCCTCGGAAATGCCGGCGGCGACCACGGCAAAGCCGCCGGTGCCGGCCTGCGCCATGCTTGCGAAAGCTCGCATGATTCCAACGACGGTGCCCAATAGACCGATGAATGGGGCGCTGCTCGCCACGGTGCCGAGGATCCATAAATATTTTCTTAGCTTTTGCAATTCCTCAAACATGGCTTCGGTGGCAATGGTATTCATCACATCGAGGCGTTGATTGGGGTCTCGATCGAGAATCTTGAGAAAAATTCTTGCGGCTGGAGCGTTGGAATTTTGCCGGCAGATGGCGATGGCGAGATCCCGTTGGCCTTTTTTCAACGGCTCGAAAATCGACTCCGTGATTCGCATCGTAATCGAGCTGAGATTTTTGAGCGACCACAATCGCTCCAGCAGCACGGTCACGCTCGCAATCGACATGAGAATCAAAGGATAGGTAGCGATGGCCCCTTGGTTGATAAGTTCGATCAGGCTCAGGCCTTGATGTTGCATGAGATGTCCTTCCAAGCGTTCGCAGGATAATGCTCTTATATACAAACTTATGCGACGAAACCGAAGCCGGTGATTATCCGCGCACGCGAATCGCCACTTCGAAGCGGATAATCATCGGTTCGTTGGCAAGATCTTTCAAGCTTTCCGGTATCGCCGGAAAGGGCGACGCGCGGCGCATGGCTTCAAGAGCGCTGGCGTTTAATCTGGCATCGGACGACTCCAGGACCTCGGATAGGGTCAATCGGCCGGCGCGATCAAGGGCGAAACGGATCGCGACCTTTTGCACGCCGGTTACGTTTTCAGGATACTTCCATACCGACTCGACTCGTTTTTTGAGTTGGTTGAGATAATGATTGAAGTCGGCGTTCGAAAGGCCTCTCAATCCAGTGGCGCTGCCGCCCCCGCTGCCCGTTCCGCTACCGCCGCCGGCCAAGCCTGTGCCCGTTCGACTGCCGCCGGGCACGCCGTAAGGACCCGTCCCAATGCCTTGTCCTTTGAGCGCGCCGGGAATTTGCGCGCCTTCTTTCAGAGCTTTGATGCCGGGTCCTTCGCCGGCGGCCTTGAGCGCGGCGAGGCTTCGCTGATGGGCTTGCAGGTCGGATGCGGCGCTGCTCGGAAGGTTGGATGGGCCTTCTCGGGTCGGCAAGTGGACCAGTGAGTCCGGCGAGGTTTCGCCGGCATTGACCGCGTGCCGGCGGTTGTCAGCCGCCAGCAATTTGGGTCCCGGCAATGCGACCGGCGCAGGTGGCGGCTCGCTTTCAACCGTGCTCAGGCTCGGCGTCAAGCTCTCGGCGGAACCGGTTTCCAACCTGCCGCTTTGCTGGGCAGGGGGAACCGGCACTCCAAGCTGCGGCGCTGTGCGGGGACCTCCAGGGCCTTTCCCGGGACCGATGCTCATCGTCGCCGAACCGCCGCTGCGGATTTCCATCAATTGTACGGGGATCGGCAAGTCGATATCTGGTCTGGGCAGCGAAAGCGTTGCCGCCCACATGGCGAACAAAAACGCCAGCCCGTGAATCAGCAGTGAAGGAATCAAAAAGAGAGAGAGGAGCCTCGATTCACCCCAATCGGCTAGAGCGCTGTTCATCTCGATCAACTGCCCGGTGCTGCGATTGGCTGCACCTGTGCGGAAGGGGCGGGCAAGCGGTCCTGTATGGTGAGTATTTCCAGGCCGGCAGCACTGACGTCGCGGCGGACCAGGCGTCCGTTTTCGTAGTAGGCCCACAAGTCGGGAATACCGTCGCCGCTCAGATCTCGTTCCTCTTTTACAACGATCTCGCCATCGCGGCTGGCGTCGTAATAGACCCACAGATCGGGCCTGCCGCTCCCGCCCGAGTCCTTCTCGACTTTGGCGAGCCGGCCGTTCTGATAGGTTGCCCGGTAGGTCATGATTCCCTGACCCAATTCATCGCGCTCCTCGCGGGCGATCTTGTCATTGTCGAAATAGTAAACGGTATCGGGACGGCCATGACCTTTGGTGTCCACGTCGCGGCGCATTAACTGTCCGTCTTTAAAATAACTCCAGGTATCGACCCGGCCGTCGCCCTTGGTTGCTTCCTCTTGGCGAACGATTTCACCGGCATTCTTCGGGTTATAATAAATCCAAAGGTCCGGAACGCCATCGCCGTTTATGTCTCGTACCTCGACGTTTCGGAACGGGCTTGAAGCTGCCTTTGGCGGCTGTGAAACCGGATTTCCAAGCGAGGCGAGGGTGGTGCCCTGATGCGTCTCGGCGCCCTGCGCGGCCATCGTGGCGGGCGGTGGCGCTCCGACAGCCGTGTCGCCTTCGATGGCGGCCGCAAGCTGGCTATCCAAGCCGCGCTGGCGCGCTAACTCCTGTTCGATGGCGGCTTCGAGCTGTTGATCTTTAAGCTGCTCAGAGGAGATCTGACTGTTGATGGCGGTAAAGTGTGAATCCGCGGTCAACAAGCCGGTGAGCAGTCCGATGACCAGCCCGCCGCCCGCTCCGTAAGGACCTGCGATGGTACCGCCCATGGCGATCCCCTCCATGGCCTTGTTCCAAGCATACTGCCAACGCTGGGAGCCGGTCACTTGGGGCGATTGCGGAACTGCCACAGCACTGGCATTGACCTGGGGCGGATATTGCGTTGAACCGGGCGGGTACTGGACCGGTACAGGTTCGCACGAAGCCAAGGCCGCTGCAAAGAGTAAAAATGCCAACGCCAACCGCCCGTTCATCGCCGAAACCTCGGATGGGAACCTTACTTTATTTGGACCGCAGACTCCACAGTAGAAGCCCCGATGGCGGCACGGTCCATGCCGCGGCCACCGGCGTAAATTGCCACACTTTGCAGCTCCTCCTCAACCGCCGTGAAGGTGTCCGAAGCGCGCGGCGGGTTGCCATCGGCCACCGGTTCTTGCTGGACTATTTGGCCTCCCTGGAAAACATAGCGGGCGGTGACGGTTCCTTGATGGTTCTGGTCCTCGAGCTGTTCGACACGCTCGCCATTTTCAAAGCGTACCCAGACATCGATGCGCCGGTCCCCGTTGGTATCGGCCTCCTGGGCGACGATCTGCCCTTTTTCGAAAATGATTCGCAAATCGAAGACGCCGTCGCCATTGGTGTCGCGTTCCTCGCGGGCCAATTCGCTGTCCTTAAAAAAATAAACGGTGTCCCATCTGCCGGCAGCCTGGCTGTCGCGCAGCCGTTTCACCAGCCGTCCTTGGGAAAAAACTTCGATCATGTCCATTCGGCCGCGGCGCGCGGTATTTTCATCTCGGCGCACAACGTCTCCGTCCTGAAAATAAACCACCCGGCTGACGTTGCCATCACCGTATAGATCTTCGTCCTGTCTGACTAGCCGGCCGTCTTCGTAATGGCCCCATAGATCGATCTTGCCGTTGTTCTTGCGATCCAATTCCTTGCGCACCAATTGACCTTCGTCAAAGTAAGAGAAGGTATCGGCATGGCCGTCGCCATTGCTGTCTTCCTCTACCCGGCTGATCTTGCTTTCTTTGAAATAGACGATGCGGTTTGACTTGCCGTCGGCACTGCCGACTTCCTCGCTGCGAATCGGCTGGCCGTATTGAAAGTACACCCAAAGCGTCGGTTCGCCCGTGCGCTTGGGATCTTGACCTCGGCGCTCGACTTCGCCGCTGGCGTTGAACTCATACCAGGTGTCGATGTACCCGTCGTTTTTACTCGCGACCTCCTGGCGCGCGGGTTTGCCGGATTCGTAATAAACGAAAATATCGGCCCTGCCGTCGAAATTGATATCCTGCTCAACGCGCTCGATTTGCCCGTTGGGATTGTAGTAAGTCCAACGGTCCATTTTGCCGTCGCCGTTGGTGTCCTGCTCCTGGCGCACGACGCTGCCGCTCTCATCGTAATAGAAGCTCGCCACCGCTCTTTGGGCCAAGGCAGGAGAATGCGCAAACGAAAGCGCAAGCACCATCGCGCCCGCAGCGGCGAGCATTGTTGCAGACCCCTTCATCGCCGGCCCAGGATTGTTTACGATCGGGGATACGGTTTAGGATCGGGTTGTCGTGCCCCGCTTTGCAGCAGTCTCCAAGTCCGAGGTCGGTGCATGATCGGGTTCGCGAATTGCGTTCTTGAATCCTTGAATCGCTTCGGCCAGCGATTTGCCGAGCTTGGGAAGCTTCCCGGGTCCAAAAACCACCAGGACGACGACTAAAATAGCCAACAGTTCAGGCGCGCCGAGACTGCCGAACATAGGGCACCTCCTTGA
>CAZILB010000121.1:0-2628 GCA_964539925.1 uncultured Syntrophobacter sp. | reverse complement strand
TTCGAGCCCGACGAAGGCCGCAATGCAGAGAAAGCGCGCCAGATTCTCGTTTTAAACGATTGGATCACACCGCACGAAAACTTCTATTCGGTGATCGATAACCGATATTCTTCTATTGGCTCATCGGGAAAAATGGCAGGCGACCAAAGAACCTGTGTTGCTTATCGTTAAGGATAAAAATCTGGCCAAGCTGGAGAAACAGGTTGGCACGACCTTGCAAAATATCGCAGCCGTTGACGAATATCTTTTACTGTGGAAGCCGGGATCTCGCTTTGGACCTCCCGACTTCTAGGTATTCATGGCGGCAAAGCTCCAAGCGACCTTTGCCGGACGCGGAATCTCGGACTGGAGGCTCATGGAAAGCTGGATGATAGCGATCGTGCTCGGGGTCGTCGAAGGGTTGACGGAGTTTCTGCCGGTTTCATCGACTGGCCACCTGATCATTGCCGGTCACTTGCTCGGCTTTGTTGGGCCCAGGGCGACGAGCTTTCATGTGGCGATTCAGCTGGGCGCCATCCTTTCCGTGGTGTTTCTCTACTGGCGCCGGTTTCTTGGGCTGATACCCGGCGTCGACGATTCCCATGCGGCCGCGAGATCCACATTGCGCGGCTGGTCTGGACTTTGGCGTATCGCTTTGGCGACCTGTCCAGCGCTGCTAGTCGGTTATCTGGCGCGCCATGCAATCAAAGAACGGCTCTTTACCCCTGAGACGGTAACCTTGGCGCTCCTTGCCGGCGGCGTCGCGATACTCTTGGCGGAGCGCTATGGCTCGCGTCGCCGGTCCAAACCACTGGATGAGTTGACTGTCTCGCAGGCCATCGGCGTAGGTTTGTTTCAGGTTTTGGCGCTTTGGCCCGGGACGTCGCGCTCGGCCGCAACCATTGTCGGCGGCATGCTTCTCGGTTTAGATCGAAAAAGCGCCGCCGAGTTTTCCTTCTTGATCGCGGTTCCCGTGCTATTCGCGGCGACGGGCTACGAATTGATCACCATGGGAAGCCAGCTCGCTATGCAAGATGCCCTCGATCTCGGCATCGGAACTTTTGTCTCCTTTGTCGTGGCGCTGCTCGCGATCAAAGGCTTTGTCAGATACCTCCAACACGGCAAGCTCGTGCCGTTTGCCTGGTATCGAATCGTCGCGGCGCCGGTTTTTTATTACCTGACGCTTGGCATCGACTTCTAGCCGTAGCGCTGAAAGGAAGGCCGACGCAGGGCCGTCGTCACCAAGGGTTAGTCATGTTCATGGCGGTGCTTGAGCCATGCGAAGATTTGACTTCGATAGTAATAGGCAACGCCAAGGACAGCGAGTGAGGCGACGACGAGCAACAGAAAGAGCTGATACTGCTCGTTGCGAATCGTCGCTCCCTGCATGGTCAGAACATAGGTCCCGGGGATTCGTCCGATGATCGAAATAATGAGAAATGTGCCGAGTCTCATTCGGCTCAAGCCCAGAACATAGCAGAGATAGTCCTTCGGGAACCCGGGAAACAGAAAAAACACAAAGCAAATAAAGGTCCCGGTTTTGGTGGTGAGAAAGTTGAATTTCTGCAGGACCTCGCGCCTGACGAAGCGTTCGACAAACGGCCGTCCAAGAATACTCGCAAGCTCAAAGGCGACCCAGGAGCCCAGGGAAAGTCCGACCGTGGAAAGAACAAAGCCCACGGTTTCGCCGTAGACGTAACCCCCGGCGATGCCGGTTAGCTCGCCGGGAATGGGCGCTGCGACCACTTGAAAAACCTGCAACAGGACGAACACCGCCGGCGAGTAGGGGCCGAGACTCTGCAAAAATTTGCTTAATTTGTCGCTGCTGGAATAAAGGACTTCGAAATCGTCGAAGTCTTCGCCGGGAGGCACAAAGGCGCTGAAAGGCCGCGGTATATAGCGGCTGAAAAAGAACAACAGTGCCACCAGCCCGATGAATATGATGCCGCGGATGGCGAGCTGGCGGCGCTGGTTGGCCATGCCGAATCTATAGCAATAAAGAAATAGGAAGACGAGAGTCTTGTCGCCGCAACGACGGGCGTGAAAACGCCGTCTCCCCGCGTATCGACGGCCCTACTGCATTTCTTTTAGCAAGCCTTCGACCCGCCTCATCTCCTCTCCGTAACCGGCCCAGTTGCCCTGCTTGAGGAATTCATGGGCGCGCTGGAAATGGCCGAAAGCGCGCACGACGAGGCTCTTATCAGCGCCCGGTTCGGCGGTCGTCGCCGGTTTAGGTTGTGCCGTCTTCTGCGACGGGTCTGTGCCAAAAAGGCTAGCCAGGGACTGTTCCAAGGTCTCTTCCATGGCGATCTGGCTGCCGAAGGCGACGATGACCCGCTTAAGCTCCGGCAGCGAACCTTGCGACGCGGCGAGATAGAGCGGCTGCACATAAAGCAAGGATTGCTCGATGGGTATCGCCAATAGGCTGCCGCGGATCACCTGCGAACCGGCCTGGCTCCACAGGGTTATCTGCTGGGAGATATAGGTATCTTGATCGATGCGCGCGTCGATCTGTTTAGGCCCGTAAATCAACCTGGTTTTGGGAAACTCCAGGGCGGTCAATTTGCCGTAATTGGCGCCGTCGCTCCGTGCCGCAAGCCAGGCGCGCATGTTGTCCCGTCGATTGGGTGTAAACGGCAATAACAACAC
>CAZILB010000120.1:4460-11906 GCA_964539925.1 uncultured Syntrophobacter sp. | reverse complement strand
TTGAAATTCGCGATCTCCTGAAAAGTTGAATTTTCAAAGCGGGTCTTGAGCTTGGGGTCGGGAATTTCGCGGCCGATGAGTGCGATCAACTCGTCGAGCCTGTTTTCCGGCAGGCTCTCTGGGGACTCGCCGAGAGCCTCGATCTGGTCGCGCAGCACCAGCGGAGCCATGGGCCCTATGACGTCGACAAGAATGTTGGTCACCCGGGTCAACAGGGCGGCGGGCACGAGTTCCGAGGGTTTTTTGGGCGTCGGCGCCACCGCCTCGATCAGCCCCCCCTTGTGCAGACTATAAAGGACTTTGGCGGCGTAGGCGAAAGGTATCCGCAGAAGATCGGCAATTTCCTGCACCGTGCGAACGCCGTCGAGCTTGGTCAGCACACGCCAGCCCACGTTGGGAATCGTGACCGGCCCGGTGTGTTCCTCGCCCAGTTCGGCGAGGCGAAAGACCGCTTTGGCCGAGGGAACGACCTGCAGAATGCCCTCCCATTCGTGAGTCATGTTCCTGACTTCTTCGAGGAGCTCCGAGGCACATTTGGCGATGGTGGTTTTGGCGGACGCCCCGTCGGACGTCATGTGAAAAGTTCCCTCGCCCCAGGTCACGGGATAGAGCAAAGCTTTTTCGCCCTCGCCGATGGGACAGGCCGCATGGACGATATTGCCTTCGACGAGATAGATATCGACGCTTTCCTTGCCGAGCGCGAGCTTCAACAGACCGGTTTTTTTCCCGCTGGTGGCGAGCAGCAGCAGATCGCTAAAGCTGATTTGTGAGAGATTTCCTTGCATGGCGTTAAACCGATCTGAAGCCCGCGTTTAACGATCCTCCGTGACGCGGCGCGACTCCTTGGAGGATTTCTTCAGCGGATCGATGATCTCGTCATGGCCGTTTAAGGTCATTTTCAAAGTCTTGATGATGGCCAGGCTTTTACTGATGCCGACCATTTGCTCCAGAGTCGATTTTATCTGGCTCTGGAGAATATCGACTTCCTCGTTGGATATGCCCTGAAGCTGAGACTGCAGCTCGTCATAGAGTCGAGTGATGCTGTCGATCTGCCCCAGCGACTCGGTTTTCTGGGTGATGTCGTCATAGAGGCGGGAAATGTCTTGGGTGAGATTTTGCAGGTCATTTTTCATGGTCCACTCCATTGGTTTTTAGTTACTTTGGTCGGTTTTGCGGATTGCTTCGTCCGCCGGCCGTTCGCCGGACGGTGCGGACTGCAACGTCGCGCCGGGTTGGGTCGGCACGGACTGCGCCGGGCTCTTGAAAAAATAAACGCCGAACAACACCAGTCCGAGAATGATGAATGCCACGATGCCGCTTTTCTTGAAATTTCGCGACGTCGGTCGTGAATAGAGATCGTATTGACCGTAGTCTTCGATGATTTTTTTAAGCTGGCGATCGAGATCTGCCCCAGCTCTCATGCTCGGAATGCGGCGTTCCGCCCTGATTACCGCAGTCGATTCCACCGCCGAGGCGGGCTCTTCCATAACGAAGTTGGGTTCCGGCGGCAAACTGGGTTCGGCGTGAGCTTTCGAATCATCGGTCGCTTCGGAGAAACCGGAGTCTGCCGGAGGGGGCAGCGCGCGCACGCGATAACCGTCGGTGTCGGCGGATGGCGCCGGGTCGGGACGGGCGGCGGTGCCGGTGTAAGGTATAAGCTCGCCGTAGTTTTGTATCAGTTCGTCTAAAAGCCGCCTGTCAAATACGGTTTCGGCAGCAGGGGAAACAACGTCGCTAGCGAATTCGGGAGTCGTGTTTGAGCCGGCCGGGTGTTCCGGCGAGTGCGGCGCCGATAACAGCAGCACAGCGTTCGCTTGCTGCTCGCGCATGTCGCTTTCGGACAGCGGCGGCTGATCCGCTTCGGGCGCCGGTTGGATCGCCATTATTGACTCGGTCGGCTCCGGCGTCGCAAAAGCAAAGCTTTCGCCGGCGTCGGAAGCGGCGGCGCTCTCCGGCAAAACCTCCGCTATCCACGGCAATGAGGAGACTGGCTCAGCTTCGTTTTGAGCCGACTCCGGAGCACCGCTCGACGGGGCCTGGGAGTGGTCGTCGTTGTGCGCCGTTGAGAATCTCTCTTCACGGGTATGATCGGGTTGGAGATGTTCGTTTTCGCGTGGCGCCGGCAACGGGATCGCTCCGGACTCAGACCAGGTATCCGCGCCGTATGGCAGCGCCGGTGTTTCCGCTTCTCGAACTGACGGAGTGGGAGCCGAAACAACGGCGCCATACTCAGGCTCCGGGTCGGGATCAAACCCCGACGCCGCGGGAGCGGTAGTCGGAAGCGGGTCTAGCGACGCTTCAAACGTTTCTTGTTCCGCGCCGCTTGGGACTGCGAGCAAAAATCGGCGCAAGCGAATGATCTTGCGGGCGTCAATGATAGCCTGGGGACTAGGAGCTGTTTCCATGCTCGCCGCGCCGATCAAATCGAGGTCCTTAGCGGTCAACCGGCCCACAGCCGAATGGACATCGGCAAATGAATTTTTAAGCTCGGCGATACGGTCCAGTCGATTTCGCACCAGTGCCAGGCGGCGAATAAGCGTGTTGGCGGTGTCCTCGGCGCGCGTCAGCTCCTCGATGGAGAAATCACCTAATCTCTGCTGCAATCCCTCGATGGAGTTGAGCAGTTTAGCGAATCCCAGCGCAGGGCTGTCGGGTTCCGTGGGCGGCCCTTCGCGGTCTGCCGTGGATTGCTTTTGAGCGGTCATCATATGGTGAAGGCGTTCCGGCGGCGAACTATCGCAGTGCCGCTGGAGCATCGGTTCTCTTTTAAGCAAATTTGTTGCCACGAGTGCCCTTAACAAAAGGCCAATAAATTTACCGTCGTAACCACAAATGGCTCGCAAACGCCCGAGGCGATTCCCCGATTTCTGTTCAAGGCGTACAAATATGTCCGCGCAATGTCTCTATGTGTCCGGTTTTGCGGAAAAAGACCGTGAATACTACCTGGGGGAGAGGAGCAAAAGCTGTTTTTGGGAGTCCAGGCTGACCCGAAATTGTCCCAGAAAATCCATACCCAGCAACCCCTCGATCTGGGGATTTGGGGAAAAATCATGGACAATAATCGACAAACTTCTGATCTCTGCGGCGCCGACGCTGATGGAATCAAGGCGCGCCACGGGAGCGACGATGGGGCCGCCGACGGTGTGTCCAATCATCGCGCCGCTCGGGCTGATATTCAGGCGCTGCGCCAGAGCGCGGGAAATGACCGTAACGGTTGCGCCGGTATCGACGATCAGGTTTGCTTTAACGCTGCCGTTGAGCAGCGCCGGGACGACTGCGGCTCGACCGGCCAGGCGCACAGGCACCGTGATCGTTCCTGGAAGCGCGGAGCCCGCGGCTGCCTGGGGGATCGTCCTTGCCACCGCGCCGTCATCGCGCGGCAGCGCCTGGAAGAAGCGCTCGAGGGTCTTCGATTGATCGCTCTCGCTCTGTTTGAGCCAACCGACCAAACCGCTTTTCGTCCTCACCAGATGCCACTTCGCGCCCTGTGCGCCGCGCGCCTCGGCGATGGCCGTCGGCGTTTCCTCCGCCGCCAGCATCCCCGCCGGCGGCGAGGTTTCATCCGGCGCGCTGTACAGTTGCATCGCGCTTTTCGATGCAACGGTTTCGTTGGCGGCGCTCGTTTGCGCCTGCGCCGGGGCTGCGGCCATCATCGCGATCAGTACGGCCGCGGCAGGAGGGCATGGGAACGGCAAATGGACCTCGGCGCCAACGGTCAGTCGGCGATAGCGTACTTTTCCAGCTTTCGATATAGGGTGCGGGTGGAAATACCCAGGGCTTCGGCAGCTTTCCCCTTGTTGCCGTTGGTCTGGCGCAGGGCGTCTTCGATGACCACGCGCTCGCCTTCTTCGATATTGCGGATCGCACGGCTGCCGATTTCGTCGCGCCTTCCGGTGGCATACTGCTGCAGGTTCATCGGCAGGTCGCTGATGGTGATGTATTCTCCATCCGAGACCATGACGGCGCTTTCGATCACGCTTTTGAGCTCGCGGATATTGCCGGGCCAGGGGTAGTCCAGGAATAAAGCCTTGGTGGAACTGCTCAGCTTCTTCAGCGGTCTATGATATTGGCTGCACGCCTGAAAGACGAAATTGGCGATCAATATAATGATATCTTCCCGGCGTTCGCGCAGCGGCGGTAAAATGATGCGCGCGCTGTTCAGGCGAAAATAGAGATCCTTGCGAAACCCCGTGCCCTGGATCGCTTCTTCGAGTTCTTTGTTGGTCGCCCCGATGATGCGCACGTCGCTGGTCTTTGGCGTCGACTCGCCGACGCGGTAATACTGGCGGGTTTCGAGAAAGCGCAGCAGTTTGAGCTGGATCGAAGGCGCCAGGTCGCCGATCTCGTCGAGAAAAAGCGTGCCTCCTTCGGCGGCCTCGATCAAGCCTTTTTTATTGCGGTCCGCTCCGGTAAACGCTCCTTTTACGTAGCCGAAGAGTTCGCTCTCGACCAGCGTCTCCGGAATCGCGGTCATGTTGCAGCCGACGAAGGGCATGTCCGCGCGGGGTCCTTTGGCGTGAATATACTGCGCCATCACTTCTTTGCCCGTGCCGGTTTCGCCGGTGATCAGCACTGTAATGTCATGCATGGCGTAGCGATTGGCGAGATTGAGGATCTCGTCGAACTGCGGCGTGTCGCCGATCATCGTCGGTACGCCGACCGCTTGCGGCGATCTGGCATCGGGCGTCGCGTGGTTCGAACCTCCCAGCAGGCCGTGCAGCGGTTGGGGATGTTGCGGGTCGTAGCACACCACGGCGATATGCTCGGCATCCTGGCGCACGCGCTGGACGAATCCATGCCAGGAACCGCCTTGACAGAAAACCAGATCGGCAAAGATAAACTTGAGCTGATCGACCGGAAAGGCGGCGATGACCCTTTCCGCTTCGTCAAGCGAACGGCTCACGTGCACGGAGCACTCGCGGGCTTCGAGAAGCTTGGAAACGGCTCCCAGGGGCGAATCCGTGGATTGGATCATCAACGCTAACGGCCGCGCCATTACACCTTACTCTTGGGCCCCGGGCCGGCCCGGTAAAATCACCATATTTTCCAACGAATCCGCCAGCAGCTCGGGGCTGATGCGCGCCGGGACGCCGAGGTAATGGCAAGCGGCAATGACATGTTCGGCGATGAACTTGGGATGGAATCCGGCGAAGGGAACCTTATGCTTGTAGTAGAACGACTCGAGCAGATGGGCGACAATCTTTTCCGAAAACTCCAATCCGTAAGAATCGCATATGCGCTGGAAAATTTCCCTGTATTCGTCCTCCGACGGCGGATTAATTTTCAGCTTGTAATGGACCCGCCGCAATTGCGCCGGATCCATGAGTTCCTCCGGCGGAAAATTGGTCGCGAATATCACGAGCTGATCGAACAGCACCGAAAATTTCTTGCCGGTGTGCAACGTCAAATAATCGATTTTGCGTTCGAGCGGAAAAATCCAACGGTTTAACAGCTCGTGGGGGCGCACGCGCTGCCGGCCGAAGTCGTCGATCACGAATATGCCGCCGATCGCTTTCATCTGCAACGGCGCCTCATAATACTTCGAATGGGGGTCGAAGTCCAAATCCAGCATTTCGAGCATGAGTTCGCCGCCGGAAATGACGTAGGGCCTGCGGCAACGCACCCAGCGCGGATCATGCTCGAGATGGGGGAGAAAGAGCGGATTGGCATGTCCGTTGGTTTCCTTGGCGGAGTCGCTGGCCGGAAACGCCACGTGCACCGATGGATCGTAGATTTTGATGATCTGGCCGTCGGCTTCGATGCAATAGGGAACGTAAACGGGCTGTTCAAATGCGCTGATGACCGCTTCGGCGATGGAGGTTTTGCCGTTGCCGGCGGCGCCGTAGATGAGGATGGCTCTCCCGGAGTTGGCCGCTGGGCCGAGCTTGCGGATAATATCCTCCGAGATCACCAGATGAGACAGGGCCTTTCTCAGTTTGTCGATGCCGATGATTTCGTTGGTGATCGTCTGTTTTTGTATTTGCGTCTGATAGGCCTCCAGCGGAATCGGCATCGGTCCGATGTATTCGCATCGCCGCAGCGCCTCGCTGGCTCTTTCCCTGCCGGCGCTGGTCAGCGCATAGCGCAAGATGTTGAAATTTTTCTCCGACGGGCCGCGGATTTCGACGAGCGCTTCCTTCTTGGCGAAGGTTAATAGATCCTCGACCACGCGGCGGGTCAGTTTCATTTGTTCGGAAAGCTCGGGAATGGTTTGCAGCGCCGAGACGTACAGGGTCCGAAGCAGACAATTGACCAAGAAGTTGGAATCGAGGCCGGTATCGTCGACGGTGTTGGCGACCGCCGGCGGTTCCTGAAGAATGGCCTCAAGATCGTTACGCCCGATGTAACCGAGAGCGACCAGGTTGTCCCCGATGCGCCCGCCGGCGATCTTTTGTTGATGAAGAACCTGATCGAGCTGGGCGTCGGTAATAATACCTTTGGCCAGCAGGAGCTCACCGATTGCCATACATTTTACTCTCCGACCTTCAAGTTTTAGTTGTGTTTAATCGCCTCAGCAACTATATTTCCCCGTATAGGCCTTGCAAAAGAGCTTTTATTATAGGGGCTCGACGAAGGCTGTCAAGAAATCTTTAACCAGCAGGTGCATGTCGGAGGAGCCGGGTCGTGACTTTTATACGTTTTTTCCAAGTATTGGTCATTCCTTGCGTTATCCTCGCCGGCGGCTGCGCAATGATGGAAACTCAGCCGCCGAAAACAGTATCGACGACCGGTTTAATTGCCACCCCGCCGTCGTATTACAGCACGCCCAAGGCGCGATACCTGGGTACCCGATACAAAGATAACCTTGATCGCTTGATCGAGCGCATCGTGCGCAATCCGAAAACCAGCAACCTGCAATTTGCCAACAACATATCATCGGTCGGCGGCATTGGGTTTTTCACCCATTCCGCCGCCAAGAGCCCCGATGAACGCTACCTGGAAGTCATCATGGGCACCCCGGAGACCTTTGAGGCGCGGGGCGCGCGCAGCGAGAAAGTGGCGCGCCTTGTTTCCCTCTACGGCGAGGAATTGTTGGCGATGCTCAGCGAGGATAAGGCAATTTACCAGGACCAGGAGCTGAGCGGTTACGGGCTGAACCTTGCCTGGCGCAACGTGGTGCCGGAAGCCGGTGGAAATCGCGTCGTGATGGAACGCGCCATTTTGTATTTTTCCAAAGAGAAAGTCCGCGCTTTCGTGCGCCGGGAAATCAGCCAGAACGAGATCCTGAGCGACGCGGTGATTTTTGCCGTCGAGGAAGACGGTCCTTTGCAGTTGGTTTCATACCGCCCCGAAGAAGCGCGCGTCGATTTTCGTCCGACCATTCGCGAAGATATTTTGCTGCCTTCCAAAGCGCCGGCAAAGCCGGCGCCGGCGCTTGCGGCTCCGCTGCCGACACCGGACAAAGAACTGGCGAAAACCGAGTCGGAGCTGACCGTGAGCAAACCC
>CAZILB010000120.1:0-4360 GCA_964539925.1 uncultured Syntrophobacter sp. | reverse complement strand
GCCAAAGCGCCGGAAGCGGTAGCGGCCGCCCCGAAGATGCCAACGGCCGCGCCGGAAGAGGCGAAAGCGCTTGCGGCTCCGGCGAAAGCGGAGTTGGAATCGGCGGCATCGGAGCCTGCAGCGGCAAGGGATTCGATCTCGGTTCCTGAAACTGGCGCGGAAAGAGGCGCCGCGGAGCAGCTTGCGCTGTTGCGCAAGCCGCCGACGGAGACCCTGCCGGAGGCTAAACCGCTTGCCCGGCGGGCTCCGAGAGCCTTAGAGGGGTTCATTGTTCAGCTTGCCTTCAACGACAAAGAGAAAGCGCAACGTTGGGCCGAAAACATGGAGCGGCGCGGCTACGCGGTGTCGGTCACCGAAGCGGGGGCGGAGGGATCGCTGCGAGTACGGCTCGGAAATTTTGCCCAGCGCGACCAGGCCGAGCGCCAATTGCGGGCGTTCCAGCAGGACGGGTTGAACGGTATTGTGATCAATATGCCGCAGAGGTTTCGCCCGGAAGCGCGCTCCTCGGTGCCGTAAACAGGGAAAGGGGGACCGTCCCCCTTCCGACCGGGGACGGTCCCCTTTCCCTCGTTCGAGGTTGAAAGACGGTTCGACGTTCGACGTTAAGTCCGGTCCGAGGTTTTGGAACTTTGAACGTTGAACTTCGAACGGCCGGAGAAAAGGGACTGTCCACTTTCCGCCAATCACGCCAAGGAAGGGTTAGGTTAAGGTTAAGGAATAGGACAGTCGAGGGTTAATGGTTTAGAGTTGAGAGTTTCGAACCGCCTTGCACCTTTTCTTTGTCCTCGGCCTCAACCTCAGCCTTAACCTGAAAGGGGACAGTCCCCGGCCGGAAGGGGGACAGTCCCCTTTCCTACTTGAGCTTGGCTCGAAGGATTTCGTTGACCTTCTGCGGATTCGCCCGTCCCTCGGTGGCTTTCATAATCTGACCGACGAGAAAGCCGAAGACTTTTTCATTGCCCGCTTTATATTGCGCCACCTGTTTATCATTGGCGGCGATGACCCGATCGACCGCGTTTTCAAGGCTGCCGGTATCGGAAACCTGCTCCAGGCGTTTCTCTCTGACGATGGTTTCCGGCGCCTTGTCCGAATCGAGCATGGCCTCGAAGACCGTCTTGGCGATTCGGCCGCTGATTCGGTTTGAGTCGATCAAACCGACGAGTTGCGCCAAGTGGCGCGCCGCGATCGGCCAGCGCGAAAGGTAAAGCTGTTCGTCGAGCCTGCGCTCCTTGAGGACGCGAAAAAGATCGCCGACGATCCAGTTGGCGATCCCCTTGGGGTTGGCGTGGGCGCGCGCGCAGTTTTCAAAATAATCAGCCACATCCTTGCGGCCGGTAAGCAGTTCGGCATCGTAAGCGGGCAGTCCGTACTCGGTCATGAAGCGGGCTTTGCGCGCGGCGGGCAGTTCGGGCAACTGGGCGCGGATCTCGGCGATCCAACTCTCGTCGATGACCAACGGGAGCAGGTCGGGATCGGGAAAATAGCGATAGTCGTGCGCCGCCTCTTTTGAGCGCATGGAACGAGTCTCTTCGCGGCTCTCGTCCCAGAGACGGGTCTCTTGAACCAGCTGGCCGCCTTCGGAGAGCACCTCGGTCTGCCTCTCGATTTCGAAAGCGATCGCTTTTTCGACGGCTCTAAAGGAGTTGAGATTTTTGATTTCGATCTTGGTGCCGAGAACAGGGCTGTGCTCGGGCCGGACGGAAACATTGGCGTCGCAGCGAAAGCTCCCTTCCTCCATATTGCCGTCGCAGACGCCGAGATATTGGAGGATGGTTCGCAAGGTTCGCAGATAAGCGCCGGCTTCCGCCGCGCTGCGCATATCGGGTTCGCTGACGATTTCCAAAAGCGGCACGCCGGCGCGATTGAGATCCACCAGGCTGGCATCGCCATGGGCGTCATGAATGTTCTTGCCGGCGTCCTCTTCCATATGGATTCGCGTCAGACGAACCTTTCGGGTCGTGCCGTCAACCTCAAGGTCGACGGCGCCGTTGATGCAAATCGGCAGCTCGTACTGGCTGATTTGATAGCCCTTGGGCAGGTCGGGATAAAAATAATTTTTGCGCGCGAGGATGCTCGAACGGCTGATCTCGCAACCGGTGGCCAATCCGGTTTTTACGGCGAGCTCGACGACCTTTTTGTTTAATACCGGCAGGACCCCGGGAAAACCGGCGCAAACCGGGCATACGTTTTCGTTCGGCTGTTGTCCGTACCGGGTGGAGCAACCGCAAAAGATCTTGGACTCGGTGAGCAGTTGGGCGTGAACTTCCAGGCCGATGACGGGTTCGTACTTCACAAGAGGCTCCGTTTCAAGGCAAAAGGCAAAGGGCAAAAGGCAAAATGTGGAATTGGCGCGGCCAAGTACATCGGTGCGCTGATTTCACTTTGAAAATTGCATTTCGCATTTTGCCTTTTGCATTTTGTGTTCAGGGCCTTCAGGCTTTTGTGTGCCGCAGCACTCGGAAATTTTACCGCCGAGGCGCGGAGGGCGCAGAGAAAATTGCGTAAAAATCATTCATTGCTTGAACAGCCTCTCTGCGAACTCGGCGTCTCTGCGGTGAATGCTTCTTCACAGGAATGCCGGAAAAACTTCCCTTCATAGCCTCGGTTTTCTCATGTGCCATGCCGTCGCCTGCTCGTAATGATACGCTGCCCGGAGGATCGTCGGCTCGTCGAAAGGCTTGCCGATGATCTGCAGGCCGATGGGCATGCCGTCGGCGTCGAAGCCGCAAGGGAGCGAAAGCGCGGGCAAGCCCGCCAGGTTGGCCGAGATCGTGTAAATGTCGGAGAGATACATTTGCAGCGGGTCTTTGGTCTTCTCCCCGATCTTGAACGCAGTGGTGGGCGCGGTCGGTGTCACGATCGCGTCGCAGTGTGTGAACGCCTCGTCGAAGTCGAGCTGCATCAGGCGGCGCACCCGCTGCGCCTTGAGATAGTAGGCATCGTAATAACCGGCGGACAAAACGTAGGTGCCGAGCATGATGCGCCGCTTGACCTCGGCACCGAAGCCCTGGTCGCGAGTGAGCCTATAGGTTTCGGTGAGATCCTTGGCGTCGGCGCGGCAGCCGTAGCGCATGCCGTCGTAGCGCGCCAGGTTCGAGCTCGCCTCGGCGGTGGCAACGATATAATAGACCGAGACGGCGTGCTCTGTGTGCGGCAGCGAAATATCTTCAATGATCGCGCCCTGTTTTTCCAGCTCGCGAATCGCCGCGTGTACGGCCAGTTCAACCTCCGCCTGCATTCCCGAAACGAAATACTCCTTGGGCACGCCGATGCGCAGACCCTTGATTTCGCGGGTCAAAGCCTCGCGGTAGTCGGGTACGGGCCGATCCGCCGAGGTCGAGTCGGCGGGATCGCGGCCGGCGAGTGTTTGCAGCAGCAGCGCGGCGTCGCGCACGTCCTTGGTCATCGGTCCGACCTGATCCATGGAAGAGGCAAAAGCGATGATGCCGTAGCGGCTAACCCGGCCATAGGTCGGTTTTAAGCCGACGACGCCGCAGCAGGCGGCGGGTTGGCGGATCGAACCGCCGGTATCGGTGCCCAGGGCCGCCAGGCATAGATCCGCTGCGACAGCGGCAGCCGACCCGCCGGAAGAGCCTCCGGGTATCCGCTCCAGGTTCCACGGATTGCGCGTCGGGAAAAACCCGGAATTTTCCGCCGACGACCCCATGGCGAACTCATCGAGATTGGTTTTGCCGAGGATCACCGCGCCGCCGGCCCGCAACTTGCCCACCGCAGCGGCATCGTAGGGTGGAACAAAATCAGCCAGGATCTTCGACGCGCAATTGGTGCGCAACCCGCGCGTGAGGAAATTATCCTTTAGAGCGACAGGGATGCCCAAGAGCGGCGAAGCCTCCTCGCCCCGCGCCAAGCGCTCATCGGCGCGCCGGGCGGCGACCAGCGCACCCTCGCGATCAAGGGTCAAATAGGCTCGGAGCCGGTTGTCCTTCTCGGCAATGCGTTCGAACAGAGCTTCGGTGAGCGTGACGGAAGAAAGCTCGCGCCGGCGCAGTTTTTCGCCGGCTTCGTGGACCGTGAGGGCCGTAAGCGTCATTCGAGGATCTTCGGAACTTTGAAGAAAGTACCGTCGCGGTCCGGGGCGTTGGCGAGCAGCGCTTCGGCATCGGGACGATTGGTGATTCGGTCGTCGCGCAACTCGTTCGCAGCATCGGCGGCCTGGCGAAAGGGCGGGACATTGGAGGTATCCACCGCTGCCAGCCTGTCCATGTAGCCGAGGATTTGATCGAGCTGACCGGTGATCGCCTCTTCTTCCGCCGGAGTGAGCCGGAGCCTGGCTAGAAGGGCCACTCGCGCGACTTCTTCGCGCGTGATCTTCATGGCAAATTTTTAACACAAGGCCGTA
>CAZILB010000119.1:0-11975 GCA_964539925.1 uncultured Syntrophobacter sp. | reverse complement strand
TGACCATTGAATCCAAATCTGCTCACTATCCACCGCTACTTCAACTTGGCAAAGTTGCTTTCCAAAATCTGCCGGAGCGGCGGGTTATTTCTCTACGAACGGCGGCTTTTTCAAGCCGTAGCATCGGTTCTCAAAGACCATCGGCCGGGCTGTTCACGCCACCACCACCTCAGTTCAACACCCGTGTGTTGACCATTGCCTCCGCGGTGTCACAGTGAGAACAGTTCCTTGGCATTTCGATAGAGAATCTTCTCCTTGGTTTCGTTCGACAATTGTTTGTGGCCCTGCAAATCCCGCAGGTTGTGCGGGAACTCGTTGTCCCAGTGGGGGATGTCGGAGGCGTAGAGAAAGTGCTCGGCACCGACGTAATCGACCGTGGCGGCGAGCTGCGATTCGCCGGGCTCGACGCTGAAATACATCTTCGATTCGCGCACGACGTCGCTGGGCTTTTTCTTGAGCAGCGGCATTTCAAATTCGCCGCGCTTTTCCCAATGCTCGTCGAGACGGTCGAGATAGTAAGGCAGCCAGGTCGCGCCGATTTCGAGGAACGCCAACTTCAACTTCGGGAAGCGGACCGGCAAACCCTGGCAGACGATGCTGGTGAACTGCAGCAGGATGCCCACAGGGAAGGCATAGGAATGAACCTCGGCGAAGGTCGCCAACCCCGACGTCCCCAGCTCGCGCGAGGTGTTGCGCGTGCCGTGAACGCCGAGAACCGCGCCCAAACGTTCCGCTTCTTCATAGATCGGGTCGTAGAAAGGATCGCCGAGCGCCAGCGGCAAACCGGTCGGAAGAATCTCGAAACCGATCAGGCCCAACTGTGTCACCGCGCGGCGCAGTTCCTCAGCCGCGGCCTTCGGCGAACGCATCGGCAGGCAGCCGACACAGGTTAACCGGTCGGAACGCGCGTTGTATTCTTTGGCGAACTGCGTATTGGCGGCGCGCGCCACGGCGATCTGATACGGCACTTCCTGGTTTTTGGCGATGTTGCCCGAGCCGGTCGGGAAGCAAACCGCCTTCTCGATGCCGAATTCGTCCATGATTTTATGCCAGCGGTCGACTTGCTCGGCGGCGCCGAGTCCTTTCCACTCGCGCGCCATCTCGAAGGAATTCATCATATCGTTGTCCCAGGGCTGATCGCCGGGCCAGAGCGGCGTCGGCCGTTTGATCCAGGGCTCCTCGAGATATTTGCGAATATCCGACTGCCGTTCGAGAACATGTCCGTCCGTATCGACGACCGGAAAGTTTGACATGAGAATGCCCTCCTTCGCGATTTTGCTGGACTACCGATCTTGTAGTCCCGACGAAAGCCGGCTGTCAACAAAGTGACAGATTCAAGCGACGGGGCATTGGAGTGCTGAGTCAAAGAACTCGGAAGTGATTGCCAAAGCGATCATTCCGGGACTCCATCACTCCAAGCTTTCGCGCACATACGCTGCCAGCGCTGCGCGCCAGTGGCGCATGGGCGGCAAACCCAAGGTTTCGGAAAGCAGGCAGCGAAGCGGCGTGTAGCGCGGCCGGGCGGCGACCCGATTCATGTCGCGCTCGTGAATGATCTCGATCAGTGCGTCGAGCTGCGCGCGCTCAAGTCCGAGCAAGCGGCCGGCTTCAAGAGCAAAATCGTAATACGAGCAAACACCGGCGTTAACGACGTGATAGGTGCCGTATTGCCGCCGCACAACGATGAGCTGAACTCGATCGATCAGATCTTCGACGTAGGTCGCAGAGGACCAGATATCGTCAATGGCGCGAACCTTCCTCCCCGCCTTCAAATCGTTGTGCGTATCGCAGAGAAAAGTCGCCTTGCCGCTCCCGAAAACCCAGGATGTCCGGAGGATGTAACTGCGCTCGCAGGCGTTGCGCACCGCCTTCTCACCGGCCCACTTCGTTCTCCCGTAAACATTGACGGGTCGAGGTTCGTCTTCGACGGTGTAGGGCGGACGGCCGATAGGGTCTCCCTCGAACACGTACTGGGTGCTGAACTGGACGATTTCGGCATCCGCCTTTCTCGCCGCTTCGGCTAGAAATTTCGGTCCCTCGGCATTGATGGCCTGAGCTCTCACCGGGTCCTGCTCGGATTCGTCCACCTGCAAAACGGCGCAGTTGACGATCAAGGCCGGTTTCACGTCCGCCACGCAGCGCTCGACCGCGACCTCATCGGTGATATCGAGGTCAGGATGCCTGAGCGCCGTCACCTCATGGTCGCGCGCCAACCTTCGCGCAAAGTGGCGGCCCACCAATCCCGCGGCGCCGGTGATTAGAACATTCACGGCCCATAAGCTTAAAACCAAGCGGGAGAGTACTCAATAGTTTTCAAAAGAATCGCGTTGCCGGCGAACCGATCCGCCTTCGGCAGCCCATGGCACGGTGTTTGACTCGATCGGAAGCGTTTCGCAAAGCAGGGCAGAGAATCCGGCATCCCGGAACGCAAAAAGGGGGCAAACGCCCCCTTTGTAAAATTACCAAAGACTTATTTGGTTAGTAAAAATCCAGTGACGAAGGGACGAGTCGTGGAAAGCGCGGGCACCAAGACTTAAAGAATGCTTTCGCACCCGCGCCTCAAATAAGCGGTTGGGGAGCGGACCGGGTGGCGGCCGATCGGGCACCGACGCATGGCCCGCGCTTGGAACGACTCGTCCCTTCGTTGCCAACGAACCCGTGTTATCCAGGCGCTTACTTATAAACTCCTTTAAGTAAATGGCTGGACTTAATATTCCCGCCGCCTCATCTCTTCCAACTCGCGCCGCTGGCGCAAGATTTCCTGCTCATTTTCGTTGATCCGGCGGTCCTGCTCAGTGGCTGCATTATCCCTGCCCTGCAGCTGGTCGCCTACGAGCGCGCCGGCTCCCAACCCAAGCGCCGCGCCTATGGCCGCGCCCGCGCCCGGATGCCGTACAGCCGAACCGATGATGCCGCCCGCGGCGGCGCCGCCAAGCGCACCAATGCCCGCGCCTTTTTCACGGGTGGTCAATGCGCCGCCGGCACACCCCGATGCCAGAGTTGCGATCAAAGCCATACTTACCGCCAGACCGCAAAGCTTTTTTAACGCGCTCAAGTTATAAATCATGGTGGTTCGCCTCCTTGAGCCATTAGACGCCCAAGAGGCGGCTTTGTTTACCGCCGGCAGTAAAATTTTCCCGCTAGAAAATCCGGATTTTGCAGGATATTGCAGGGGAAATCCCGGTTAAGGCAGGCGCTGAATGGTGCTGATTCGATCGTCCAGCGCCGGGTGGGTAGACAGAAATCCTCCGCCACCGCTGCCGGACGCCCGGCGAATCCACGCGAGAGAATTCACCATGGTAGCCTTGGTATGGCCCGCGCGCCGCAGGATTTCGACGCCGTGGCGGTCGGCGGCAAACTCCTCATTTCGGCTGTAACCTCGCGCTACCAGCTCACCGGCGATCGGCGCCAAGGCGCCGGCCGCGGGAAACAATTGTTGCAGGCCCGCCGAGAGGATACCGAGCCCCGCACCGCGCACCTGGGCTCGGGCGACGTGGCCGAGATCCTCGTGGGCGATCTCGTGAGCCATGACGCCGCGCAATTGGTCGTCGTTGGCACGGTGCAATAGCCCCGTGGTGACGAAGAACTGGCAGCTTCCGGCATTCGCCGCGTTGATTTCGTCTTGCTTGACGATACCGACGCGCACCCGGTCCAATGGGCATGGACGGTCCATCGCTCGCAGCAGCGGCACCATGACGCGGCGCAGGCGCTCAGCGTCTACGGCGTTTACGCGGCTCTCCGAATCCGGCGGGCGAGAGGTATATTCCTGCCGCGGCGCGGGGCGGCTCGTCGCCGGACCGACTGTGAGACAAGCGGAAAACGTTGCCGCCGATAGCGACAGTGCAATTAGAAAAGTCCCCGGTTTCCAGCCACTTGTTCCTAATTTTCGGCCGGCGAGAAACTTGGCTGGTCCAAGCGGCCTACCTTTCAGAATTCTTCCGATCCCGAGTTCCATGGTACATATCCTGCGGAGCGCGAATTTAAGATGCCGGCGCGCGAGATCCGCTTGCCGTGGACTGTCTCAAACCCTCATCCACCAGTTCTAGCTGAACGCTCCCGAAGGCGATCCTGCTGCTTATTTTGACCGGAAGACGCCGCTCATCCGCGGAAATCCAGATCGTGGCTTCGTTAAAACGGCCGGCATAGCCGTTTTTCGTAATGTTCTGAATGCGCGGGATGATTCGATAAGCCTCCACAGTTTTGCCCGATCGCAGTGCCACCGGCTCTTTCTTTTCGACGAACAATTCGAGCAAATATTGATACCGCCCGCCGAAAACTTTTAAATAAAGCTTGTCTCCGACCTTGAAATCGGTGCTGCGCGCCAGGTACACCGCGGTGATCGGATCCAGCGTATTTTGGGAATCAAAATGATATTCCCTCGGCTTCCTGCCCGCCTGCTGACGGTTGACCGACCAGCGATTTGCGTCTGCATCGAACCGCGCCTCGGTATCGATCACGCGGGAATTTTCTCTCTGGTTAAAGGTGAACTTCGACGGTGCCAGCGCTTTGGCGTCGAAGGTCGAGCTGATGGTATCACGCATGCGCCAGAAAAAATCCATGGCGCGCGAGGTTTTGGCATCGATGCGCACCTGAAAAACCTTCCTGCCGTCAACCACCGCCTGCGCCGTGCGCACTTCGGCGGTAGCCACTGAAATCATGCCGTTCCAGGTCGCGTGATAGACCGCTTTTTCGCCCTCTTCAAACGGAAAATGCTTGGGCTGGTAGGCCGGCACCGCTTCGGGTTTGATCATCGCTTCGCCTACCGGAGCGGCGGCAACGAGGATCAAGCCGAAAATGACGCCGAAAAAAGCGCGAAGTTTTAACTTGGACCCGGTCATTATAGCGATTAGACGCATGAGCACGGCATTGGTTTAGCAAAAATAGCACAAAAATTTTTTGCTGGATACACCGCCAGCGCTTAGGGGGCCTGTTTCCGGGAGGCAGCGCCAGGTAAACAAGCGGGTCCTTGCGGTCCCCAGAGTTTTTGGCTGATATCCTCGCCATGGCACGAGCGCTCCTATCGCGCGCCAAGGTTTGGCGGGGAAATTCGGCCGGAGCGCCCGCCATAGCACATGGGTGGACACGCCCGCGCGCCTTGATTTTGACCGTTAAATTACGAGAATCGCACCTTGAGATTCTTGGCGCCGCAAAACGGGCTTGCCACTCCCGCGCGTAAATGACAGAGTGGTCGCAAATTGAAATTCATTGGAGCAAAATCCAAGGGTTGTGACCACTCTTATGAATCTGCCTCTTTTGTTGCTGGTTGACGACGAGATCGGCGTGCGGGAGTCGCTCAAGATGGTATTCGGCAGAACCTTTCGCCTGCAGGAAGCCGATTCTGTTGACGTCGCATTGGCTAAGGTTGAAGAGGCGCTCCCCGACGTGGTGCTGTTGGACGTGATGATGCCGAAAACCGACGGTCTGGAAGTGCTTCGGCGCATCAAGGAGATTCATCCCGGCTGTGAAGTCATCATGCTTACCGGCGTCAACTCTCAGCAGTTGGCGGAGAAGGCCATGAGCTTCGGCGCCTTCGATTTCGTCGGCAAGCCCTTCGATGTCGCCGATCTGCGCCAGAAAGTTTCCCTTGCCGTCGATCGGGTGTCGGGCCGATCGCCGCTGCTCCCGCCCCAGAGCTAGGCGCACACTCCGGCGTTCATGCGACCCAAGAAAACTTCGCGAGCTCCATTTTTTCTTGTTTTTGCCGCCCTCCTGCTCGCGGGCTGCGCACAGCTCAAGCAGTGCGCCTATCAGGGTGTCAATCGAGACCACTGGCAGAAGCCGCAACAGGTCATCGAGAGTCTCGATATCCGACCGGGAGCGGTCGTGGCCGACCTGGGTGCCGGCGGCGGCTATTTTACCTTCAGGCTGGCCGAGGCGGTCGGTTCCGGCGGCAAAGTCTACGCCGTGGACATCGACCGTGATATGATCCGTCTGATCGCCGAGCGGGCGAAGCAAGACGATGTGGCCAACGTCGAAACCATACTTGCCAAGCCGGACGCACCGCTGCTGCCGCCCGCCGGCGTTGATCTGATCCTCACTGTCAATACTTATCACCACATCGAGAACCGCGCCGCTTATTTTGCCAACTTGCGCGACTACCTTCGGCCCGGGGGCCGCGTCGCGATTATCGATTTCGACCGGCGTGCCTGGCTGGTAAACCTTGTGGGGCACGCGACGCCGGTTGAAAGCATCAAGCGCGTGATGGAGCAGGCCGGCTACGCGCTTGAGCGCGAGTTCGACTTCTTGGACCGGCAATCTTTTTCAATCTTTGTGCCCACTCGCTGAGCCATGGGCGACTTCCCGTTTGCGCCGTCAAAGGCGGCTCGTCACTTGCTCCACTGTTGGAAAATAGGTAATTTACCCTCCGATTGGAGCGTTCTTGACCACCACCTATATACTTAAAGATCCATCCCAACCGATTCGCGAGAGTTCAGGGCTCGACTACCGCAAGGAATTAAACCAGGCGCAGTATGAAGCGGCGAGTGCGGTCGAGGGGCCGTTGCTGATCATCGCCGGAGCGGGCACGGGAAAAACGCGCACGCTGGTTTACCGGGTCGCCCACCTGATCGACCAGGGCATCGATCCGCGGTCGATCCTGCTTTTGACCTTCACTCGCCGCGCCGCCGAGGAGATGATCCGCCGCGCCGGGCTTTTGATCGACGGGCGCTGCAACCAGGTAGCCGGCGGTACTTTCCACTCCTTCGCCAATCTGGTGCTGCGCGTTTACGGGCGCCACGTCGCGCTGGCCCCGTCTTTTACCATCATGGACCGCACCGACAGCGAAGACGCGATTCAAGCCCTGCGCGCCGAGATGGGGCTGAATACCAAGGAAAAACGTTTCCCTCGCAAGCAAACGGTCGCGGAAATCCTCAGCATGACCCACAACAAGCAGATCGCGCTCAACGCTCTGCTCGAGCTGGAATACCCGCATTTGATGGACGTCCATTACGAGCTTGCCGAGCTTCAACGCCGCTACACCGACTACAAACAGAGCAAATCCTTGATCGACTACGACGATCTTTTGATCCGGCTTCGAGACCTCTTGGCCGATCACCAGGAGGTGCGCCAGCGGCTTTCCGACACCTACCGTTTCATCATGGTCGACGAGTACCAGGACACAAACCGTCTGCAATCCGAAATCGTCCGGCTGCTGGCGGCGACCCACGACAACGTGGCCGTGGTGGGCGATGACGCCCAGAGCATTTATTCATTCCGCGGCGCCAATTTCCGCAATATCATGGATTTTCCCAAGCACTTTCCCGGCGCGCGCATCATCAAGCTCGAAGAGAACTACCGCAGCACCCAGCCGATCCTCAATCTGACCAACGAAATCATCCAGCGCGCCAAGGAGGGCTACGACAAGCGCCTGTTTACGCGCAAGTCCGTGGGCACAAGGCCCAAGCTCATCCAGGCCGGCAGCGAACAGATGCAGTCGCAGTTCGTCTGTCAAAAAATCCTGGAGTTGCGCGAAGAGGGCGTGCCGCTGTGGGACATGGCGGTTTTGTTCCGCTCGAGCTTTCATTCCTTCGACCTGGAAATCGAGCTGGCGCGGCGCAATATCCCGTTTATCAAGCGCGGCGGTTTCCAGTTCATGGAAACCGCCCATGTCAAAGACCTGCTCGCCCATCTGCGCGTGCTCGCCAACCCTCAGGACGCGGTTTCGTGGAATCGCATCCTGCTGCTTCTCGACGGTGTCGGACCGGGAGCCAGCCAAAAAATCATCAAGTGGCTGCTCGAAGGCAGCCATCCGGTAAAGCGGCTGCGCTCTTATGCCGCAAAAGGAAAGATCGCCCACGCGCTCAAGACCCTCGCCCAGGTGCTTGACGAAGCCGCCCAGGCGGAATTGCCGTCGGAGCAGGCACAGTACCTGTTGCAATATTACGTGCCGATCTTGAAACAGAACTATCCCGACGACCACCCCAAGCGCCTGAGGGACATGGAACATTTTCAGGGCATGACCGAGCGCTACCGCAGTCTGGAGCGTTTGCTGAGCGACATGGCGCTCGAGCCGCCCAACGACAGTATTGGCGGCGCGCTCGCCGTGGACCCGGACGAAGGGCCGCTCGTCCTGTCCACGATTCATTCGGCGAAGGGCTTGGAGTTTCATTCGGTTTTCATCATCTGGGCGCTGGAAGGAAGGTTCCCGTCCTTTTACAACACCAGCTCCGTCGAAGAGTTGGAAGAAGAACGCCGCTTGCTGTATGTCGCCGCCACCCGGGCCAAACAAAATCTTTTTATCAGTTACCCCACCCGCGTTTTCGATAAAACCCTGCGCATGGTATTGTCCCGCCCGTCGCAGTTTATCGACGACATGCCCCAACGGCTGCTCGAACCGGTGGCGCTGGTGCCCGAGGGGTCCTTTTGGAATTGGGAGAGTTGAATATGCTGCAATTGCTGCACTACATCGTTGTTTTCATGAGCGGCGCCGTCTTGATGGCGCTGGAGATCGCCGGCAGCCGGGTGCTCGCGCCAAATTTCGGCAGCTCGATCTTCGTTTGGGGAAGCCTGATCTCGGTCGTCATGGCGGCGCTGAGCATCGGCTACTACTGGGGCGGCTGGCTATCCATGCGCGATCCATCCTACACCAAGCTGGCGCTGTTATTGACGGCGCCGGGCATCGTGATTTTTTTTCTTCCTTTCGTTTACCCCTCGGTCAATGAATGGATCGCGATGCAAGATCTGGGCGTGCGCACGAGTCCGCTGATTGCCTGCTCCGTGCTTTTTCTTCTGCCGGGCATCTTTCTTGGCACCATATCGCCCTACGTGATCCGACTGGCGGTAACCAACCTTCATACCGTCGGCAGCACTGCCGGCACGCTCTACGCGGTATCCACCGTGGGCAGTATTTTCGGCACGCTGCTCACGGCGTTTTATCTCATTCCGGTGCTCGGCGTCAGCAATATCATCCACTCTCTGGGAATTTTGCTGGTTTGCTTGTCGCTGGTTGTAGTACCCTTGAACCGGCGACGCCGCCGCTTCGCTTCGGCACGGGCGGTTGCGGCCTTTTCGGCCCTATTGGGACTGACCCACATGTTCTGGACACCGCTTTCCTGGGCGAAGACATTGCTGCAAAAAGATACTTTTTATCATCGTATCCGCATCGAAGAGGACAACGAGGCGCGTTATATGTATTTCGACCGCACGCTGCAAAGCGCGATGAATTTAAAGGACCCGACGGCGCTGCGGCTCATTTATTCCCGTTACACATCCTTGGGATTCACTTTTCGGCCCGACGCCAAGAATATGCTCCTCATCGGCCTTGGCGGCGGCTCGATTCCCAAGAAGCTCAATCAGGTGTTTCCCCATCTGGTCGTCGATGCGGTGGAGCTCGATCCCGAAGTGATCAAATTGGCCAAAGAGTATTTTCACGTCAAAGAAAGCAAGAACCTGCGGCTGCACGCTCAGGATGGCCGGCTGTTTCTTACGCGCACGAAGGAACAGTACGATATCATTCTGCTCGACGCCTATTTCACCGACGCCATGCCGTTTCATCTCGCGACCAGGCAGTTTTTTGAATTGGCGCAGCGAAAGCTTACGCCCAACGGCATCATCGTCGCCAACTTGATCAGCGCCGTCACGGGTCCTGCCGGCAAAATCGTACGATCCTTCGTCAGGACCCAGCGGCAGGTTTTTCCGCAAACCTATGTCTTTGCCGCGCGCCGTCCCGATAACGTCAGCACCGATACCATTCAAAATGTCATCGTCATCGCGACCCGCGACAAGCAGCGCGTCGATATCAAGGACATCGTCAAGCGCGCCGCCGCGCTCGACAGGAGCCTCTTACCCGAGCCCATCCAAGATATCGCGGTCGCCTATTTCGACAGGCCTCTGCCCGAAGACGTTCCGATCCTGACCGATGATTACGCGCCGACCGACAATTTGCTCAATCCTTAGCGCCTTTCTGGTTGCGTCTTGTTCCATGATCGGCGCCGATGCGCCGCAACGGGTGGTACGCGTCAAGGCGCTCGCCGACGTTCCGTTTCGAGAGCGAAATCCTTCCTGGACGCAGGAGGCGCGCGGGCTGATTGAGGCCGCGTCGGATTATTACGAGCGCGAGTTTGGTATCCGCTTCATCACCGCGAGCGTATCGGCCTGGCCGGAGAAGGAGCGGATCGCCACCACGCCTGGGTTACTCGCCCGGCTGCAAAAAGAATTTCCCGTTCACTCCAAGGGTGGGAGTTACGACCTAATCGTCCTTTTCACCGGCGTGAACGTAAGCCGCCATATGACCGCCGGCCGTCCGCGGGTCGACCGTATCGGCAACTGCGCCGAGGGTCTGGGGAGCTACGTCGTCGTTCCCGTCAGTAAGATATTTCGCTACCCGGGACCGAGCGCCGAACCGGGATACGAAGTCATTACGCTGGTGCACGAGCTTGGACATATCTTCGGCGCCGAGCATGTGGAGGACCTGCAGTCCATCATGCATGTAAACTTCGGCTACCGAACGGAATTCGATGCCAAGAACCGCACCGTCATCCAACAAAACCGAGTGTGCGCATTTGCCAAGTGAAAGAACAGGCGGTAGGCATAAGGCGCGAGGCGGGAGTAAGAATGATTCCCATTGGGATCCCCGTCCGGCTCGCGCCTCACGCCTCGTGCCTCATGCCGAAATCATGCTGACCAACCTGCGAATCGTCATGGTCCGGCCGCGCGGCTCGGGGAACATCGGCTCGGTGGCGCGGGCCATGAAAAACTTCGGCGCCGCCGAGCTGGCCGTCGTCGGCAAGGCGCGCACGCAGAGTTTCTGGGCGAAGGCGATGGCCGTCCATGGCCGTGAGATTCTGGCGGCCGCAACCTGCTACTCGACCATCAGGGAAGCCATCGCCGATTGCACCCTGGTCGTCGGCACCACTTGCCGGCCGGGGCTGTACCGCAGCCACAGCCAATCGCCGCGCGAAATCGCGCCGAAGATCGTTGAAGCGGCCTCGAGGGGCAGAGTCGCGCTGATCTTCGGGCCGGAAGATCACGGTCTCAGCAATAAAGACCTGGAACATTGCCAACTGCTGGTCACCATTCCGAGCCGCCCCGACTATCAATCGCTCAACGTCTCGCAAGCCGCGGTGATTTGTCTCTACGAGATCTACGTCGCGTCTCTGCTGCCTGCGGCCGAAGCCGGCGTCGAGCGCGCCCGCGCCGAAGACATCGAGCGCTTGTTCGACCTCATGCGCCACTCGCTGCTGAAAATCGGCTTCCTGGACTCGGAAAATCCCGAACATATGCTGCTCGCCTTCAGACGCATCCTGGGCCGCGCCGGGCTCGAAGACAAAGACGTGCGGATTCTGACCGGCATGTTTCGCCAGATCGAGTGGTATGCCCATCAAGGCTGGAAGGTGGTTGAAGAAAAGGAAAAACGAGGTCTAAAGATCCGTTAGGAGGACCAAGAAAGTGAACATCAATCATTTCGATCTTAAGAAAACCGGCATACTTTTTTTCGATATTCTTAACGGCTATGTGCCCGAGCCGGAGCCGGGCAAGCGGCGCGTGCTGAAACCGTGGATTCAAAATGCCGTGCGGCTGAGTAAAGCGGCGCGCGCCGCCGGGTTGCCGTTGTTCTTCGCCAAAGGCAATCATCGACCCGACAACGCCACGACCGCAGTGTTGCTCACTGACACGAACAACTCGCTCAAGCCCTGGCCCAGCGGCGAAGTGACCAAAACGAGGATGCATGTCGTCGCCGGCGACAAAAGCTCCGAAGTGCTCGCCGATCTGGAGCCCCATCCCGATGATTATTACATCGTCAAGTACCGCTGGAGCGCCTTTTTTCAAACCTATCTGGATCTGGCGCTGCGCACCCGTGGCATCGACACAATCATTATTTCCGGCGGCTCCACCGACGTCGGCGTCGCCTCGACTTTGTACTCGGGCCGGGACTTGGACTACCACATGATCGTCGTCAGCGACGCCTGCGGCACATCGCACGACCAGCGCGCCCATGACACCCTGATGGAGCTGATATTCCCTCGCATGTCGCGCGT
>CAZILB010000118.1:0-11990 GCA_964539925.1 uncultured Syntrophobacter sp. | reverse complement strand
TCAGGCCTTAAACTCTTAAAAAAGGAGAGAAATGATGAAGAAATCACTGTTGGTCCTATCCGTCATAGCGATTATGGGGATCGTTCCGAACTTGGCCACAGCCCAAATCGTGCGCATCGACGGCTCGAGCACCGTCTTCCCGGTCACGGAAGCGGTCGCCGAAGAGTTCCAAAAGGCGAAGAAAAGCAAAACCAGGGTCACCGTTGGCATCTCGGGCACCGGCGGCGGCTTCAAAAAATTCTGCCGTGGAGAGACCGACATCCAAGATGCATCCCGGCCCATTCTAAAGCTGGAAATGGAAGACTGTAAGAAAGCCGGAATCGAGTACATTGAACTGCCGGTCGCCTTCGATGCTCTCACCGTGGTCATCAACCCAAAAAACAACTGGGCTGCGACAATGACCGTGGCCGAGCTTAAAAAAATGTGGGAACCTTCCGCCCAAGGTAAGGTCACCAACTGGAACCAAATCAACGCCAAATGGCCCAGGGCGCCGTTGAAACTTTTCGGTGCAGGCGCGGACTCGGGAACTTTTGATTATTTCACCGAGGCGATTATGGGCAAGGCCAAATCCAGCCGCGGCGACTTCACGGCCAGCGAGGACGATAACGTGCTGGTTCAGGGTGTCGCCAACGACGTTAACGCTTTGGGCTTTTTCGGCTACGCCTACTACGCAGAAAACACCAAGAGACTCAAGGCGGTGGCGGTCGATAACGGCAAAGGTGGCGTCGCTCCGTCGGAGAAGACCGTCCTCGGCGGCACTTATCAGCCTCTTTCCCGTCCCATCTACATCTATGTAAGCAGAAAGTCGTTGGAAAAGCCGGAAGTGCGCGAGTTTGCGGAATTCTATCTCAAGCATGCTCCCACGCTTGTCAAGGAAATCAAATACGTTCCGCTCCCGGAAAAACTTTACGCCCTCGGCGTGAGCCGTTTGAAAACCGGCAAACTGGGAACCGCATTCGCCGGACATGCGGATGTCGGTGTGACCATCGACGATCTTATGAAGAAAGAGCCCAAATTATAGACTTTCAAAGGGGATCGAACGGCTGCGTGGGGAGGGGTGCTCGTCAGCGCCCCTCCCTATCGGGCGGAAAGTGAAATACATGGGCAAGAATATCGCCGAAACTGAAGCGACCTACCCGAGCGCCAGAGACTTGTCTCGCCAAAGCAGGTTTGCCGGAATGAGCCTCCAGCGAACCAGGGAACGGATCATCGAGTTTGTTTTGTTCCTGGCGGCGCTGTCGTCCATAGCGATAACCCTGGGCATCGTCGGAATCCTGGTCTACGAATCGAAGCAGTTCTTCGAACATGTTTCGATCTTCGAGTTTTTAACGGACACGCAATGGACGGTTCTCTTTGCCAATCCCCGTTACGGCATCTTACCGCTGGTCACCGGCACGTTGGTCACCTCGGTCATCGCTCTGCTCGTTGCCTTGCCCCTCGGCACCGTCATCGCGATCTATTTAAGCGAATACGCCAGCAACCGGGTGCGGGAAATTCTCAAGCCCATCCTGGAGTTGTTGAGCGCCGTGCCCACCGTGGTTTTTGGTTATTTCGCCCTGCTTTTTCTCACGCCGTTATTACAAAAAGTGCTGCCGGGGCTGCCGGGTTTCAACATGCTCAGCGCCGGCATGATTATCGGCATCATGATCATCCCCTATATCAGCTCGCTCAGCGAAGACGCGATCAAAGCCGTGCCCGCGACCATTCGCGAAGGCTCCTATGCCATGGGCGCGACCCGTCTCCAGACCGCGCTTAGAGTTCTGGTGCCATCGGCCTTCTCCGGAATCGCGTCGGCCTATGTTCTGGGTTTCTCCCGCGCCGTCGGAGAAACCATGATCGTCGCCATCGCCGCCGGACAACAGCCGAACCTGACTTTAAATCCCATGGAGGGCGCGGCCACGATCACGACCTACATCGTCCAGGTCAGCCTGGGCGACCTCCCTCACGGCAGCATCGCCTATCAAAGCATCTTCGCCGCGGGGCTAATGCTCATGTTGATGACGCTGGCGTTCAACATCGGGGGCTATTTTCTCCGCAAAAAATTCAGGGAGATCTACGAATGATCGCAGATTTGGAAAAAAATACTGCGCGGCGCAAGCGCAACGACGCTCTGTTCGCCCTGGTCGGTTTGCTGGCGACTTTCGTCGGCATGGTCACGCTCGGAGCCCTGCTGATCGATCTCGCCCTGGATGGCGCCGGCCGGATATCTTACAGCTTCTTTACTTCATATCCCTCGCGATTCGCCTCGCAAGCCGGGATTTTGACCGCGTGGGTGGGAACCACATTGGTCATGCTGGTGACCGCCGCCACCGCCGTCCCTTTGGGAGTCGCAGCCGGGGTCTATTTGGAAGAGTATGCGCAGAAAAACTGGTTCACTGCGATTATAGAAATCAATATCGCCAATTTAGCCGGCGTGCCATCGATCATCTACGGTCTCATGGCCCTCGGGCTGTTCGTCTATATCCTTGATTTGGGGCAAAGCATTCTGACCGCCGGCCTGACGCTGGCGTTGTTGATTCTGCCGATCGTCATTGTCGCTACCCGTGAATCGATCCGGGCGATTCCGAATAGCATACGCGAAGCGGCCTATGCGCTCGGCGCGACAAAATGGCGCACCGTCAGGGACCATGTCCTGCCCTATTCCACCGGCGGCATTTTGACCGGGGTGATCATCGCCCTGTCGAGAGCAATTGGTGAAACTGCGCCGCTGATCACCATCGGAGCGTTGACCTTTATCGCGTTTTTGCCGGACTCGCCGATCACGGCGGAGTTTCCCTTCATTTCATTTCATTGGCTGATGTCGCCGTTCACGGTCATGCCCATACAAATGTTCAACTGGGTCTCTCGCCCTCAGGCGGAATTTCATCTCAATGCGGCCGCTACGGGCATGGTGTTGATGGTCATGACGCTGTGCATGAACGCCGTTGCGATTTACTTCCGTTATCGTTTCCGCAAGCGTATCCGATGGTAACGGACGACCCCTATGAAAACCGAACCGAATGGAGGTAGAATGAGTCTTCCGGAAAGGACAGAGGCGCCCAAGATTGCCGCACCCTTGGCTCGAGCCGAAAAGGACGCGTCCACGCCGATGAACACCGCGCCGAGCACTTCGATTATCCAGGTTGACAACGTGGATTTTTACTATGGCGCGAAACGCGCCCTTAACTCGATTAATATCGAAATCGTCGATAAGAAGGCTACGGCATTTATCGGTCCCTCCGGATGCGGCAAGACGACGCTGCTGCGCTGCCTGAATCGCATGAACGATCTGATCTTGAATACTCGGGTCACGGGCCAAATAAGATTCGACGGCCAGAATATCTACGACCCCGCCACCGACGTGATACTGCTGCGCCGTCGGGTCGGCATGATCTTTCAGAAGTGGAATCCTTTTCCCAAGAGCATCTACGAGAACGTCGTCTACGGGCTTCGTATTGTCGGCCTCAACAACCGACGCCAACTTGACGAGGTGGTCGAGAAGACCCTGCGCCGCGCCGCTCTTTGGGAGGAGGTAAAGGACAGCCTGCACAAGAGCGCTGCGGATCTGTCCGGCGGGCAGCAGCAACGGTTATGCATCGCACGAGCGCTTGCGGTGGAACCGGAAGTGCTGCTGATGGACGAGCCGTGCTCGGCTTTGGATCCCATCTCGACGGCAAAAATCGAAGAGCTGATTCACGAGCTGAAAGACACCTATACCATCGTGATCGTGACCCACAATATGCAGCAAGCTGCGCGAGTTTCCGACTACACCGCGTTTTTCTACCTCGGAGAGCTGATCGAATTCGGCGATACCGCAAAACTCTTCACCGCGCCGGAAAAACGTCAGACTGAAGACTATATCACCGGGCGTTTTGGTTAGAACTGGAGGCTCCCCATGCCGACGGAACATACCGACAAAAAATACGAAGAAGGGCTCAAAAAGCTGCGCGAGGAGATTCTTTACATGGGCGGCCTGGTGGAGGATCAGATTCAAAAGGCGGTGAAATCTTTGGTTGACCGCGATTCCGAGCTGGCCAATGTCATCATCGAACGCGACCATGAAGTGAACCGGCTGGACGTCGATATCGACGACCTGTGTATCCGATTGTTGGCGCTGCACCAGCCGGCGGGAAAAGACCTGCGCTTCATTACCACCGGACTCAAAATCACCACCGACCTCGAGCGCATCGGCGACATGGCGGTAAACCTCTGCGAACGCGCTATTGAGCTCAACCAAGAGCCGCAGCTAAAGCCTTACATCGATATTCCCCGAATGGCGCGGATTTCCCAACGGATGATTCGCGAGAGTTTGGATGCTTTCGTGCGCGAGGACACGGATCTCGCTCTCAAGGTCTGCAAAGACGATGACGAAGTGGACCAGCTCAACGCACAAATATTTCGGGAGACACTGACCTTCATGTTGGAGAATGCCCAGACCATCAGCCGTGCTACGAAAATCAGCTCCATCTCCAAATATCTCGAACGGATCGCTGACCATGCGACGAACATCGCCGAAATGGTGATTTTCATGGTCAAGGGCAAAAGCATCCGCCACGTGAAAGAACTCCCCCCCTCGGTTTAAATGCCGATGCTTTCAGGCGGACAGAAGATTCTCGTGGTCGAGGACGAGCCCGATATCCGCAAGCTGGTGCACTACAATCTGGCACAGGAGCGCTTCAAGGTGATCGAAGCGGAAGACGGCGAGCAAGCGCTCAGAATCATTCAACGGGACAAACCGCACCTGGTGGTCCTCGATTTAATGCTGCCGGGACTGTCGGGCATCGAAGTGTGCAAAATGCTGCGGCAGCGGCCGGACACCGCCAAGCTGCCGATCTTGATGCTCACGGCCAAAGCCGGCGAGGCCGATCGCGTCGTCGGTTTGGAAATAGGCGCTGACGACTACTTGTCCAAACCTTTTAGCCCAAGAGAGCTGGTGGCCCGGGTGCGCGCCATCCTGCGCCGCGCCGATGGTCACGCCGGCGGAGAAGCGCCGCCGGCCTACGACAAAGGCGGTCTAAAAATCGACTTTGCCACCTACGAAGTTTTCGTCCGCGGCAAGCCGGTCAAGCTCACCCTCAAAGAATTTGAGCTTCTGCGTTTTTTGGTTCAGAATCCCAACAGAGTGTTGAGCCGCCACCAGCTCCTCGATCGCGTCTGGGGCGGGGAAACCTTCGTCACACCGCGCACCGTGGACGTGCATATTCGGCGATTGCGCAAGGCCATCGAAAAGGATGACAGCAGACCCAAGTGGATCCTGACCCTTCGCGGGGTCGGCTACAAATTCGATGAGAAGGCTTTGGAACAATAGCCTCGCCGCCAAGTTTTTCTTATCCTACCTCGTTGTCGTTGCCCTGCTTTTCGCCGGATTCTACTACGCTTCCAGCACCGCGATCAGAAACTTCTATCTTGAGTGGCTCGGCGAGCGCATGGACCAGGAAGCGGCATTGCTCGCCCGCTTGCTCCCCTTTGACATCGAAGGAGCCGCGCTCGACGAATTGTGCCGCCAACTCTCGCAGGAGCTGGGCTCGCGCGTCACCGTCATCGCGCTGGATGGAAGAGTGCTCGGCGATTCCGCAGAAGTTTCGGCAAATATGGAGAATCACGCCCAGCGGCCGGAAGTCATGGATGCCCTCAAGCGGGAGCCGGGGAGCGCCGTGCGCTTTAGCCGTGCCGTCGGCCAAGAGATGCTCTATCGCGCGTTTCGGGAAAACGGCCCGGGTCAAGACCGCATCATTCGCATCGCCACGCCGCTGCAAAAGGTCGAAAACGCGCTCAGTTCCTTTCGCGCCGCTTTGCTCGTGGGTCTGATGCTGGCGTCGGCCGCCGGGCTGGCCTTGGCCTGGGCGATCGCCCGCTACCTGAGCCGGCGCTTTCAGCGCCTTGTCGACTTTTCCGAACGGGTTGCCGGCGGCCGGTTTCCGCAAACTTTCCTTCCGTCGCCGGCGCGCGATGAGATTGCCCGGCTGGAGAGCCACCTCAACGACATGAGCCTGAAGATCCGCCATACCCTTGCGCAGATCACCGGCGAACGCGACAAGGCCGATTCGATTCTGCGCTGCATGGTCGAGGGCGTTCTGGTGCTCGACACCAGGGGCCAGGTGTTGGTGATCAACGACCGGGCGCGATCGATGTTTCATGTTGACGAGGAAAGGAATATTTACGGCGCGTCAATTCTCGAAATCTCGCGCCATCCCGAAGTGCGCAAAATACTGGAAGAGGTGCTAACCTTCGATTTTGCCGGACACCGTTATTCAAGGGAAGTCGAACTCGATGACGACCGCTGGTTTCGCGTAAACGCGGTCCAATTGCGCGATCCTCAGGGACTCACCAGCGGGTCGATCCTGGTCTTTCACGACGTGAGCGACATCAAGCGCTTTGAAGCCATGCGCTCGGATTTCGTCGCCAACGTGTCCCATGAGCTGCGAACTCCGTTGACCGCGATCCGCGGCTATGTTGAGACTCTGCTGCACACGGCTCCCGCCGATCCCACGGACGCCCGCCAGTTTCTCACGATTATCGATCGCCACTCCGAACGCCTGAGCCGCTTGACTGAAGACTTGCTGGTTTTGTCGGATTTGGAATCCGGCAAAGCTCGGCTTGCGTTTCAACGTTTGGAGGTGGGTCAGTTCATCCAGCGTGTTTTCGAAGTTTTTTGGGATCAGGCCGCCAAAAAAAACATCAAGCTAACCCAAACACTGGAACCGCAACTGCCTCCCCTGCTCGGAGATCTCGACCGGCTGCAGCAATTGTTCATCAATTTGGTCGACAACGCTATCAAATACACGCCCCCCGGCGGTGAAGTTTCATTGGCCGTAACCCGCGTAGCCGATGCGAAGGGCTCCGCGCAAATCGAAATTGCCGTAGCGGACACCGGTCCCGGGATTCCGGAAAAGGACCTGCCACGGCTCACCGAACGGTTTTACCGCGTGGATAAGGCGCGCTCGCGCGACCTCGGCGGCACGGGATTGGGCCTCGCCATTGTCAAACATATCGTCCAGGCGCACAAAGGCGAGCTGACGATCGACAGCATCATCAACCAGGGCACCACCGTGCGCGTCCGATTGCCCGCGAACCCCTCAAACGGCAAACAGCCCGAGGCTGATTCCGTTCCTGTGCGCCGCGAAATCCCGAGTTAACCGGACGGCTGTGGATCTCGCGCCCCGAATCACCGGCGCCATGCCGATCGTCGCCACCCCAGCTTCGCCAAACGGAATACGTCGGTTAGCAACCCCCGTCACGAATGCCCTTGACCGGCGCTCGCCGGCGACGTGTCGGTAATATTTCCGCAACGTTTCTGGATAACCGCTTTTGCTCACTGTTAAGTACATCCCTCGTGCGTTGAGGGAAAGGCCGCGTGCATGTTCAACTTTGCTCCCCATAAAGAAAAATTTTTCGATCTTTTCAAGGAAGCCGCGCAAAACGCCTTGGCCGGTGTAAAAATGTTGAAGGAAATGCTCGACCGTTACGATCACCGGCGTCGGTGCGACGCGCAGATTTTCCGCGGTCCGCTGGGGCGTGACTATTGAGATCGTCACCGCCTGGATTCTTACCTTTCCGATTTGCGGTATGATTGGCTGGCTTGCATCAAAACTCTTTATGCTTTTTAAGTCGCGGGGATGGTCTCTGCGATCTCACCCTTGGCTAGATCTCCCGCCGGCCTTCCAGGGCTTTGCCCAAAGTAACCGCATCGGCATACTCGAGATCACCGCCCATCGGCAGGCCGCGCGCGATGCGCGTCACCGAAACTCCCAGGGGTTTAATCAGCTTGGAGAGATAGAGCGCCGTCCCTTCGCCGTTCATGGTCGGGTTGGTCGCAACGATCACCTCGCGCACGGTATCGCCGCGCAGGCGTTCGAGTAATTCGCGGATTTTCAAGGCATCCGGTCCAATCCCGTCGAGTGGAGAGATCGTGCCGTGCAGCACGTGATACTCGCCGCGATACTCCCGGGATTTCTCCACCGCGATTAAATCCGCGGGCTCTTCGACCACGCAGATCTTGTCCGCTTCCCGTTGCGGATCGCGGCATATGTCGCAGAGCGTGCCGTCGCCGTTCGGCGAAGCGACTTCGCTGAAACCAAAACAACGCTGGCATAAACCCATTTCCTGGCGCAGTTTACCGATACTGTCGGCGAGACGAAACACATCTTCTTTTTTGCCCTGCAGCAAATGAAAGGCCAGCCGTGCGGCGGTTTTTTCGCCGATACCCGGGAGCTTCGACATCTCCTGGATCAAACGAGCGAGGGGCGCAGGATACATCGTCATGGCAAGGTCTCGCTTCGCGCGGCCTCGCAGATTACCGATATCATATCTCAGTCATTTGCTTTCGAAGGAATTGCTCACCGACAGCGTTGATGCCGTGGCTCAGGGCATGAGGCCCGGGATCTTAAACCCTCCGGTGAGCTTGGCCATCTCCGCCGACGCCATCTCGCGCGCCTTGCGCATACCGTCGTTGACCGCGGCTAAAATGAGGTCTTCAAGCATCTCTTTTTCGTCCGCTTTGACCACCGACGCTTCAATTTGCACCGCCGTCAAATTGAATTGACCGTTCACCGTCACTTGAACCATGCCACCGCCGGCGGAGCCCTCGACCGTCTTGTGGGCCAGTTCCTCCTGGATCTTTGCCATCCGGGCCTGCATCTCCTGGGCTTGCTTCAAAAGATTGCCCATACCGCCGACACTTGCCATTGTTTGCCCCCTCTCTTTGGCTTCCGGCTTTAAAAATAATCTTTCAAAGCGCGTTGGTTTAGCCGTTATCGCGCCTGACGCGACGAACCGAGCCGCCGAAGATTCGCAGAGCTTCTTTGACCATTTCACTGCGTTCCTGGGCTGCGTTTGCGGACACGCCCGCGACCGACTCGACGCCGGATCGAGCGCCGTCCGCTCCCTCCCAGCGGATCTGGACCGTCACCTCCTGCGAAAAGAACCTCTTGGCGAGTTCCTTGAGCGCCGCCAGATTATCCCCATCCTGCAGATAAATGAGATGATGGCGCTCACCGACACCGATCATCAACGGCCTGGGCGGCAACTCGATCGCGCTTGCCGATTGCAGATGCGACGCGAGAAATTTCTGCTCTCTGCCGACGAAAGCCACAAACCCGGCCCAATCCTTGGTTGAAGCGGCGGCGGTTTCCGCTTTCCGCATCGACGCCGGGGTCGCGCTCGAAGCCGTCCCTCGATGCTCCGCCGGCCGGGGTGGAGCCGTACCTGGTGCGGTTCCAGCGGCGAACCTGGCTTCCAGGCGCTCCAATCGTTCGACCAGCTCGCCGATCGGGATGCTCTTGGGCAACGCCGCGAGGCGGATCAAAGCGCCCTCCAGCGCGAAGCGCGGCGTGGCCGAGCGGCCGATTTCCTCGTCACCGGCGGCCATGAAGTCGAAATAGTCGAGCAGGGTGTCCACCGAAAGAGCGCGAACTTGGTCGCGGAGATCGACGATTTCCTGATCCGGCAGATCGAGCGATGGCGCCGGAGCAGCGCCGGCGAGAGAAGAATCGCGCGCTGCCGTCAAGCGCGCCACCAATAGATTTCTAAAGTGCTCCACCAGATCGCGGGACAGCCGATTCAAATCGCGCCCTTGACTCACCGCCTCGGCCACCAGGTCGACGCACCGTTGGGCATCGCCGCCGATCACCGCGGCCGACAATTCATACAGCATGCGCCGCTCGGCCAACCCGAGAATCTCCTGCAACAGCACTTCGTCGACCGGCGCCGCCTCGCGGCCGGATTCCACCGGAGCGGCGCACGCGAGCACCTGCTCCAGCAGGGATTGCGCATCGCGCATGCTGCCGTCCGCTTCCCGCGCCAGCAGAACCAGGGCGCCGTCGGTAATTTCCAGTTTTTCGTTGCCGGCGATCTCGCGCAGACGCTCAACGATCTCGCGCAAGCTGATGCGGCGAAAATCGTAGCGCTGGCAACGCGAAAGGATGGTTTCAGGCAAACGATGCGGTTCCGTCGTCGCGAGGATAAATTTTACCGAGGGCGGCGGTTCCTCCAACGTTTTAAGCAGCGCGTTGAACGCATCCTTCGTCACCTGATGGACTTCGTCGATGATATAGATTTTAAACCGGCACTTGGCCGGTTGATAGCGAACGTTCTCGATAATCTGGCGAACTTCGTCGATGCCGCGGTTGGACGCGCCGTCGATCTCAAGGACGTCGATGGAATTCCCCTGGGTGATCTCTTCGCAGTGGCTGCACTGATTACAAGGGGTCGCCGTGGGCCCCTTTTCACAGTTAAGGGCTTTGGCAAGGATACGCGCTGCGGTGGTTTTGCCGACGCCGCGAACTCCGGTAAACAGATACGCGTGCGCGATCCGGTTTGCCCGGATAGCGTTTTGCAGCGTGCGCGTAATCGGCGCCTGTCCGGCAAGGTCCTCAAAGCTTTGCGGACGCCACTTCCGCGCGATCACCAGGTAGGACATAAAATCGGTCGCGCAATTACCAGCCGACGAAGCCTAGACCGAAGCTCGGTCGCTTGCATTGAACCTCTTCCTGCGAGATGGCCATTGCTGACAGCCAGGCTTCCCTGTGGCACAGGAGCTAAGCCGGTACCGCTGCTTCCTTCCGGACCTGACGGAGTTCGCGGTGCTGCCTTGCACAGGACCTAACTATCAGCAATCGACATCCCGATATTTGCCTTCACGCGTCCGCGACGAATTAGATCTACCGCAATCAGCCGGCTCCCTATCACTGCCGATCGGCGTGGCGGAGAGGGGGGGATTCGAACCCCCGGTACCCTTATTAGGGGCACACACGATTTCCAGTCGTGCACCTTCAACCGCTCGGTCACCTCTCCCGGGAAAACCGCGATGCGCAAAGCCGAACGATATCACCTGCCGCGAAACTACCATAGCCCTGTTCGATTTTCTACCAAGGGACGCACGCTGAAATAAAAGATTTCGCCGTCCCTTTTGCGCTGCTCCAAGCCAATATTATCCGCATCGGTTAAGACCCTTGGACTGCGTTCCGTTGACCGGAGAGAAAGTAACAAAATGAATTTGCTGTCCGTCAAAGATTCTGATAGCGGTACATCATTCATGAAATCCATCGGGGGAGGGTGCCATGAATAAACTACAGAGAACAAAGGTTAACACGGGAGAAAAGCACGCGGCCAACAATGTAGACATCAAGCTCATCCCATGGTCGGATATTTGGACGTCCTTGAAAGCGGCGCGGTGCCGCGGTCACGGTCAGATGATCGAAGTGTTTTATGACGCCCTGTTCAAAGAAGCGACTTTCGACGACAAAGGCGCATGGTCGCGTCGCCTGCGCAGATGACTGCCGCCGAAATTCAGAGCCCGGGCAGGCGATTATTTCCTTTGGCCACGCCGAGCGCTGCCGCGGGTTCTGCCGCACGAGGCTGGAAACCTCATTCCCGCCCGACCGATTTCGACGCTGACTGCCGACCGGCATGGAAGAGTGCCCTGCACCGGCGATTTTTAGCTTGGTTCCGGTGCCGAGGAACCAGCAGCCGCGGGTTTTTGCAGCAGGATTTGCCCTGGAGCATTACGAAATCATAGCGGATGGATCTCGGCCATGAGCCTCGCCGCGCAATTTGTCGTCTCGCTACTCGTGCTGCCCGTTGCGGTGGTGCTTTTTGTCGGCGTAACGGCGATGCAAGATAGGATCGGGCGCCGGCGAAACGAACGGCCGCCCGAAGATATTGAAACCACACTTCGGCAATTTTCGAAAAACCGCCACCTGCGCCTGGTCAAATCCAACTCGACAGCGACAATGCGCGGCGGCGAGCCCGTAAATCCTTTGCGAAAGAACAGATCGATTCGACTTCGAAAACCGCGGCCCGGCGTCTCCGCGACATAGCAAGGACCGGGCTTCGAGGACTGCGGGAACGGCAACCGAGCCAAGGGCGTGGGGGCCTGAGCGCCGCTTCACCCAAGCTGCGCTCGCGTGTCACCGGGATTTTGGCGGAGAGGGAGGGATTTGAACCCCCGGTACGGTTCCCCGTACACTTGATTTCGAGTCAAGCGCCTTCAACCGGACTCGGCCACCTCTCCG
>CAZILB010000117.1:0-12316 GCA_964539925.1 uncultured Syntrophobacter sp. | reverse complement strand
CTATGAACATCAATAATAGCGCAAAGGCCGGCTCTTATGTATTTAGCAAACATGGCACCCTCTCAATCAGCAAATCGTATTACATGGGCGAGGATGGTCCGACCAAAACGGCGGCCAGTGAACGGGTGATCGCGCTCGGAAAGCCCGTTATTGGGGCCCTGGAGGCGATTAAGCCACTGCATGTGACGGAGACAGACCTCGTTGTTCAAAAACAGCGAGGGGCGGCCGATAAACGAAGATAAATGGCGCAAGAAATACTGGTACCGCGCGCTGAGGGTCTGCAAGATCAGGCCACGAAAATTCTATGCGACCCGCCACACGTTCATTTCGATCGCCTTGTCCGAAGGCATAAATATCAAGTGGCTGGCCGAGTATTGCGGGACCTCTGTGGCGATGATCGAAAAGCACTACGGACGCTATATCCGGAGCGACTCGCAAGAGCAGCTGAAGCGTCTTTTCGGAGCCAGAACCGAAACCTTTACCGAAACCCTGCGCACGGGGACCGATGATGAAGGGAATGAAGTTGCTGAAATCGAAGATGAAAGTGAATGGTCGGGGCGAGTGGATTTGAACCACCGACCTCACGGTCCCGAACCGTGCGCTCTACCAAGCTGAGCCACGCCCCGACCCGGCCAAATTAACACACGCTGGCGAGAAAACAACAGCCAGGCCGCGCTGGCGCGGCGCATGGCAGATTGCAAATGACAAATTCAAGATTTCGGACTCGTAATCTGGAATCTGGAATATGGGATCTGCGAGGCCAACGTAACCTGCGCTACGCCGGCGCTGCGGCTCTGCGCATCTGGCCAATGGTGGCGGCGTAATTCGGGGTTTTGAAAATACCCGAGCCTGAGACGATCACCTCGGCGCCGGCCTTGACGACGCGGTCGATATTGTCGGCCTTAATCCCGCCGTCGGCTTCGACCAGGACCGGCAGCTTTCGCCGGTCGATGATTTTTCTCACTTCCTCGATCTTGGGAAGTACCTCCGCAATGAAATCCTGGCCGCCGAAACCGGGGAACACGGTCATCATTAAAATCATGTCAATGTCTGCCAAGCAGTTTTCCACCTGGCTCAGGGGAATGTCGGGATTGACCGCGACCGAGGGTCTGGCGCCGAGTTCGCGGATTTTGTTGAGCGTGGCTTTCGGATTGGCACAGGTATCCGGATGCACCGAAACCCAATCGGCGCCGGCTTTAATAAATTCCGGGGCGTATTTGTCGGGGTCGGTGATCATCAGGTGAACGTCGACCGGAATGGTGGTCACCTTGCGCACCCATTCGACGACCACCGGACCGATGGTGATATTGGGCACGAAGTGGCCGTCCATGACATCCACATGCAGCCAATCGGCGCCGGCAGCCTCAACGGCATGGATCTCTTCTTTGAGCCGGCTGAAGTCGGCGGACAAAATAGACGGGGCGATTTTCACGGATGCCATCTAGGTCACCTTTCTCATACGGGCGGCGAAAAAACCGTCGGTGTCATCGCGCTGGGGCAGGGCGTGGAAGAAGCGACCATGCGCCATGTGCCGCGCTTGCTGGGGAAGATAACCCGCGGCATCCTCCAACTCAAACTCCTCGTGTGCGCGCAAAAAACCTTCAATTATGCGCTCGTTTTCATCCTTGGTGAGAGTGCAGGTGGAATAAACGATCGCCCCGCCGGGTCTTAAATGGCCGGCCACATTGCCGAGAATCTTTGACTGTAGTTTGCACAAGCGCTTGAAATCGCTTTCGCCTCGCTGCCATTTGATCTCCGGATGGGAGCGCAGGGTGCCCAGGCCGCTGCACGGAGCGTCCACGAGAATACGATCGTACGGCGCGTCAAGTGACGGGTTCAGCTTGCGGCTGGCGTCTCCGCGAACGGCATGAACGCACTTGAGCTGCAAGCGTGCCGCATTTTCTCTTATCCGATCGATACCGCGCGCGGATCGATCGAGAGCGAAGACTTCTCCTTCGTCGCGCATAAGCTCGGCCATATGAGTGCTCTTGCCGCCCGGCGCGGCGCAAGCGTCAAGAATGCGCTCGCCCGGCCTAGGGTCGAGAAGATAAGTCACCAGTTGCGATGCTTCTCCCTGGACCTGGAATAAACCCTCGGCGAAGCCGGGGAGTGCCACGACCGTCGAACCGGATTCAACGAGAATCCCTTGCGGCGACCACCGCGTCGGCTTGGCATCGATTCCCGCTGTCCGAAAGAGCTCCAGCAGGTCCTCGCCGCGGCATTTCAATGAATTCACGCGCACGGCCAAAGGGGCTCTTTGATTATTGGCGCGCATCAGCGACTTCGCTTCTTCCGCGCCGAATTCGCCGACCCAGCGCTTCACCAGCCATTCGGGATGGGAGAGCTCTTCGGCCAGGACCCCGGGGGTGTGATTGTCCGGCGCGGCTTCGGCGACTTCGTTTTTACGACGGAGAAAGTTGCGCAAAACGCCGTTGGCGAAGCCCGCGGCTTTAACGCCGCGAAGCTTGGCGAGCTCGACGGCCTCATGGACGGCGGCATAGTCGGGAATCTTATCGAGAAAGATGAGCTGGTAGAGCGTGGCGCGGAGCAAATTACGTACGAAAGGATCGGCTTCGGCGAAGGGGCGGCGCATGAGCCGGGTGAGCCGCCCGTCAATACGGCCGCGCCAGCGCAGCGTACCGTAAACGATTTCGCTGAGCAAAGCGCGATCGCGCTGATCGAGCGCCGCGCTTTTGAGGGCATGATCGAGAAGAATATCGGCGTAGGCTTTTTGCGTGTCGACCTTTCGCAGAATCTCGCTCGCGAGCCGGCGAACGCTTTTGCTTTTCTCCTCAGCCGAGGCGGTCACCGGCCTTGATCCTCGCGCCCCTGATGAATTCCGTGCCCGAAAGCCGTTTCTTATTTTCCAGTTGAACTTCTTCGAGGCCGATGATGCCGGACCCGGTCGCGAGCGAAAAGCCGCCCGCATCGGCGCGCACGATCTCGCCGGGATCCGCTCGGCATTCCTGTGACTCAACTTTGGCGCGGTGCACCTTGAGCAGCTTGCCGCTTATAAAAGTGAAACTGCCGGGCCAGGGATCGAGTCCGCGCACGCGCCGCTCGATCTCGATTGCCGGACGGCGCCAGTCGATCAACCCGTCTTCCTTTCTTAGAATCGGCGCCAGGGTTGCCAGGTTTTCATCTTGCTCGCGCGGCGTCAGTGAGCCTTCTTTGAGTCGGCGCAAGGTTTCGAGCAGCAAGCGCGCGCCGATGGGCGTGAGCTTCGCCTGCAAGGATCCGGCGGTTTCGTCGGTCGCCAGTGGAATCGCTTCCTGCAGATAGCTCGCCCCGGCGTCCATTTTCTCCACCAGCTTCATCGTGGTCACGCCGCCTTCGGTCTCGCCGTTGATAATCGTCCAGGCCGCCGGCGCGGCTCCGCGATACTTGGGCAAGAGAGAATAATGGACGTTGAGACAGCCGCGGGGGGCGAGATCGAGAACCGTTTTCGGCAGGATTCGCCCATAGGCGACGACGACGATGATTTCAGGCTTCCAGCGGCGCAGGATTTCGAGGAATTCCGCCGTGCGGATCTTTTCCGGCGCCACCAGCGGGATGTCGCGGCTCTCGGCGAGTTTTCTTACCGGCGACGGCGCGCGCTGCCGGCCCCTGCCCGACGGGCGATCAGGTTGGGTAACGACCCCGACCACCGGATCGGGTCCCTGAACCAATTCCGCCAATGTCGCCGCGGCGATCGGCGGCGTGCCCATAAATACGATCGGCCAAGGGGTTGTCATGGAACGCTCTTTGGACGCAGAAGCCGAAAAAGTCGAGCGGCGTCGACGCGATCGGGCGTTTAGATCATCATCGGTGAGTGTTCTTTTTGCGGTTCCGTGCCGTCGCGCAGCATTTTCATGCGCCTGCGCCGGTAGAGGTCGCGCTTCAGACGGCTGATGCGATCGATAAAAAGTTTGCCGTCGAGATGATCGATTTCATGCTGGAGAGCCACCGCAAGCAGCCCGTCGGCGGCGATTCGCACTTCTTTCTCCTTCTCGTCCAACGCCACGACTTCCACCTCTGCCGCGCGGCGCACCTCGGCGGTAAAATCGACCACGCTTAAACAACCTTCTTCCCAGACGACTTCTCCTTCGGCGCGAACAACGACGGGATTGATAAGTTTATGGACCTGTTTGCCGGGATTCTCGTGATCGAGATCCAGAACCACCATGCGCTGCGGGTGGCCGACCTGAGGCGCGGCCAAACCGATGCCGGGAGCCGCGTACATCGTCGCCAGCATGTCGTCAAGCAATTGGACCGTCGCGCCGGTTATGTTTTTGACCGGGGCGGCAACTTTGTTGAGCACCGGATCGGGATATTTCACAATGTTCAGAATCGCCATAACCAGTTAATTTTTATAACATGCTGTAGGGATCGACATCAACGTGGAGACGCACGCGACGCTCCCGCAGCACGAGCTGCCGGGCCTGGCGGGCGAAGTCGAGCAGCGCCGAGCTTTGTTTGCCTTTGAGCAACAATTGCCAGCGGTAACGGTTGCGGAGTTTTTCAATGGGCGCGGCCGCCGGTCCGAGCACTTCGATGTGCGCGCCATAGCTTGCGCTGCTTGCCTGTATCGCGCGGAGCTTGAGCGCCAACCCCTTGGCGGCTTTTTCCACTTCCTCCAGCTTCGGGCCGTCGAGACGCAAGGCCACTAAACGGCTGAAAGGCGGGTAATTCAGGGCCCGGCGAAATTCCGCTTCGGCGTTGAAGAAGCCTTTATAGTCATGGCGAATGAGATACTCGATGGCGTAATGGTCGGGGGCGAAGGTTTGGATAAGTACCCGTCCCGGATCATCACCGCGTCCCGAGCGCCCCGCGACCTGGCTCAGCAACTGGTAGGTTCTTTCTGCGGCGCGAAAGTCGGGCAGGTTGAGCGAAAGATCGGCGAGCAGCGCGCCGACGACGGTCACGCCGTATACGTCGTGGCCTTTGGTGATCATCTGTGTGCCCACCAGTATATCCAGCTCGGCCTTTTCCCATCGGCGAATCAGCTGCTCCTGCGCCCCTCTTTGGCTCGTGGTGTCGCGATCCATGCGCGCCGTGCGCGCGCGCGGAAAGAGGCGCCGCAGAACCTCTTCGATCTGCTCGGTACCGGCGCCCACGCGGGCCAGCGTCGGATTTTGGCACTGTGGACAAGTCTCGGTGGCCGGGCGTCGGTAGTCGCAGTGATGACAGGTCAGAAGTTTCTGTTTGAGGTGCAGCGTCAAAGTGACGCTGCAATGGGGACAGCGCCAAACCTCGCCGCAACAGGTACACTGCAAAAAATTCGCAAAACCCCGGCGATTCAAAAAAATCAGCGTTTGCAGTCCTCTCTCAAGATTCTGCCCGATGGCCTGTGCCAAGGGGTCCGAAAGGAGATTTCGCGCAAAACCCTTAGATTCTTTCGCCGTGGCGGCCTTGTCCGTGGATAGACCGGTTGGCGTGCCGGCATAGTATCGGCGGAGATCGACAGTCTCGATTTTCGGCAGGGGACGCGCTTCGACCCGTTGGGTCAATTGAAGAAGGCGGTAGCGTCCCTGGCGGCAGTTTTCATAGCTTTCGAGGGCCGGAGTTGCGGAGCCCAAGACCACGGGGCAGCTAGAAATTCGCCCTCTGACGATCGCTACATCTCTGGCGTTGTAACGCAGGCCTTCCTCTTGTTTGTAGGAAGGGTCATGCTCTTCATCGACGACGATGAGTCCCAGGTCCGGTACCGGGGCAAACACCGCCGAGCGTGCGCCGATGACGATGTCGACGCCGCCGCTCGCAATGCGCCTCCACTGCGACCAGCGCTCGGCATCCGTGAGTCCGCTATGAAGCACGCCGACTAGCCCGGGAAAACGGGAGTTGAGCCGATCCAACAGTTGCGGCGTCAAGGAGATCTCAGGAATAAGAATCAAACAGCGCCGCCGGTGTTCTCGCACCTGCTCCATGGCGCGGAGGTAAACTTCGGTTTTGCCGCTGCCCGTGACCCCGTGGAGCAGGAAAGTCTCAAAGCCGCCGGCCTTGATGCGCTCCTCGATGGCGTCGAGCGCCGCGCTCTGCTCCGCCGTCAGATTAAATCGGGTCAATGCAGCGACGTTCGCCGCCAAGGCCGACGCAAAAGTATCTTTGGGTCTGCTTCGCTGCCGCGCCAGCCGCTCCTCGATGCGAATCGCGCCCGACGCCTCAAGCCGCGCCAATACCCGGTCGATATTCTGGCCGGCAAGTTTCCGGGTCAGACCCCGGACCGTCAACTTGCCCTTGCCGATCCGCAGCTCGTCGATGACTCTTAGGCTAATGTCATCATCGACCTGGACCGAATCGGACTCAAGAATAACCGTGCGCCGACTTTCGCGGCGTGAGTTCGGCGGCAGCATCGTCGCCAGCACTTCACCGAGGGGGGCGAGATAGTAGCGTGAAATCCACCCGCAGAGCTTAAGCAATTGTTCACTGAGAATGGGTCGGTCGTCGAGCAGCTCGAGGATCGGCTTTGCCTGCGCAATGGGGTTCTGTGCGAGAACCTCCCAAACGACTCCGGTTACGGTTCGTCTCTGCAGCGGCACCAGCACCAGGCCGCCGACAACGACTCGGTCGCGCAAGGGGCCGGGAATACTATAAACCAGCGGTTCTTTGAGCGGTCCGGGCACAACCACCCGCGCGAAATTTTGCGCCCCATGCATCGTTGCACTAGTAACCACCGACCAAGGTCAAAAGCAACCGGCGATGGCTTGTGTTGGAGCGCCAGGGCGGCCCCTTTGTGCGCGCTGCCATTGTGGTCTAACTAGGATTAAATAAAGCAGTTTTTAGGGTTTGCACGGCAATCGAAAGAAATTTGCTGCGTCTTTCTTTAGCAGAGTGTATAATGCCGCTCTGTAGCACATTGGCAGATTCAATTGGTGCAAATGATGGAGTTTAACAATTCTGCCAATTTGACCATTTAAAAGACTTTTTAGAAATAAATTGCGATCATGCGTGCGAATTTTGCCGCCAAGAGACCCGGCTGCGAACTAAGGCGAGGCAAAGATCGAGCAAGGATCACGGGCGATGTCGCTCATTCTCAGCTTTGCCGATGGACATTCGCCGGACCTTTTAATTGAAAGCCCCCGGGTCGCTGCTGTAACGCCAGTCATAAGAGATGCCGCCATTCTGGAAAAATATTAACCTGGGTTTCATGAAGTCGATAAGCCGCAACGACGGCTTTGTCGCGCTCGATATCGGGGCGAGTTCGATCAAGCTGGTTGAGACCGCGGTCGAGCGCAACGGCTTCCGTCTCGTCAATCTCGGCCTGGTGCCGCTGCCGCCGGATTCCATTCAACAGAACATGATTGTCGAACCGGCGCCAATCATCGAAGGCGTGCGCCGTCTGATCAAAGAACAGGCCGTCAGCGCCACCCGAGCGATATGCGCCGTCCCGGGGCGGGCCGTGATCATGAAGAAAATTCAGATGCCCCAGCAGACCGACGAGGAGCTCGAGGCCAATATCGAGTTCGAAGCAAACAATGTGATTCCTGAGAATCTAGCCAACGTTAATCTGGACTACCAGATTGTGAATTCGCTGGACGGCGGCAACAAAATGGAAGTGTTGTTGGTGGCGGTGAAGAAAGAGATCGTCAACAGTTACGCCGAAGTGCTCGAAGAGGCCGGCTTGAAACCGGAAGTCATGGATGTGGACTATTTCGCCTTGGAAAACATGTACGAGTCCAACTACGCCCCCGAGCCGGGCGGCGCCATGATCGGCTTGGTTCACATGGGCGCGCGCAACACCAGCGTCACCCTGTTGGAAAATGGCTTTTCGACGTTCAACGGCGACTTGTCCTGCGGCGGCGAGGACTTCACCGACAGCCTGAGCCGGGCGCTCAATATTACCAGCGAGGCGGCCGAAGCGGCCAAAGTGAGCGGGGCGCTCGACGGCAAGAGAAAACTGGAGCTGGAAACCCTCCTCCTTCCGACGATGGAAAACATCGTCGACGAAATTCGGCGCACATTGAGCTTATACGGTGCCGTCGGCGCCGCCGACGGAGAAGGGATGAAGCATATTTATCTCAGTGGCGGCGGAGCCAATGTGCCGGGGCTGCGTCGGTTGATGGAGGAAAAACTTGTCATTCCGGTCAGCGTTAGCGAGCCGTTTCGCGGCTTCGCTCTCAACAAAAAAATCGATAAGAACTTTGTCGCCGAATCGGGTTCCTTGTTCGCCGTGGCCGCCGGTTTGTCGATTCGCCGGCCGGGGGACAAATGATTCGCATCAATCTGCTTCCGGTCAAAGAGTTGATGGCCGCCGTGCAGAGGCGGCGCGAGTTGACTCTCGGCTCGATTGTCCTCGGCGCGGCGGCGCTGATCCTTATCGGTTTGTTTCTTTACCAGAGCTATGAGTTGTCGGCGCTGAACAGCGAGCTCGTCGACCTGCGCAGTGAAATCCAGGCGCTGAATACCAAGGTCAAACAAGTCGGCCAGCTGCAAAACCGCATCAAAGAATTCAACGCCAGGCACAAAGTCATCGATGATCTTAACAAAAAGAAAGCGGGCCCGGTGGGAGTGATGGAGAGTCTCGCCGCGGCAGCGCCGACAAGGCTGTGGCTTACGGAGTTTCGGGAAAGCGGCGGCAGGGCGACCATGGTGGGTTTCGCCGCCGATAATCAAACCGTTGCCGAATTCCTCACAGCTCTGGCTAGGACGGATTATTTTCGCGAGGTGGAGCTGGTCGAAACCACCCAGGCGCCACCGGACGCCGGCCCTTATAAGCGGTTCTCCGTTCGGGCTGCGGTTCTGTATTTGCCCCAAGCGCCGGCCGCTCCTGCGGCCGCCGCCCCGGCGCCGGTGAAAGGGGAGAAGAAGAGTTGAACGAACTGATCAACAAGATTCTCGATCAGTCCAGAGCTATAAAGATCGCCATGTTGGCCGGGACGATTTTGGTTGTCTTCGGGCTTTACTACACTTTTGTTCACGGCCCGCGCGGCGAAGAAAAGGCCAGGCTCCTGGAGAGCGTGGAACTCGCGCGCAAGGAGAGACAAATCAAGTTCAGCCAGGCGGCGAATTTACCGCGCCTCCAGGCGGAACTGCGCACCATCGAGATCAAACTTAACGTGGCCATGGCGCAACTGCCGGAGCGCAAGGAAATTCCGGATCTGCTTACAAACTTGTCGAACAAAGCGCGGGAAGCCGGTCTGGAAATTATGCTGTTTCGGCCGCGGGCGGAGAGTTTTCAAGAGTTTTACGCCGAGATTCCGGTGGATATCGTCGTCAAGGGAGGGTTTTTTAACGCGGTGACGTTTTTCGACGAGGTGAGCAAGCTCAACCGGATCGTCAACATTAACCACATCGAGTTTAAAAACACCAAGGTGAGCGGAGAGCGGGTCAGTATGGATATTTCAAATTTGGCGACGACCTATCGCTTTTTGGATGAAGCCGAGCGCAAAAAAGTCGCCGAAGCGAAAGCCAAAGCCAAGGCCGCAAAGAAGTAAGGCACCGTGGTCAAGATTACCAAACTGTCGATCGCGGTCGCGGTGATTTGGTTCGGCGCCGCCGCCGCGCAAGATAAAACACCGGCGCCGGTTGCGAAAGCTCCGGAGGCCGAGCAAAAAGCGAAGGCGCCGAGCGGTAGAAATGTTGCGGCGCCGGAAGTGAAGTCGGGGCAAGCGATGGGGACGTCGCGGCGCGCCGCCGCGATCCGGCGAGATCCCTTTCGCCCGTTTACGGTCACGGCTCCCGCGAGCGTTCGGCAACGACGCGAAAATCTCTCGCCATTGGAGCGCTACGAGCTCGGACAGCTCAAGCTGGTAGGCATCATCTGGGACATCCAAACCCCTACGGCATTGATCGAAGACACCTCTGGCCTGGGCTACACGGTACAGGTCGGCACGCCGATCGGTGCCAACGACGGCAAAGTCAAAGCGATCCGCCGTAGTGAAGTTGTGGTCGAAGAGTTTTATTCCGGCGCTGATGGTGCGCGCACAAGGCGCGAGGTGACCATCAAACTTTTGAGCGACTAGTAAGGGCAGAAGAAAGACGAGGAAATCGTGATGGGTTTTCCGGAATTGCGAGTCAGCAACATTTTCAATCGCACGTCAACGTTCGTGCTCATGCTGGTGTTGGGAAGTTCAGTCGGCCTTTCTGGTTGTTCGTTGTCTGACCGGCCAATGAAAACTGAGGAGGCGCCGCAATCAGCGGCCTCCAACCTCGCTCCGGCTCAGTCTCAGGGTGTCGCTCCATCGAGCCAGAGGCTTCAGGATCTCATCGTCCTTGAGGAACGCGGCCAAACGACGCTTTTTATTAGATTTGCCCAACCGATAAACCAATACCGCCACTTTATGTTGCCGCAGCCTTCACGGATCGTTGTCGATGTTTTCGATAGTCTAAAAGGCGCAGCGGAAACCGAGATCTATCGGCTTGACAGCAATTGGCTCTCGGCATTGCGGATTACGGGCGGTGAGAGCAGCCTTCGTCTAACGCTGGAGGTTGCTGCCGCGACCGTTCCTTCTTACGCGATCGAACCGCGAGAGGGCGGCATCAAGATTGTGGTCGGTTCCATCGATCCCAGTGCAACAAAGAAAAGAAGTTCCATTATCGTGCAAGCCGGGCGCCGCCTTGACATGGGCGAACCACAAGCCGCGCGGCCGATCAGTACTGACGCACCAAAGCCTTCCGTCTCGTCCGCTCCTGATAGTTTGACGCGCCAGAAGATTTCACTGGATTTCAAAGACGCCGACATCAAAAATGTATTTCGCTTGTTGGCAGAAGTGAGTGGACTGAATCTTGTGGTTACTCCTGATGTAAATCGCAGAATTACCTTGCGGCTCGTGGAAGTTCCCTGGGACCAAGCCATGGACCTGATTATAACCACGAACGGACTTGTTAAAGAACATGTCGGCAATATCGTTCGAATCTCAACCGTCGGTGCACTAAAAGCAGAAACGGACGCGATGATCGCGGCAAGGAAATCCAAAGAAGATTTAGAATCATTACAGACCGTTTATTTCAAAGTAAATTATGCCAAGGCCAGAGAGCTTGAAGGCAAGATTCGGCCGTTGATGACGAAGAGGGCTGACAACGCATTAGTGATTGACGAGCGTAGCAACACGATCATGGTTCGGGATATCCAAAAGAGCATAGATGACGTAAGCGTCTTGGTTTCGAAACTTGACACCAGGACACCGCAGGTGCTTATCGAATCAAACCTGATCGAAACAACCCCATCCTATGCGCGAGCTCTTGGGATGGAGCTGGAATTCGCACTTCCGTCCGGCAGCCGATCAAGCACCGCCCTTACGCCTCGATCAGGTCCTTTGGGAACCGCGCCAAGAACTACAGGTGAAGAGGGTCAAGCGTTATCCGGACTTTTTCCCGGCGGCGGAAGAGTGGACAGTAATCTCGGCGCCGAGTCGCCTTTCGCGGCCGCATTGGGCGCAACCTTCTCAATTATTAGAAATAGATTGGGACCTTTCAGAGATATCAATGCGACTCTATCTGCCGCTGAGCAGGAAGGAAACATCAAGATTATTTCTCGCCCGTCGGTTGTTACGTTAAATAACGTTGAATCTACCATTGCAAGTCTGAGAGTTCTCCGTGTTTCTCTCCAGTCATCAACGAATATTGCAAGCGGCACTGGCGCAGCGGCGGGAACCGCTGTCGCGACGGAACAAATCAAAGTCGGAATCACGCTATCGGTAGTTCCTCAAGTGTCGAGCGACGGTTTCATTCTCCTCAATATCAGAGTCAAATCGAGTTCCCTGGGAACCCAGTCACCCGGCTCGGTGGTTCCGGATGAACTGAGTCGAGAGGCGATATCCAATGTGCTGGTTCGCGACGGCGAGACGGTCGTTATTGGCGGTATAATGAAAGATACGCAACAAGAGTCCGAAGCGGGTGTACCGTATCTCAAGGACATTCCTGTTCTAGGATGGATGTTTAAACGGATTAGACAGCAAAAGGATTTCGAAGAGCTGATGGTGTTTATCACGCCCCGTTTGACTGCGGCAGGCTCCACGAATCTTATTTCAGCGGAACAATTATGGCGTGACCAAATGAAGATAACCGAGGGAGTTCAGCCACCGACCTATCAAAATGCTCCGTAGCGGGGGATTGTACGTCGCTTTCGATTTACTGCTTCGGTGAACATAAAATAAACACTGGCTGTTTCGTATGGACATTTTCAAACGGTCAAGTTATGCAGCGGTGTTGCGGTTAGGCGTGTCTTTTATTCTGGTCGCGCCGCTTTTAGCGCACCCGATCACCTTTGAATTTTGGTCGCTGGCTCACGCTAGCTTTAGCAGTTGGCGTCCATACAGCAATCCAAATCGCTTGGTGTCGGTAGGGATGAATAAGGGCGAAGTGCTGGCGATCGCCGGCAAGCCGGATCACGAGGAAT
>CAZILB010000116.1:1433-12337 GCA_964539925.1 uncultured Syntrophobacter sp. | reverse complement strand
CAGTTCTGCGCAAACAGATGCCGGTTTCGTCTCATCGACATGGATCGCGCCGCTGAAATAAAGAATATACCCAAGCAGAGAGATATCCGCCACACCATTTTGACGGTCATCGGCGGCGGCAAGAAGGCCCGCTTTATGACCGAGCTGTATGCCGGCTTGAAGCGCCGCGAGATCGATAAGGAGGACGCGGATCGCGTTCTTGCGGAGCTGGAAGCGAAAGGCGCGGTCATGATCCGCGATCATTTTTGCGCCGACCCGCATCTTGCCGGCGTCGATCTTCGGGTGGTTGCGCGAGTCGAAAGTATCGACGGCGCCGACCCGCAAATCAGCGCGATCCGCATCATCGACGAAGTCTGGAACAAATGGCTGGGCGAGTATCTGGCGAATCATCGGTGCGGCTAGCGCTGCGCGATGGCAAATACCCAATCTCAAATTTCAGATGCCGTTCCGGAGCCTGAATTTGAGATCTGAGATCGGCAATTTGGAATTCTGAGCGGAGCGAAGGCATGCGCGTAGCGGTGGATATCGGCGGGACATTTACCGATGTCGTAGTTTTCGACGAAGAAGGCGGCGCGACCGAGCTGGCGAAGACGCTTTCGACGCCGGCGGAGCTGGCGCGGGGCGTATTGGAAGGCTTGACCAAAGCCGCGGTGCGGTTTCGCGAGGTTTCCACTCTGATCCACGGCTCCACGGTGGTGATTAACTCGATCATCGAGCGCAAAGGCGCCAAGACTGCGCTGGTGACGACCAAAGGGTTTCGCGACGTTTACGAGATTGGCCGCATCAACCGCCCGGAATCCTTCAATCCGCGCTTTCGCAAGCACCGCCCGCTGGTGCCGCGCGAGGATATCTTCGAAGTTACTGAACGCATGCTCGCCGACGGCACGGTGCGTACGCCCTTCGACGAAGAGGAAGCGCGCGAGGTGGCCCGCATCATCCGGGAAGAAGGCTTTGAAGCGGTGGCGGTTTTGTTTCTCCATTCCTATCGGGCGCCCGAGCACGAACTTCGCATGTGCGAGATTCTGCGGCAGACCGAGCCCAAGCTGTTTTTGAGCGCCTCTCACGAGCTGTCGCGCGAGTACCGCGAATATGAACGCACGTCCACAGTGGCGGCCAATGCCTACGTGGGCCCGAAGGTAAGCCAATATCTCGGCGATCTCGAGCGCCGGCTGCGCCAGGGGAAATTTGCCGGCCACCTCATGATTATGCAGTCCAACGGCGGCCTCTCCGACGTCGAGACCGCCCGGCGCCAATGCATTCAAATGATGGAATCGGGACCGGCGGGCGGCGTGGTCGGCACCATGGCGCTCTGCGACGCGCTCGACATCGACGCCGCCATCGCCTTTGATATGGGCGGCACCACCGCCAAAGCCTGCGTGATCCGCCGGGGCGAGCCGAGCCTGTCACCGGACTATTTCATCGGCGGCTACAACGAAGGCCTCGCAGTGCGGGTTCCGGTCCTCGACATCGTCGAAGTCGGCACCGGGGGCGGCAGTATCGCCTGGCTCGACGAGGGTGGCGGCCTGCATGTCGGTCCGCGCAGCGCGGGAGCCGAGCCCGGGCCGGCAAGCTACGGACGCGGCGGCAGCGAACCAACCGTTACCGATGCCAACGTGATCCTCGGCCGCCTCTCACCGGAACGCTTTCTCGGCGGCGAAATGCAACTCGACCGCGCTGCCGCAGAAAAAGCGCTGACAGAAAAACTCGCAAAACCGTTGGCTGTGACTCTGGAACGAGCGGCGGCCGGCATGCTGCAAGTCGCGACCTCGGCCATGTCCAACGCGGTGCGCCATGTGACATTGGAGCGCGGCCTCGATCCGCGCGATTTTACGCTGGTGGCCTACGGTGGCGGCGGGCCGCTGCACGCCGCATCGGTGGCCAGGGAGCTTTCGATCGGCAGAGTCATCATTCCCAATGCCCCGGGCCATTTCTCCGCCCTCGGCATGCTGATGGCGGATCTGCGGCGGGATTACGTGCAGACATTGTTCGAGCGCATGGACGATTTGGAAATGTTCGAGCTGGAAGATCAATATAAAAAACTCGAGGCTGAAGGACGCGCGGCTTTGCGGGATTCCGGTATCCCTACCGATCGGATTGTCTTCGAGCGCGCCGCCGACATGCGCTACGTTGGCCAGGAGCACGCAGTGGCCGTGCGCATACCGGCTCATGTCGGCGATGAAAGCGCCCGAGCCGAAATCAAGCGGCTGTTCGACGAGGCGCACGAGCTGCGCTATAGCCACAGCGCGCCGGACGAATCCGCCGATATCGTCAGTTTGCGCGTGTCGGCGATCGGGCGCCTGGACAAGCCCCGGTTCGCCAGGATTGCCCGCGGCGAAAAAGATCCGCCCGCAAGGGGGCGGCGCGGCGCGCGCAAAATCAGCTTCGACGGCGCCGTCGCGGTGCAAGCCCTGGTATACGATCGCGAGAAACTGCTTCACGGCAACGTGATCGACGGGCCGGCGATCATCGAAGAGGCCGCATCCACCACGGTGGTTGAGCCCGGCGATACGGTGACGGTGAATGAGTTCGGACATCTGATCATCCAGTTGGGAGATGGCCGCTAACGAATTGTATTTGGAACGATTGGAACTTTTGGAACGACTGGAACGGTTCCAATAGTCCCAGCGGTTCCAATCGTTCCAGTCGTTGAGAGAAGAGAAATCCAAGCGTTGGAATATGGAATCTGAAATCTTGCATACCGAGCGCCGCGAGGCTCGGGTGGATGCTTTCACCGCGGAAGTGATTCGCAGCGCGCTGGTCGCGATCACCGGCGAGATGAAGACCAACCTGATGCGCACGGCCTATCACACGATCATCTACGAAGCCGAGGATTTCACCGTTGGCTTGTTCGACGCCGACGGCAACACGATCTCCATCGGACTCGGATTGCCAATGTTCATTCGCGGGTTGTCCGACGCCATCAAGGCCAAGATCGCGCACTGGGGCAAGGAGGACATCGAGCCAGGAGATATTCTCCTGACCAACGACAGCTACACCATGGGCAGCCATTTGAATCACTTGATTTTCACGCTGCCCGTGTTTAACGAGGGGGAGCTGGTCGCGTTTTCCTCCTCCATGGCGCATTGGGTGGACGTGGGCGGACAGCTCGGCGGCGTCACCCGCGATATTTTTTCCGAAGGCTTGCAGATCCCGTTTGTGAAAATCTTCCGCGCAGGCCAAGAAAATCCCGAGATCACCTCGATCATTCGCGCCAATGTGCGCGTGCCCGAGCGAGCCATGGGCGACATGCGCGCCCAGCTCGCTTCCATCCGCACCGGCGAGCGCCGGCTCCTGGAGTTGCTCAAGCGCTACGGCAATCAAGCCTTCAGGGATTGCATCCGGATGGTGTACGAGCAGAGCGAGAAATTGGCGCGCGCCGCCGTGGCCAGGATTCCCGACGGCGTCTATGAAGCCGAGTCATTCATGGACGACGACGGCGTTAATCTCCTCAAGCCGATTCCGATCAAAGTCCGCGTCGAAGTGCGCGGCGATCAAATGACCGTCGATCTTTCCGAGGTCAGCCCGCAGGTGGCCGGGTTTTACAACTCCGGCATTACTGCCGGGCGCTCCGCCGCCGAGGTCGTTTTCAAGTGCGTCACCGCGCCCACACTCTTGCCGATCAACGACGGCTCATTTCGCCCGCTGAAAATCATCCTGCCGCCGGGACGGGTGGTGAGCGCGGTGAAGCCGGCGCCGGTGCGCGTTTGGATGACCGTGCCGATGACCGTCTGCGATACGCTTTTCCGCGCCCTCGCAACCGCTTGTCCCGAGCGCACCATCGCCGGCCATTATGCCGATCTCTGTACCATAAACCCGCATGGTTTCGATGCCGAAACCGGACGATTTTTCTGGGCTCATATCGGCCACCCCGGCGGTGGCTGGGGCGCGAAGTCGGACGAGGACGGCATGAGCGCGACGGTTTGCCTCAACGACGGCGACACCCACAACTCGCCGGTCGAAGCCACGGAAGCAAAAAGCCCCATCGTCATCGAGCGCAGAACGCTGCGCCAGGACTCCGGCGGCGCGGGAAAATACCGCGGCGGCCTGGGGGTCGCCAACGAGGTGCGCATGCGCCGGACGGCGACGATCCACGCGCACTTGGAGCGGACGATCTGCGCGCCCTGGGGGTTGCACGGCGGCAAGGACGCGCTGGCCAATCGCGTCACGGTTTTCCACAACGATGGGAGGGTGGAAAAATTTTCCACGGGCAAGATCAAACCCATGGAAATTGCCGCCGGCGACGGGTTTCTTATCGAGACCGGGGGCGGCGGCGGTTTCTGGGATCCGCGGGAGCGAGATCCGGAAAAAGTCCTGGCCGATGTACGCTCCGGTTATGTCTCTTTGGAAGCGGCACGGCGCGACTACGGCGTGGTGATCCGCCGGCAGGGCCGGCGTTACGAACTCGATCGGGCGGCGACGGATGAGCTGCGAAGACAGATGACGCGCAATGTTAGGGTTGCCGAGGGACGTGCGACGACAACCTGAGCGGATTCAATCAATCCGTAGGGGCGACCCTATGTGGTCGCCCGAAATCGGGCAGACACGGGGTCTGCCCCTTCAACGCAGCGTCCTTGATCGACAACGATGCGCAGCAGCACTGGCCAGAGGAATTGGCAGTGCGTGTGTGGAATATGGAATCTGAAATCTGTAATGCCGAGCGCAGCGAAGCCCGGGTGGACGCTTTCACCGCGGCCGTGATTCGCAGCTCCCTGGTGGCGATCACCGACGAGATGAAGACCAATCTGATGCGCACCGCCTACAACATGATTATTTACGAGGCGGAGGACTTCACCGTCGGTCTGTTCGACGCCGACGGCAATACGATCTCCATCGGCCTCGGCCTGCCCATGTTTATCCGCGGCCTGTCGGACGCGGTCAAAGCCAAGCTGGCCCACTGGGGAAAAGAAAACATCTTTCCCGGCGACATTCTCCTCACCAACGACCCGCAGGTGATGGGCAGCCACTTGAACCACATGATTTTCACTTTACCGGTGTTTCACGAGGGACGATTGATCGCGTTTTCTTCGTCCATGGGGCACTGGCAAGACGTGGGCGGGGTGCTCGGCGCAGTGACCCGCGATATTTTTTCCGAAGGCTTGCAGATGCCTTTTGTCAAAATTTTCAAGCGCGGCCGGCAAGATTCGGAAATCACCGCGATCATCCGCAGCAACTGCCGCCTGCCGGAATTTGCCATGGGGGATTTTCGCGCCCAGCTTGCCGCCATTCGAACCGGCGAGCGCCGCCTCGGAGCGTTGCTTCAACGCTACGGCGCCGAAACCTTCAAGGAAAGCGTCCAACGGATCTTCGCCCAGAGCGAAAAACTGGCGCGCGCGGCGGTGGAAAAAATTCCCGGCGGTGTTTACCAGGCCGAATCGTTCATGGACGACGACGGCGTGAATCTGGGCAGGCGAGTGCCGATTAAAGTCCGCGTCGAGATCAAGGGCGATGAAATGACCGTAGACCTCAGCGAAGTAAGCCCGCAGGTCGCGGGGCCGTACAACTCCGGCGCCACCGCGGGCCGCTCCGCATCGGAGGTGGCGTTCAAGTTTTTGACCACGCCGCTGCTTTTGCCGATCAATTGCGGATCTTTCCGGCCGCTTAAAGTCATATTGCCGCCGGGCCGGATCGTAAGCGCGACCAAGCCGGCGCCGGTGCGCACATGGATGACCGTGCCGATGACCGTCGTCGATACCATCTTCAAGGCGCTGGCAGCCGCCTGCCCGGACAACGTGCTCGCCGGCCATCATGCCGATCTCGCCGTGCCGCGGACTTTCGGCGTCGATCCCAAATCCGGCCGGGCGTTTCATTTTCCTCAAACGCTCTCCGGCGGTGGGTGGGGGGCGATGCATGATCGCGACGGGCAGAACGCGACGTTTTGCATCAATGACGGAGACACACATAACACGCCGGTGGAAGCGGCCGAGGGCAAAGGCCCGATTCTCATTTCCTATCGAAAGTTGCGCCAGGATTCCGGCGGGGCGGGCAAATTCCGCGGCGGCCTCGGCGTGGCGCAAGAAGTGCGCATGCTCGCGCCGGGCAGCGTCCTGTCCGCCATGGAGCGCACCCAGTGCGCGCCCTGGGGTTTGCACGGCGGCAAAGACGCGATGCCGAATCGCTTCAACATTGCGCGCAAGGACGGCTCGATTGAGACGCTTCCGACCGGCAAGACCGCCGGCCACGTCGCCCTGGAACCCGGCGATGGATTTCTCGTCGAGGTCGGCGGCGGCGGAGGTTTCTGGAATCCGGCCGAACGCGATCCCGAGCGTGTTCTCGCCGATGTCCGGGCCGGCTATGTTTCCCTTGAAGCGGCGCAGCGCGATTACGGTGTGATTATTCGTCAAGAGGGGCGCAAATTCGAGCTGGAGAAAGCCGCTACGAGCGAGTTCCGGCTGGCGCGCCGGAGCGCGCCGACAGCGGATTGATAACGACGGGTTTCTAGAGGAGGCGTTTACCGATGAATACCAAGGAAAATCGTTGGACGGTGCGATGGATCGTCTTGGCCGCGGCCGTATTTTTCTTTATTTTCACGACGGCGCCGCTATTTGCCCAGGAGGCGAGAACCAAGGTCCGCATTTCTTACCCGAATACTTCCATTTGCTGCCTGGCGTTGTTCGCGGCGCAGCAATGGAAGATCTTCGAGCAAAACGGGCTCGACGTCGAAAGCATCCAGATGCGTTCTCAGGCGGCCAACTCCGCTCTGGCGAGCGGCGACATCCACTATGTCGCCGGGGTCGGTCCCAATTCCGTCGCGGCGACACTGAGAGGACTGCCGTCGAAAGCGGTCTGGTTCGCTTCGGAGCAGATTATCTATTCCGTGATCGCGCGGCCGGAGTTCAAATCTTTGAAAGAACTTCGCGGCAAGCGCATCGGTATCACCGGCCTTGGCGGCACGGCGCACGTGGCGCTGCAAATCGCCCTTGAGGCCGTGGGCGAAAACCCCAAGAATTTTACTCTGATCAGCATGGGAAACCCGCAGTTGATGAGCGGCCTGGACAGCGGCGCCATCGAAGCGGCGCTGCTCAATTCGCCGGTCCATTATCAGGCCAAAAAGCGAGGCTTCCGCGAGCTGTTGGATCTTGGCGCCCATGTGCAGATGCCGCTCGGCGGCTTGACTGCATCGATGACGGCGATCCAGAGCCGCCCCGGGGAACTCAAGCGCGTGCTTCTTTCCCTGCAAATGGCCAAGAGAGCGCTCTTGCAGTCGCAGGAGAAGACCGTGGATCTGGTCATGCGGACGATAAGGGTCGACCGCGAGGTGGCGCAGGATATGTTCGTGGACAATCAGCGGGTTGCCGCCGGCCACGGAGTGCCGAGCCGCGACGGCATGGAGCAGATCGTCAAATCGCTCCAGATGCTGGGCCAATTCACCGGCAAAAAAATCGCCTTCGAAGAGATCGCCGATGTCCGCGCCGCGCGCGAAGTGGCCAAGGATCTCGGCTACAAGGTCATAGGCAATTAAGAGCAATCCGTTCCGATCGTTCAAAACGTTCCAGTCGTTCCAATCGTATCCGCAGACTCGCCGGTCGTTACCCTCGCTGCGCGGCGCTGTTACAAACCGCGGCGTTCGCGCACGGCGGCGATCAGGAAGCCATACAGAACCAGCGGCGCCGAAGTCGCCATGATCATGGCGAGCAGGATGTCGCCGCTGGCGGCGATGATTTGCGCCGAGATCAGCGGTGCGACGACGCCGGCGCTGTAATGGAGCGACATGATAACGCCGCTGGCGGTGCCGGCGCTGCCCGGCGGCGCGGCTTCCTGGGCTAGAGCGACGACCAACGCCGGCACGGAAGCCTTGAGCGCGCCGAAGACGAAGATGCCGGCCGCCAGACCGATGGGCGTTTCCAGCCAGTAAAAGACCACGAAGGCGGCGGCCGCGGCGGGAAAGGCGCTCCATGCGATCACCCGCTTGCGGCCGAATCGATCCGACAGAGAACCGAGGGAGAACGAGCCGAGCATGTTGGCGATGCTGAGGACGCCCATGACCCAGCCGGTTTCTTCGAGCGTGAGCGCTTTGGCCTCCCGCAGCGCTGTGGGAGTCCACGCCGCGGAACTCCAGAACACCGAGCCGCCGATGAATTCGGCGAGGGCGAGAATGAAAAGCGGCAGAGAAAGGACGTCTCTAAACGATCCCGAGCGGCCCGCGGCCCGCACGCGGTGAGCGTCGCGAATCCAGTAAAGCTGCAAGAGCATGTCCGCCGCGGCAATGATGCCGACGGTGACGAAGGCGGCGCGCCAGCCGGAGGCGGCGATGATTCGACTCGCGAGCACGGCCCCTATCGCGCCGCCGATGCCGTAGGTGACCGAAACGAGACTGGCGCCAAGGCCGCGCCGATTCGGCAATAAATCCGACATGAGCGCGTAGAGCGACGGCGGCGTGAAGCCGTAGCCGACTCCGGTGACGGCGAGAAAAATGAAGAACAGGAAGGGGTGAGCGGCGGCTCCGGCGACGCCGAATCCGAGCGCGAGCAGACTCAGGCCCGTGATCAGCACGGTTTTTCGACCGATCCTGTCCGCGAGTCGGCCGGCGACGGCGCTGGTGAGCGCCGCGATGATCATCATCACCGAGAACATGCTTCCGGCGGCAACCGTCGAGAGGGAAAAAGTTTGGCGGATTTCCGGCAGGGCGATGCCGAGAGTCGCCACCATCATCGACGGCATCAGATTGGAGCAGGGAACGATGGCGACGGACAGGAAGTCCCGCCGCCGAGCCACGAATGCAGTATGCTCGTCGATGATCGTTCCTATTTCAAAGGGATGAATGCGTAGTCGCGCGGCCGACCGCCGACCACTCGGGTGATGTGGCCCCGGCCTGTGGTGTCGTCGGCGAGCATCACGTCGCCGGGCCCGAAGCGGCGAATCGTGCCGTCGCCGGTTTCGATCTCCACCTGACCGGAAAGCGTGATGACGTACTGGCGCCTCGGCGCGGGATGAAAATCGCTAAAATGATTTGCCGGAGCGGAGCAAAAGATGATTCCCTCTCCAGGATGAAGCTCCGAAGTTGTCATGCGTCCCCCGGGCTCGAACGGCAGGTCGATGTCCTCGAAATGCGATTCGTTGTCGGCTCCCGTGTATAGTTTGACGATCTTCATGAGCCGGTTTGTAGGAAAATCGGCGGGAAAAAGCAAGGCGAGCACGAAAGCGCAAATCCGGTCACGGACGTACTCGCCGATGCCGAATCACGGATCGGCAAGAGGTGCAACATCGACGACATGGGATCTTTACTGTAGCGGCGGCTCAGCCTATAACCGTTGCGATAACGAGTATCCGTGTATCCAAGGGGATTGAAGATATCGATCTTTCAGCTTCCGTTTGCGATCTTTGACCTCTCAATAGCATGCCCGAACTCCCCGATGTCATAGTTTATATCGAGGCGCTCACCGAACGCGTGTTGAATCAGCCGATTCAGAAAATTCGAATCGGCAGCCCGTTCGTTCTGCGCTCCTTCGATCCGCCGATTGGCGCCGCTGAAGGAAGAAGGGCTTTGGCTCTTCGCCGGCTCGGCAAGCGCATTGTCTTCGGGCTGGAAGACGATCTCTTTCTTGTTGTCCACTTGATGATCGCCGGACGGTTTCACTGGAAGCCAAGAGGCGCGAAGATCGCCCGCAAGTACGGCCAGGCCGCATTCGATTTCCCCAACGGCACGCTGATTTTGACGGAGGCCGGAACCAAAAAGCGCGCCTCGATTTGCCTGGTTCGCGGTGAGGCCGCGCTGCAGGAACACGATCCCGGCGGTCTTGAAGTCCTCAATGCGACTTTCGAGCAATTCCGCGAAGCGCTCGCGTGCGAAAATCACACCTTGAAACGTTCACTCACCGATCCTCATTTGTTCAGCGGTATCGGCAACGCCTACTCGGACGAGATCCTCCATCGGGCAAAGCTCTCGCCGATCCGCCTCACGCAGCGAATGACCAACGATGAGATCGAACGGCTTTATCACGCCACCCGCGAATCGCTCACCGAATGGGTCGAACGGCTGCGCAAAGAACGCGGAGCCGGCTTTCCAGAGAAGATCACAGCATTTCGCCCCGACATGGCGGTGCACGGAAAGTACCGCAGCCCCTGCCCCGTATGCGGTTCGCCCGTGCAGCGCATCGTCCACGCGGAGAATGAAACCAACTATTGCGCAAAGTGCCAGACGGGCGGGAAGCTGCTGGCGGACAGAAGTCTGTCGAGATTACTCAAGGACGATTGGCCGCGGACCTTGGAAGAGCTGGAGGAAAGCAGGCGCGGCCCCAGCCGCTGAAGCGATGTCAAACCGCCCGAACTGTGTTAAGATTGCGGCATGATTGAAAAGATCGTTACCAAAGTCCGATTAAACGAATCAGCCGACCCACAGTATGACCTTGCCTACTGGCTAAAAAAGACGCCGGAGGAACGAATTTCTGCCGTCGAATTCTTGCGCCGACAATTTTATGGAAGTGCAGCCAGACTTCAAAGAACTGCTCGCGTTATTCAACGAACATCGCGTTAGCTACGTGATCGTCGGAGGGTATGCGCTGGCATTCCACGGCGTCCCCCGTTATACAGGCGACCTCGATATCTATGTCAATCCCGATCGCGATAACGCGCAGCGAATCGTAGCCGCCCTCGATGCTTTTGGCTTTGCGTCTCTTGGCTTAAAGGCAACCGATTTCGAGCAGCCGGATCAAGTCGTCCAACTCGGCTTCGCGCCCGTCCGGATTGATCTGATTACGTCGATTACCGGAGTTTCGTGGGACGAAGCCGTGGTGGGCAGGGTTTCGTCAACCTACGGCGCTGTACCGGTTTATTATATCGGCCGTGAACAATTGGTTTCGAATAAGCGCGCCACCGGCCGGAAACGGGACCTTGCCGATCTGGAGGCGCTCGGCGAGAAGTAAATCACAGCCTGTCGCCTCCTTTTAGACCCATCATAAAGGGCAGGC
>CAZILB010000116.1:0-1333 GCA_964539925.1 uncultured Syntrophobacter sp. | reverse complement strand
CGAGAAGTAAATCACAGCCTGTCGCCTCCTTTTAGACCCATCATAAAGGGCAGGCAAACAGCCAAACCTTGCACCCTGAATGAATGACGTTCAAAACGTTCAAGTCGTTTAACCGCTCCGCTCCGTTCAAGCCCTCTCCTTCATCCCCGCGACGCGGGGGAGCAAAGAGGTGGGGTTTGAGCGGCTTGAACGTATTGGCCTATTTGAACTCCCCCTATAGATCCGGTTCGAGTATTTCCAGGCCGTCGTAGCGGTCGATGAGATAGAGCTTGCCGTCCTTGTCGTGGAAGACGTCGTTGCTCATGACCACTTTCTGGCCTTTGCCGGGGTTCGGAATGTAATAACCCACTTCCTTGGGCTGGTAGGGGTTGGAAAAATCCACCGCGCGCAGCCCGCCGCCGAACCAGGTGACGTAGAGCGTGTTGCCGTACACCTGCTCCGCCGGCTGGTGCGCGCCGAAACGGAATTGGGGGGTCGATTTGCCGTCGAAGGGGACGATGAACGTGGCGACGGGAAGCGGCAACTCTTCCCTGGTGATATCGACCACCCAGAGAAAGGCATTGTGCGTTTCATCGAGCTTCTCGCCCACTTCTTCGTCGGTGACGATGAGCCAATCGCGTTCCATAATCTTGTCCAGCATCGGCAGCGTCGTGTGCGTCGGGCAGGGGTAAGGCGGGCTCCAGTCGAGCATGCTCACCGTCCGCGGTTTACTGAGGTTCGAGATGTCGACAATGGCGAAGCCGCCGTGCCAGTAGCTGATATAGAGCCGGTCGCCGCGGCGGATCGGATGATGGCAGCGGGTCGCCATGCCATGCCAGGTCGGGGTTTCGCCGCCGGCGACCCACTGTCCGGGCATCCACCAGCGCATGACTTCCTCAGGTTTTTCGGGGTTCTTCATGTCGAGCATCACGGCGATGTTGCCCTGGTAGCCTTCCATGGTCGGCGAGATATAGGCGTAGCGGCCGTCGAAGGTGAAGCGATGCACGCCTTTGCCCGGGGCATGGAAAAAGGCGATTTCGCGCGGCTTGGCGCGGTCGGAGATGTCGAACGCTTTGAGCCCGGCGTCGGGCTCTTTCTTGGTTTTGTAGCGCTCGTAGTTGATCAGCATGATGTCCCCGCTCACTCGGACCTTATGTGAATGTATTCCTTCCGGAACTTCGAGCTGGGCGACTACCTTGGGATGCTTGGGATCTTTGACGTCGAGGATCGATGTGCCGTAGGGCGGGTCGATGTGGCCGACGTAGGCATAGCCGTTTTCCACGACGACCGAGCCGCCGCCGGGAAGATCGGTGCGGCCGATTTGTTTGATGTTTTTGCTGACGCCCACGGGCGC
>CAZILB010000115.1:9388-12360 GCA_964539925.1 uncultured Syntrophobacter sp. | reverse complement strand
GCTCGATGGCATCGGCGACGGCTCTGCCGGGAACGACCATGGTGCGGTCGAGGATTTCCCTGGCGTAAACGTCGTAGGCGGACTGGAGCGCTTCGGGGTCTTTGGTGCGCATCGCTTTGGCTACCGACGCTTTCGCCCTGTCGGGATGCTTATCGACGAAGTGGACGATTTCGGCGAAGGCGGCGACCATTCGCTGGACGATCTCGGGGCGCTCGCGAATCATTCTGGAGCTGGTGTGTACGCTGCTGTAGACAAACGGCAAGTTCAGGTCGATGAGCCGATAGAGGACGTTGTAGCCTTCGTTTTTCGCGCGCACGTCGAGGGGCGGCGTAATGATAACGCCGTGGACGATGCCCGCGGCCATCGCCTGATACCGTTCGCCCTGGCTCCCGCCGATGGGCCGGATGGTCACGGATTCGGGGGCGAGCCCGAGTTTCCTTACCACGGCTCGCGAAAGCCGGTCGCTCAAGTCTCCCGCCCGCGCGATGCCCAAGGCCTTTCCCTTGAGATCCTCGGGTCGCTTGACTTCCGGACGGGTGACCAGTACGTAAGGCAGTTTGACCAAGGGCGACGCGACGATTTTCGCTTCGATCCCCGCGGCCAGGCCGGGAATTGTCGCGTCGGCGGCACAATAGGTGAATTGGACCTCATCGCCGGATAGGGCCGCGAGGTTGGGTCCGCTGCCGCGGATGAATATATTCTCGAATTTCATGCCGTATTTGTCGAACAGGCCGTTATCCAGGGCGGTATAGAGATGAATGAAGCCGCCCGATACCGCGCAGGTGGACACGCGCATGGACAGCATTTTTTCGCCCGGCTTGGGCAGGTATGGGTTGGCAAAGGCGAGCGCGGGAAGCAGAATAAAAAGCAGAGTCAGGAATCTTGTCTTCATAGTGAGCGGACTCTACGCCAAAACACCCCCCTTTTGTCAATAGATGGATCCGTTTGGGCGATCGCTTCTCAACGGCTATTTCGACAATTCTCTGACGCGGGCGATGACTTCCTTGGGCTGATTCATGACCCCGCGCATCTCTTTTTCGACCTCGGCGCCGGAAAGCGCCTGGAGGTCGAGCCTGGCTTTCTTCGCTTCCTCGACAACCTCGGGGTCCTGGAATACCTTCAAATAGGCGTCCCTGAGAATTTTGACGCGATCCGCGGGCGTTCCGGGAGTGGTGATCATTGGGCGCCCCAGGGTCGCCGATACCAGCATGACTCTGGCGACGCTGCGGCTGAACGCCGGGGTCTTCTTCTTGTCCATCAGCTCGACCAGCGTCGGCGCGTCGGGCAGGCGCGGGTCCTTCTTATTGCCGGTTTGGACAAGGTGGCGATCGAATTTGTTTCTGTGCCAGGTGAAATAGGGCTCGCGCGCGAAATGAGTGGTGGTGCCGGTGCCGCGGCAGTGAATTTCGCCCCGCTCGAGCGCTAAATCGATCTCCACGCCGCCCGGATAGCCGCGCACATCCTGGAATTTGGCGCCGAGGGTTTCGAACAAGATGCTGGTCATGATCGAGGTCAAGTCCGAGGTCCCCGTGGCGCCGCATTTCGGCGCTTCTTTCGAGTTGATGACATCTTCGATGGATTTCCAGGGCGCGTCGGCTCTCATGTAAAGCACCAGGTCGCGCTGGTCGATGCTGCCGATCCACTCGATCTTCTGTACATCGAAAGTCGCTTCCTTGCGTCCGAGCATCTGGTCCAGATAAATGCCGCTGCCGGGCATGCCGAGCGTCAGACCGTCCGGTTTGGCGACGCCGTAAACGTAATTGGTGGCGATGAGCGAGCCCGCGCCGGGCATGTTTTGCACGATGAAGCCCGGATTGCCCGGGATAAATTTGCCCATGTGCCGGGCGAGAAGTCGCGCGTACTGATCGTAGAGACCGCCGGTTGTGAAGCCGACGACGAGGCGAATGGTTTTGTCTTTGTAGAACTGCGCAGGTTGCGCCTGCGCAGGGGCGGCGTAGAGCCCGGCCATAATCAACGCGGCCGCGATCAAAGCTCCCAGGTAACCGCCGGGCGTCGTTGAAAGTCGAGTCGTCATTATATCCTCCCTTGGTTTCAGCGGACATCCGCTTATACGGAATTCAGCGAGCTGTGGCAATGGCTGTCTTGACAGAATTGCATCTGCCGCCATATTTTTCTTCATCGTGAATGCCGTAATCGCTCCCGAGATTGTCATGGTCCCGGGGGGATCATTTTTGATGGGCAGTGAAACCGGCCAAGAGAACGAACGGCCGGTGCATCGGGTCTGGGTTGATAGTTTCGGCATCGGCCGATTTCCGGTCACCCATCGCGAGTATGGCTTGTTCCTTGAAGAAACGCAGCGCCTTGCGCCGCTGTTTTGGTCCGATCCGATATTTTCACATCCCGCGCAACCGGTGGTCGGCGTCAGCTGGTACGACGCCGTTGCTTTCTGCGATTGGTTGTCGGCGCGAACCGGCCGAATGTTTCGTCTGCCGACTGAGGCGGAGTGGGAGCGGGCCGCACGGGGGGGCCGGGAAAGCGAGCTGTATCCCTGGGGCAATCTGGCACCCGATGCCACCGGCTATATCGGCCGCGACGTGGCCATCGGCGGACCGGCTCGGGTGGGCGTCAACGAAGCCAACGGATTGGGTCTATACGACATGAGCGAGGGCGTGCATGAGTGGTGCGCCGATTACTACGATTACCATTATTATCGCCGCTCGCCGGAACGAAATCCGCAAGGACCGTCTTCCGGTGGGCGCCGAGCTTCCCGCGGCGGCTCGTGGCGTCATCGCATCCCGTTCAGCCGCTGCGCCGCGCGCAGCTCCTTGCCGCCGGCGTTCCAGTACGCGGATTATGGATTCCGGGTGGCGGAAACATTGGGATAGAAGGCGTTCAAGACGTTCAAATCGTTCAAGCCGTTCAAAACGTTCGGTCGAAGAAGGGTCGGTGGGAACGGGCAATATCGGCAGGCCTTGAGGTTGGCCCAGGGCGCCTCACTCAGGTATACGCCT
>CAZILB010000115.1:6170-9288 GCA_964539925.1 uncultured Syntrophobacter sp. | reverse complement strand
AGGTATACGCCTGAGTGAGGCGTTTTTCATTTGACGGAAAGACCCCGGGCGCGCTAAAAGCGTTCAGCAACCACGCGAACGACGATTCCATTTCGGAAAGGAGCTTGGTCATGAGGAGCCAGAGACTAACCCGATGGATTTTTGTCTGCGCGACGGTTTTGTTACTTGCCGGCAGGCCGGTGTCCGCCGCCGATAATTTTCGCGTCGCCTATCCTTCGTTGAACACCTCGGTATTTTCACTCATCATCGCGCAGAAGGAAGGTTATTTTAAGGAAGAGGGGATAACCCTCGAACTGCTCAGTATTCGCGGCGAGATCGCCATCCGCACGGCGCTCGCCGGCGAAGTCGATTTCTTCACCAATGCCGGCAGCGCGCTGGCGGCGGCGGTGCGAAATGTCCCCGTGAAACTCATCACTGTTTTTCAGGACAAGCCCGCGTGGGATCTCATCGCGACCCCCGATATCAAGTCGATTTCCCAGTTGCGGGGGAAGAATATTGCCATCATGTCGCCGGAAGGGTCGCTTGCCGTGGTGGCGCGCGAGATGCTTAGAAAGAACGGCATTGATCCGGCGAAGGACGTCAATCTGGTGGTTATGGGAGGCGATGAAGTTCGCTATCCGGCCCTGCAAACCAAAGCCGTCCACGCGACACTGTTCAACACGGCGATGAGCCTGCGCGCCCAGAAGGAAGGATTTTCCAGGCTGGCCAACGCAAGCGAGTACGCAAACCTCATTGAAGGAGGATTGGCAACATCCAGCGCGCGGATCAAACAGGGCCCGGAGAAGATCTTCCGGTTTGTGCGCGCGTCCCTCAAAGGCTTGAACTTTTACGTGACCAATCGGGAAGCCGCGATCAAGTACATGATGGACGGTTTGCGCCTGAAGGACCGCGAGCTGGTCAGTGCCATCTACGACATTCAGTCCCGCCTCGCCCTCAAGGAGGGGTTCACCCACGACGAGGCGCTGCAATCGATGATCGAGGACATGAAGCGGACCACCAAGGTGCAGCGCGAGATTAAAGTGGCGGAGATCTTCGATTTGAGCTTCGTGAAAAAGGCCCACGACGAGATCCGTGCGAGCGGCTGGAAGCCGTAGTTTTTGCAGTCCACGATCCGCGACGTCGACTTGACGGATGTTGCGGGACCCGTCGTCGCCGTCTCAATACGATCAATCGCTGCACCGGTCGATCGAGCGACGCGTCTACGTTTCCTCGTATTCTTGCAACGCCTCCCAGCGCGGCTCGAGGCCGAGGCCGGGAGTCTCAGGTAAAGTGACCCAGCCGTTGACCGGCGCGGGCGGCTCCTGGTAAATCCGATCGCCGACGCCCCACATTTCGAAGTGGAACTCGACGCGCCAGCCGTTGGCCATGGCGGCGTGCAGATGCGCGTTGTGATGCGGCCAGCCGCCGCCGTTGGCAATGGGCAGGTTGAACGCCTGCGCCAGCGCCGCGACTTTTACCGCTTCGGTGTAGCCGCCGACCGAACAGACATTGGGCTGGGCGATATCCACCGCGCGATTGACGATCAGCTCGCGGTGACGGAAGCGGTGGCCTTCGTTTTGTCCGGCGGCAAGGGGAATGTTCGTATGCCGGCGCAGGTCGGCGAGCAGCGCAGCGTCGTTTTGATAGACCGGCTCTTCGAACCAGGTGATTCCGAATGGCTCCACCAGCTGGCACAGTTCCAAGGCGCGGTTGAATGAAAAAAGATAGTTGGCGTCGATCATCAGTTCGACATCGTCGCCCACCGCTTCGCGCACCGCGCGCACGCGCGCGGCGTCGGCTTTCGGATTTTCCGGATCGACGGCGACCACCATCTTGAGTCGCTTTTCTCCCTGGGCGACAAGCTGGCGGGCGACCTCGACCAGCTGTTCTTGTGAATAATGCCTGAGGCCGAAGGTGACGTAGGCCGGCACGGGATTTTGCGCGCCGCCAAGCAGCCGCCAGACCGGCTCTTTGTAGTGCTTGCCCTTGATGTCCCAAAGCGCGATGTCGATGGCGCTCACGGCGGAACTCCACATGCCGGTCTGGGCGCGCGGGTTGAATTGCTTGTAGAGCTGGCTCCAGACGCGCTCGGTTTCCAGCGGATTCTTGCCGCGCAAGAACGGCGCCGCTTCGCGGTTGATGAATTCGCGGACGGCGAAGCGCTGTGACCCGCGGGTGAGCCCGTAGCCGGCAACGCCGGCGTCGGTCTCCACCGCGACAAAAACGATCGCCGTGACGATTTTTTCCTGGAGCAGCGGCACTTCGACGGGCACGCGGTGCAGCGTGGCCCTTACTTCAGTGATCTTCAGAATCCACCTCCCGATCGTGGCGTTGACTGATAACGCGGATCGAGGGATCAAGTCAAACTTTCCAACATCGGGCCGGTTGACATAACGGGAAACATTGCCTTACAGCCCATTGACATGACTGATTCCGGGACCTAGCCTTTGACTATGAAATGCGCCAATGGGGTTGCCGTATTTTTAGGGATTGCTTTGGTGGCCGGCTGCGCCGCCTACGGCGTCGGCGGTCAAGTATACGCGGGCCGAAGGGCGCTTTTGATCAACGATCACGAGACTGCTTTGGGGTATTTTGTTACCGCCGCGCAGGCCAATCCCGACTATGTTTACAGTTTCGTTCATTTTCGCGAAGGAATTTGGACCTACGTCGGGCGCACTCAATACTCGACCAAGAGGTATAGGGAAGCGCAAGAGTCGCTGGAGCGCGCTTTGAAAATGGATAGAGACGACATCCTGGCGAGGCTCTACTACGGATTGACCTTAATACGAACCGGCGAATCTTCCCGTGGCGTGAAAGAAATCGAGAGCGCGATGAAAGGGACCCATGAATTTCTTGAATACACGGAACGGACAGCGCCCTTTCGAGCTTTTTGGGATCCGCTCAGGGAAATCCGCGGTGCCATCGAGAAAGATCTGGCGGTTGTTTCCGGCAAGGATTTCGACCCTGAGCAGCTGATTGCCAACGCCGAGTGGTTGGGAAAAAGAATGGAAGAAGAAGTCGAACATGTACGCAGCGACGAGCGACGGCAATGGGACCGGGATTTTGAACGGCGGCGCGGCCTTTCCGTCGGCGTCGGCATCGGGTTTTAAGTTTGGCCGCGGCGCGGCTACGCCGCAAC
>CAZILB010000115.1:4391-6070 GCA_964539925.1 uncultured Syntrophobacter sp. | reverse complement strand
GGTTGCGGCGTAGCTGCGCTGGGTTCTTTGTGCCGAGATCGAATGGTCGCCGACGTTCGGCGGCTTGGCTACAAAAAAAGCGGGACGGGTAGAGATAGTTGTTAGGCTTGGCGGCCTTGCGGGAATACCCCATCAACCGAGGAGGAGTGACTATGGCGGCAATTTATGAGGTGCGTGTCCAGACCGTTCCGCCGGAACGCCGCAGCGAATACGTGACCATGTACAAACGCGCGATCCAGGAGATCAAACAGGCGGGATGCAAGCATGGGGTGATTCTTTGCAGCGAGGACGACCCTTCCAGCGTTCTCGTTTTGCTCGAATGGGAAAGCAAGGAACAGCACCAGCGCTGGCGCGGCACCCCGCCGCACACGCGCTTTCGCGAAGCGGTGGAAAAATGGCAGGCAAAGCCCAGCACGGGCGGTTATTACCTCGCGGAAACGATCTAGCCGGCCGCTGTTTGTTCCAAATTTTTGAAACGGGAAGTCCAATTCATGCGCGGCGCCGGTTTCCCCTCCTTAGTCCTCCCCCGCGTGCGGGGGAGGAGACAGGTGGGGTGTAGCGCGGCTTTGACGCGGTAAGACTCCGGGTTCGAGTAAACTGACAACTGTCGTAGTGCGATAGGTGACGCATCCTTAAGAGAGTTGCCCGCATTTCCAGGTTCGACGATCAGAGATCGAGCTTCATCAGCTTTTTCACGTTGTCGCCTAAGATCTTTTCTTTCTCCCGGTTTGGGATCGGCATGGCTTCGATGCTTGGAACCGCGCCGGGCAGGTCGCCGATGATCAGCGGGAAGTCGCTCCCCAGCACCATTCGTTCCGCGCCGTAAAACTCGTAGGCCATCGCCAGAGCCGGTTGGTAAAAGGAGACCGTGTCGCAATAGAGGTCGCGGAGGTATTCGGAAGTCGGTTTCTTGGTTTTGATGCCGCATGTCGGATCGTGGTAGCCCCGGTCGATTCTTCCGGCCAAGAACGGGATGCCCGCGCCGAGATGGGAAACCACGAAGTTCAATTCGGGAAAGCGCTCAAATACGCCGGCGTAGGCGAGGCGCGTGGCGGAAAGCACGATGTCGAATTCGAAGCCCAAGATGATCGCGAGCCGCCACTCTTGCATCACCTGGGCGCCCAGCGGCGTGGTCGGATGGATGAAAATCGGTACGCCGAGCGCTTGCGCGCGCTCGTAAACCGGCAAAAGAAAGTCCGAATCGGACGTCTTGCCGGCGACGTTGCTGAGCATGCACATGCCTTTGAGGCCGAGGTCGAGAATCGCGCGGTCGAGTTCCTTCAGAGCGAGCCGAGTATCGATCAGCGGCAGCATGGCGACGCCCTGAAAATGTTTTGGATATTTGCGCACGATCTTGGCGATGCCGTCGTTGATCACGCGGCTCATGTCGGCGCTTTCCGCCGGCGAGAAGCGATCGACGCCGGGATGGGGCGCCGAAAGGATCTGCATGTCCACGCGGTTTTCTTTAATGCGGTCGACGCGGACATCGCCGTCGAAGAAGTCGGGAGTGATCGGCCCGGCCTTGGCGCCCATGCTCAAGATCCATTTTTTGCCCTGGTTGTCGGTCTCGATCCTGACCTCGCCCGTCGAAGCCTCGAGTTTCTTCAAGTAATCTTCCGGATAGATGTGGGCGTGAAAGTCGATGTTCATGATTCACTCCTCAATTGCGGTTCCAGTCG
>CAZILB010000115.1:1635-4291 GCA_964539925.1 uncultured Syntrophobacter sp. | reverse complement strand
TGCCGAAATCATTCAGACCCCTCGCGGACACGGGCGAGCAGGGCTTTAACCCGGGCGACCGCGGCGCTGCGGTCGTAGCTCAAGAAACGCGAGGCCATCAACAAAAAAGGGTCGCCGGCAAAGAAGCGCTCGTAGAGCACCTGGCGGCCCGCGAAGCCGCTGCACGCCAGATCCCAGGCGAGGCGGAAGAGCTGCACGCGCTCTTTGCCCATTAACGTTGCCGCTTGGTAGTAGCGGTCGATGTCGCCGCCGATCGCCGGCGATGCAAGATCGCGCTCGGTCGGCGTCGCCATGAGCCCGCTGGAGCCGATGAGCTGCAAAATCTCAATGAGCCGGGGGTAAACTTTTGGAAAATAATTCCGCGCCGTGGCCAGGATCTCCGGGTTGGGGTGGACGAAGCCTCGCTCGTCGGTCACCGCGTCGGCCTCGGCGGCGCGCAGATAAGCGCGCTCGGTTTCCACCGCATCGACGATCTCGCCGAGCAGCTGCTGATAGGCGGGCAGCTCGGCGCGGCCGATGGCTTCGGCCATCAAGCTCGCGACGCCGAGAACGAACTCCGCCTTGGCGAGGTTTTTGGCGGTGAACTGGTGAATGCCGTGGAGAAAGGCGGGGGTTTCGCGAAAAAGCCGGTTGCAGAGCACGATGTCGCCTTTTAAAAAGACTCGTTCCCAGGGCACGACGACTTCGTGAAACACCGCGACCGCGTCCATCTCTTCGAATCGCGACGTGAGCGGATAGTCCGCCGCCGAGCCGCCCGGATCGAGGCTCTCGCGGCAGATAAATTTCAAACCGCGCGTGGCCACCGGTACGGCGAAGGCGAAGGCAAAGCGGGGCGCATCGCTCTGCTGCGTGCGCGAAGGGGACGGAAAAACCAGAAGCTCGTCGGCGTAGGGGGCGAGAGTGGCGAGCATGCGCGCCCCGCTCACCACTAAACCTTGCGCGCTCTCGCCGACGATGTGCAGCGGCACGGTTGGATCGGCTTGCTCCGATTGGCTTCGGGCGCGGTTGATCTGCGGATCGACGAAGGTGTGGGTGGCGCAGGGATCGCGCTCGCGGCAATGCTCGTAATATTGAAGGATCCGCCGGGCGTACTCTGGCCCGTTTTTGGCGAAGTAATGCATAGAAGACGCGCAGCCGGCGAGAATCGCGTTCAAATAGTCCGGCGTGCGCCCAAGCATGCCGCCGCTGAAGTCCGCCCAGTGTTTGAACATCACGCGGCGCCGTATCAGATCGTCGATGCTGCGCGGCTGAAGGAACGCGAGACTGACCGGGTCGCCGGTCGTCGGCGAAGCGCAGGTAAGCTTCGATTGCAGCGCCGGGTCCCACTGCATGTCGTAGAGTTCGGCGAGCGTGCGCGCCGCGCGGCCGAGGGTCGGGTGCTCGACGACGTTGGCGACGCGCTCCCCTGCGAACCATATTTCGCGTTGATCGACGAGGCCGTTGAGATATTCGCTGCCAGTGCGCGCGGGCATTCACACTCCGAGATCGACGATGGTTGGGCTGGCGGGACAGTAGCCGAGAGGCTCGGCCGCTGTCAACGGAGAGAAAGGGGCGCAGAGTATGCGCCCCCTGGAAAAAATACCTAAGACTTCGGCGCAAAAGTTGAGCTCGCCTGCTGATGGCCGCCGTTTTCGCTCCAGGCTTCCTCGTAGTAGAGGCCGAGCGCGTTCAGCACCGGCGTGTCCTGTATCGAAAACAGCACGGCATCCTCGCTGGCGGAGGCGTTGGCGTGCTCATGCAGCGCCCAGGGCGGCAGTGCGATGATGTCGCCCCGGCGCCAGTTGAAGCACTGGCCGTCGATGATCGTTTGTCCCGCGCCTTTAACCACGTGATAGATCGCGCTGCCGGTGTGGCGATGAGCTGCGGTCTGCTCGCCGGGGCGCAAGAGCTGCACGCAGCAGCTCATGGTGGGCATCACCGGACCGCCGGTCTGCGGATGGCGGTACTCAAGGGCGATGCCGTCGAACACGCTGCCCTCGTGACCGCGCAAGGCGTCGAGCGCCTTCCAAGTCTCTTCCCAGGGGTAAAGCAGGAGCGGCGAAGATTGCGGTTTGTCTTTCACCCAGGTCGGGTTGAGCTGGCCTTGGCCGAACAAATGCCTCGAGGCATTGGCCGGGCGCGACTCGGGCACCTGGGGCTGAGTATAAAATTGAAAGAACATCGCTTCGAGCGACGCGATCAGCGGAATATCGAGGCCGTCCATCCATACGACCCGATCCTTGGTTTCATTGCCGTGGTCGTGCCAAGCCCAGCTCGGGGTTAAAATTAAGTCCCCCGGCGCCATGTAGACACGCTCGCCGTCCACCGCGGTGTAGGCGCCGTTGCCTTCCATGATGAAGCGGATGGCCGTGGGCGTGTGGCGATGGGCGCGGGCAACTTCGCCGGGGAGGAGAATCTGCACGGCGGCGATCAAGTTATTGGTCGTCGCCCAGCGGCCGTCGAGGCCGGGGTTGAAAAGCTGCAGCGCACGCCGCTCGTCGCCCACGGGCACGGCGTTGGCCGACTCGGCGACAATCGACTCGAGCAACGACCATGGCCACATATGGGCGATCATTTTCGGCTGGGGATGGGGCGTCATCTGGCTCGCCAGCTCCCAGAGGCCGTACATGTGATTGGCGTGCATGCGTTGGTGGAATGCTTCGCGCAGCGCGGTTTG
>CAZILB010000115.1:0-1535 GCA_964539925.1 uncultured Syntrophobacter sp. | reverse complement strand
GCTCCCAGCGCGGGCATCACTTTGGTCGCGAATAATTCAATGGAGCGCATAACCTGCTCATGCTTCAGACCACCGAAGCTGAACATACCGACCAGCGTGTCCGGGCGCGCGGTTTCGATCATCGACCGCGCTTTTTTGATCACGCTGGCCGGGCTGCCGATCAGCGAGGTGCCCCATTCATCGAGCCGCTTGACCGTCAGTCCGCCGGGAAAGTAGGGGAAGCGTTCGGTGAATTTCGGCAGATCATCGGGTGAAACGGTCTCGCCGCGCCAATAGTTATCTGTCGCCAACTGCCAAAAACGGGTGATCTCACGCGGGGCGTCGCGCCAGGCCTGCTCGTCGGTGTCGGCGATGTACACATCGCGCACCATGATCGCGTTGCCGCTTCCCGGCAGATCTGGATGCCTGGCGCGCTCGTCACGATAGGCCTGGATCGCGCGCGAGCAGTTGGCGAGCGGCTGGCGCGAAAGCGCGAGATTCCAGCCGCGGCGCGCCACCATGGCGGGGCTGTCCGGCGACGTCGCGCCGTAGTAAATCGGCGGGTGCGGTTTCTGCAGCGGCTGGGGTCGGCAGGAGATCTCCTCGTATCCCCAAGCCTTGCCGGAGTAGCTGAAAGTTTCTCCGGTCCATGCGCGCATGAGGATCTCGATGCCTTCCTCAAACCGCGCCTGCGCGGTGTCGCGGTCAAGGCGATGCTTCATGTCGTCCTTGGGGACGCCGCGGCCGAGCCCGACATTGAGGCGGCCGCCGGTGAGAATGTCCAAAATGCCGCACTCCTCGGCCAAACGCATGGGATCGTAGAGCGGCAAAACGCTCACTAGGTTGCCCATGCGCAATCGCTTGGTGCGCGGCGCCAGGGCGGCGATGATCAGATTGGGCGAGGACAGCATACCGTAGTCCGAGTGGTGATGCTCGGCGAACCACGCTTCATCGAAGCCGAGCCGCTCGGTGAGCATGATTTGCTCCAGAAGTTCGTCGAAGGCCTGCTTTTCCGTCGCCCAGGGCCGCGCCTGGTTGTAACTGAAGGTGCCAAACCGCATCTCTAATCCTCCCGTCGAAGATCGTTGCCGCGCGAGGTCGACAACGGCTCGACATCGGTTTTCGTCCGCCGATATCCCCATTTCGTTTACCACGGAGCGGGAAGCGCGGCAAAGCTTTTACTTGTGATTCGCCTAAGTCCGCTGCTTTCCCATCGACCTGTGAAAAAGCGGAAAGCCTCTCGTTGACGCGTCGATTCCGCGGTGTTAAGACAGTCGGCAAATTCTCAGAGGTCTGAAGTTCATCGGGGAGCACATCATGGCAAAACTGGTTTTGGCCGCCGGCGTGCCGCATCCGCCCCGGTTGGTCTATGAAATTCAGCAGTCGCCGGGCAAGACGCGGGGCGAAGCGCTGATGAAGCAGGTGCGCGAGCAGGTGGAGAAGGCGGAACCCGACCTGATCATCGAAGTGGACAGCGATCATTTCGTCAATTTTTTCTACAATAACCTGCCGTCGTTCTGCATCGGCATGGCGGAGGAGGCCCAGGGGCCGCAGGA
>CAZILB010000114.1:4723-12390 GCA_964539925.1 uncultured Syntrophobacter sp. | reverse complement strand
ACTTCTAACCTCGAACCTTGGACTTTCTGATCGCCCCTCCACTCTCAACTCTTCACTCTCCACTCTGCCTCAACCTCAGCCTAAACCTCAACCTGCTTTCCTCTACGCCCGCCGCGCTCGTTACATATGCGAGATGATCGCGTCGCCGAACCCCGAACAGCTCACCAGCTTGGAGCCGGGCATGAGCCGTTCGAAGTCGTAAGTCACGGTCTTGGCGTTGACGGCGCCTTCGATACCCTTGATGATCAAATCGGCGGCCTCCGCCCAGCCCATGTAGCGCAGCATCATTTCGCCGGAGAGAATCACCGAACCGGGGTTGACCTTGTCGAGGTCGGCATATTTGGGCGCGGTTCCATGAGTCGCTTCGAACACCGCATGGCCCGATTCGTAGTTGATATTGGCCCCCGGCGCGATGCCGATGCCGCCCACCTGAGCGGCCAGCGCGTCGGATAGATAATCGCCGTTCAAGTTCAGGGTCGCGATCACGTCGTAATCCTTCGGCCGGATCAGCACGAACTGCAGGGTCACGTCGGCGATGGAATCCTTTAGCATCAGCTTGGACTTCCACTTGCCTTCGCCGTGGGTGGGCCAGAGTTTGAGCGCCTCTTCGATCTCCTTTTTGACCGCGCTCTGCTGGTCGGGCGACATCATTTCGAAGCCGGGATCGATCATCTTGGCATTGTCTTCGACGCCTAAATTGGCATTGGCTTCCTTGTTGCCCAGAATCCATGACTCGCGCTCGCTCACCACTTCGTTGCGGAACTCGCGCTTGCCGAGCGCATAGCCCCACTCCATAAAGGAGCCCTCGGTGTATTTCATGATGTTGCCCTTGTGGACGAAGTTTATGTTCTTGCGTTTGTTCTTGAGCGACCACCGGATCGCCGCCCGCACCAGCCGCTCGGTGCCCTCCACCGAAACCGGCTTCAAGCCGATGGCAGCGGTGTTGGGAAAACGGATTTTGGCAAATTCCTTGGGAAAATTATCTTTGAGAAGCGATTTGAATTTGGCGTTGGCTTCGGTGCCGTTGGGAAACTCGATACCGGTGTAGATATCTTCGGTATTTTCGCGAAAGACGACCATGTCGACATACTCAGGATGCTTCACAGGCGAAGGCGCGCCGTTGAAGTAACGCACGGGCCTCAGGCAAACATAGAGATCGAGCAACTTGCGCAGGCCGACATTGAGCGAAGTCATACCGCCGCCGATGGGCGTGGTCAGCGGGCCTTTGATACCGACGAGAAATTCGGCGAAGGCCGGCACGGTCTCTTCATGCAGCCAGCTGTTATATTGCTTGAAGGACTTTTCTCCGGCGTAAACCTCCATCCAGCGGATTTTCTTCTTGCCCTTGTACGCCTTCGCCACCGCCGCATCGAACACCCGCACCGAAGCGCGCCAGATATCGCGCCCCGTGCCGTCGCCTTCGATGAAGGGAATAATCGGGTTATCGGGGACTTGCAGCTGGTTGTTGGCGCCCATGGTGATCTTGGCGCCGTCCTTCGGAACTTTCACCACCTTGTACTCGGCCATGTTCTCCTCATGTGCAAAAATAGCCTAAGGGCCTTGATCGAACGCCGCGCTCCTTAGGCTATTCGCGTGACAATGGATTTTTAATTGCTCGTCGAAACTAGCCGATTACCTAAAACGAGTCAAGGCGCCAGAACTACACGCTTTTTTTCTGTTCCAGCCATTTTTGCAGATAGCGTCCAGCGACGTCCCGCCCCCCCAGTCCAAACGCCAACGCCAGAGCCAGACAGACCGCGCCAAACACCAGAATAAACGCCCAGATAACGATTTCGGAGGCGATGTCGAGGATTTCAAAAATGCCGGCGACCACGAAAATCGCCGTGCCGATGTAAACCGCCCGGCCGATGGAAGCGGCTTGATCCAGGCCCGCGTTGGCGCAGGATGTGCGGGTTACGTTCTCGAGAAAATTGGCGAAATAAAGACCGAGGATAAGCGTCACCAGCGCCGCGACGATCTTGGGGATATAGAGATAAATAGTGTGCAGCGTGTCGGTGGCGCCGCTCAGGTTTAATGTCTCCAGGGTTGTGACGATGGCGATAAGGAACAGAAACCAGAAAACCAGCAAGCCCAGGATGTCCGATGCCGACTGCTTGATGCCGCCGCGGTCGAGTATCGTTTTGATCCCGGCGCGCTCGGAGAGAGCGTCGAATTGGCAAAGCTTCAGCAGTCGAACCACCACCCGCTTGATCACGTTGCAAATCACCCAACCGATCAGAATGATCGCAACCGCAAAAAAGAAATTGGGTAGAAACACGGCTATTCGGGTCACGAACGCATCCCAAAAACCGGTCACGGTGACAAAAGGATTCATCGTTTATTCCTCCTACGCGGCCACGGGCGTCAACTCCCTACTGCTAACCCGGATTATTCATGCTGCAGAGCCGATCGAGGCACAACCCTTGCGGAGCGAAGGCATGCCCTTCGGGATGGCAAATGCCAAATGCCAAATGTCAAATTCCAGATCTAATGCCCGCGCTTTCCACGACTCGCCCTCGGTTCTTGCTGTCTACCAACCAATGAACCCCTTAATAAATAGGGGACAGGTGCCGGCAATGTCAAATAACTGCCGCAACCAGCGCTGATCCTGCGGCGCTTGAAACCGCCGGTTTCGCTCACTATAGTCGTCCGACTTGCTCGCGAACGGCGCGGGCCAACCGTTGCCAAGGATCTATCCCGGATTATGCATCGTAAGCGAAACTGGCGGAGCCAACCCTCCGGAGCGAAAGCGATGCATGGGTGCCATGGCGTTGCCGGCGACAGGTGTTTTTTAGTGCGCGCAGCGGTGCAAAGGAAAAATTGTTGCGCCTGATTGTCGACAAGCTGGCCAAGGCCTACGGATTTTTGTGGGCGCTGAAAGACTTGAGTCTCGAGCTCCCGCCGGGCGAACTGGTTGGCCTGCTCGGGCCCAATGGCGCGGGCAAGACAACCCTGCTCAAATTGCTCTCCGGGTTGACCGCTCCCACCGCAGGGAGTATCCGGCTCGACGGCGACGGCATCTCGGACGCCGCGCCGCAAACGCGCGGCAACATCGGCCTGCTCGCCCCGGCAGATCACCTCTACGACCATCTGACCGTCGAGGAGAATCTGCACTTTTTTCTGGAACTCTATCGCCGCCGGGAAGCCGCCGGCCGGATCAATTCGACGCTCGAGGAAATGGGCCTGGGCGATCGCGCCCAGGACTACGTCGGCAATCTGTCGAGCGGACTCAAATGCCGTCTTTCCATCGCCAAGTGGCGCTTGCTCGATCCCGGTTTACTGCTCCTCGACGAACCTTACGGCGTACTGGACGGCTCCGGCATCGACCTGCTTGAGGCGTTTCTTAAAGACCACTGTGCCAGGGGCAATATAGCGGTCATGGCATCGCACCATGTTTCGCGCGCCCTCAACCTTTGCACCCGCGCGCTCATCCTGCATCGGGGCCGCCTGACTTTCAATGAGGCCAAGCGGCGACCGTGGCCAAGCTTCGAGCGTGCCTTCGGCGAGTTCCTGCCGCATGGGGAGTCATGGAATTTCTGAAGCAAGCCGGGCTGATCCTGTGGAAGGATTTGCGCTTGGAGCTGCGCCGGCGTGAAAGCCTCCTGACCATGTTCTTTTTCGGCGCGCTGCTGCTGTTCGTCTTCCATTTCTCCTTCGATCTCGCCCCCGACAGGGTCGCGGACCTGGCACCCGGCCTGCTCTGGCTTGCCTTTCTCTTTACCGGCACCCTGGGGCTGGCTCAGCTCTTTCAATCGGAGCGCGAAAACCATTGCCTGGAGGCGCTGCTGCTTTCGCCCCTCGACCGCGGCGCGTTATTCCTTGCCAAGACCAGTTTCAATCTCGTGCTCATGGTCCTGGTCGAAATCGTCGTCATCCCGCTCTTCTGGATACTTTTCAATTTGCCCGCCTGGAACCTGCTGCCGAAATTATTTATCGTGGTAGGGCTCGGCACCATCGGTTTTTGCGTTCTTGGAACGATCCTCTCCGCGCTCACCTTCAGGGCTCGGGCACGCGAACTGTTGCTGCCGCTGGTGCTGTTTCCGCTGATGATCCCGGTGATTCTCGCTACCGTCCGTTGCATGGAGAGCGTGCTGCGCACGGGCGCTTTAGGCGACGCCATGCCGTGGTTGAGGCTGCTTTTAGGATTTGATGTGATATTCTTGACCGTGGGCCTGTTGATCTTCGACCGTGTGATCGAAAACTGAGGATGAGTAGAATATAAGAGTTTATAATTGCAATGTTGCGCGGCTTACTGTCATCCTGAGCAACGCGAAGGATCTCGACCGAGGTTCTTCACTCCGTTACCCTGCTTTCAGAATGACAGAATGTAAAACCGGAAAATCTAACTTCATTATCAAAAACTTTTGACCGTGGCTTCTTCGATAAAAAAACGCAAAGGTATTCTCGGCGCTTTGGCTCTGGCGGCCGTCGCCGTCGGCTTGTATTGGAGCCTGGTCATCGCGCCGCCCGACGCATATCAGGGCGAAGTTCAGCGCATCATGTATCTCCACCTGCCGAGCATATTGACCGCCTATTTGTCCTACTTTCTGGTTTTTATCGGCAGTGCCATGTATTTGTGGAAGCGCGAGAAACGCGACGATATTCTCGCCCATTCGGCGGCCGAGATCGGCGTCTTGTTCACCGCGCTGACGATTATCGAGGGCTCGATTTGGGGCAAACCGACCTGGGGTGTGTGGTGGACCTGGGACGCGCGCCTGACGCTTACGGCGATATTGCTGTTGATCTATGTCGGCTATTTGATGCTGCGTTCGCTGATGGAAGACCAGGAGCGCGCCGCCACCGCGGCCGCGGTGGTCGGCATCATCGGCTTCCTCGATATTCCGCTGATTCATATGTCGGTTTACTGGTGGCGCACCCTGCACCAGCCGCCCTCGATTTTGCGGCCCGATAAGTTACCCTGGGAAAACGTCCACCCGTCCATGCTGGCGGCGCTGGCGGTTAGTTTCGCCGGCTTCTTGTTGCTTTATTTTTATTTGCTATCACTTCGCTATCGACTCGGTGAAATGCGCGCCGAGATCCGCGCGCTGCGGCTCCAACGGGGGATGTGAATGGGGGCATGGGGTTTCGTCTGGGCCGCATACGGCATCGTCTGGGGTGCAATCCTTGTCTATTGGCTGTTTTTGAAACGCCGATACCGGCAGGCGGAAGCGGAACTCGAGCGCCTCAGAGTTACGGAGGCAGCGATCAAAGATGAAGAAAAATAAGCGCTTTTTGATCGGCGCAGGGGTTATCATCGCGGCCCTGGCTTATATTATCTACGGCGGCATGCAGGAAGCACTGGTTTATTTCGTCACTCCGTCGGAGCTCAAGGCCGTCGAGCGCGCCTCTGCCGACAGATTTTTGCGCATGGGCGGCATGGTGGTTAACGGCTCCATGGAGAAGGATTTGCAAAATCTAACCTATCGTTTCGAACTCACGGACGGCACGGCGACCGTTCCGGTTTTCTTCAAAGGCGTGCCGCCCGATCTTTTTACCGAAGGCAAGGGCGCCGTGGTCGAAGGGCGTATCGGCAGCGACGGCGTGTTTCAAGCGACACTGATCATGGCCAAACATGCCGAAGAGTACAGTCCTCACCCGGACGGCGTGCCGCCGACGAGCAGTTTCGTGCCCGCTAAGGACAATTACGCCAAGTGATCTCGACCCTCGGCCATAGTTCCATCTTGTTGGCCTTTGTGGCGGCGCTTTTGGGGATTTTAGCCCCGGTCGTCGGCGCGCGCACCGGCGATTCGCGCTATTTGGCCTTCACCCGCTATGCCATCCTCGGGCAGTTCGCCCTCGTGACCTTGGCGGCTGGCGCGCTGATCTGGGGTCTGGTCGCCACCGACTTCTCGATCAAGTACGTCGCCTTCAATACCACCCGGGCGACGCCGATCTACTATCGCGTCACCGGCCTGTGGGGCGCGCTGGAAGGATCGCTGCTCCTCTGGGAGTGGATCCTGATCATCTTTGCCGGCGTCGTCGCCTGGATCTACCGCGACCGGCATAAAGAGCTGCTCCCCTGGGTGCTGATGATCTTTTCCATCGTCTCGGTGTTCTTTCTCGGCGTCATCGCCTTTCTGTCCAATCCTTTCGAGACGATCTCGCCGGTGCCGCTCGACGGGCGCGGCCTCAATCCGCTGCTCGAAGACGCCAACATGATGACCCACCCGCCGTTGCTCTACACCGGATTCGTAGGACTCACCGTCCCCTATGCGTTTGCCATGGCCGCGCTGATTACCGGCAAGCTTGACGAAGCCTGGATCACCAGCACGCGGCGCTGGACGATCATCGCCTGGTTCTTTTTGACCGCGGGCAATCTCGTCGGCGCCTGGTGGTCTTATCACGTGCTCGGCTGGGGCGGCTATTGGGCCTGGGATCCGGTGGAGAACGCAGCGATAATGCCCTGGCTACCCGCGACCGCGTTCCTGCACTCGATCCAGGTTCAGGAGCGCAGAAAGATGCTGAAAGTCTGGAACCTGTCTCTGATAATCCTTGCCTTCAGTTTGACGATCTTCGGCACCTTTCTCACCCGTTCCGGGATTATTTCCTCGATCCATGCGTTTTCCTCCGGACCCGTGGGCGGTTTTTTTCTCGGTTTTCTCGCTTTTATATTGCTCAGCTCCTTCGGTCTGCTCGCCTATCGCGCCGACATGTTCAAGGAGCAGCCGGAGCTCGATTCCATGGTGAGCCGCGAGTCGGCATTTCTGCTCAATAACATCGTGCTGGTCTCGGCCCTGTTTACGATTTTTCTCGGCACGATCTTTCCGCTGCTCTCCGAAGCGGTCGCCGGGGTGCAAATCAGCGTCGGCGCCCCGTATTTCAACGCGGTTACGACGCCGCTCTTTTTGTTCCTAGTCTTTCTCATGGGTGTGGGACCGATTATCGCCTGGCGGCGCGCGTCTTGGGACAACCTCAAGCGCAACTTTCTCTGGCCGGCGGCGGGATCCCTGCTTTTCGGTATTTTCTTGTTTATCTGGAAAGTGCAGGAGTTCCTGCCGCTGCTCGGATTCGCTTTGCTTGCCTTCGTCGTGTTGACGATTGTTTACGATACCGCCCTGGCGCTCAGGGCGCGCCGGCGCATCGCCGGCGAAGGCATTTTGCGCGGTCTGCTGACCCTCACCCGCCGCAACCAGCGCCGCTACGGCGGGTTGATCGTCCATCTCGGAATGGTCCTGATCGTTATGGGCATCGCCGGCTCGATGACATACAGCATCGAGAGGGAAGCCACGATGGCGATTCATGAAGAACTTGAGATCGGCAACTATAAGATCCAGTTCGAAGGTCTGCGGGGTTCGCGCCAACCGACTCATTTTCGCGTTGAAGGCGCCTTCCGCGTGCTTCATAACGGCAGCGACGGCGGCACACTTCGGCCGTCGCTCAAGTTTTTTCCGACCCAGGAGTCGCCCATCGGCCGTGCCGTGCACCGGAGCAGCATAAGCGAGGACATTTATTTGATCCTCTCGGGCTTCAGCGAGCTCGAGCAAAATCGCGCCACGCTCAAAGCCTTGGTTCGTCCTCTGGTGGTCTGGATCTGGATCGGCGGTTTCGTCATCACCTTCGGCACGCTGATCTGCCTCTGGCCGATGAGAAAGATCGATGCATCGGAGCCATGAATCTGATGGAATCTGGAATTTGCAATCAGCAATTTAAACTTTTCAATGCCGAGC
>CAZILB010000114.1:0-4623 GCA_964539925.1 uncultured Syntrophobacter sp. | reverse complement strand
AATCTGATGGAATCTGGAATTTGCAATCAGCAATTTAAACTTTTCAATGCCGAGCGAAGCGAGGCCTTATGCCCTGGCGCCGCTTAGCCCTCATCGGTTTGATCGTCGGCCCGATCCTGGGTCTGCTGGCCTTCGGCTTCACCCGCGACGCCCGCTACATCACCTCGCCGCTGCTCGCCAAGCCGGCGCCGCCCTTCACGGTCACGCTCTTCGACGGGCAAACCATCTCTCTCGAAGAGCTGCGCGGCAAAACGGTGTTTCTCAATTTTTGGGCGTCCTGGTGCCCGCCTTGCCGCGCCGAAGCGCGCGACCTCGAAGCCGCCTGGCAGAGAGTCAAGGACAAGGATGTGGTTTTTATCGGCGTCGCGCTGCAAGACACGGAGGCAAACTCGCGGGAGTTCTTGAAGGAATTCAACGTAACCTATCCCAACGGCAAGGACCCATCCGGCCGGATGGCCGTCGATTACGGCACCTGGGGCATTCCGGAAAGCTTCTTTATCGATGCTGAGGGCCGGATCACTTACAAGCATGTGGGCGGCATCGGCGCCGAACTGGTCTTGACGAAAATCGAAGAAGCCGCCAGCGGAATCGTCAGCGCCCGCGAAGGAAGAGGAGAGTACCAACCGATCCGGTAACGGCTATGACTGTCTATCGCAATCCATTCGTCCTATGGGTCTTATGGGTCCTATCCATCCTGTTGATCCTATCGCTTCAACCGACCCTTGCGGCTTCGGCCGCCGATCTCGAAGAGCAGACCCGAGTGATCGCCACCGAGCTGCGCTGCGTGGTCTGCCAGAACCTTTCGGTCGCCGACTCCCCTTCAGAGATGGCCCAGCAGATGCGAGCCGTCGTGCGCGAACAGCTCCAGGCCGGCAAAACCCCCGATGAAGTGAGGGAGTTCTTCGTATCCAAGTACGGCGAATGGGTTTTACTCAAGCCGAAGGCTTCAGGGTTCGGCGCGCTCTTGTGGATCTTGCCCTACGTCGGCCTGGCCTTCGGCCTCGTCGCCGCCTTGTGGGTCATTTGGCGCTGGACCTCTGCGAAAAAATTAAAGAGCCGAGACTCGCCGGCAACCCCCGTCACGGCACAAGACCAGAGGGATTTTCTGGCGCAAGAATTCGCCCAACCCGACATCGACGACGCAAGTCCAAGGGCGCAGTTGTTGCGCGAGCACAGCCGGCTCAAAGAGGAGCTGAGCGAGCTCGAATTCGATTTTGCATCGGAAAAATTATCCGAGGCAGACTATCTGGCATTAAGAAAGGAAATTGAAACGCGGGGCGTAGCCGTCATGGGCCAGCTCGGGACCCTGCCCGCGGAAGCTCCCGCCAAGGAAAAGGAAAAAAAGCCTCGCCCGGTCGCTGTGCGAACGCCCGCTGCCGCGCCTGCCGGCGCGCGCCGCTGGCGGCTCGCTTTCGGCGGGATTTTTCTTCTGCTGTTCGGTCTCGCCCTCGGGGTTATGCTGACTCAATCGATTCGCCCGCGCATGTCGGAAGGTGATTCCATCACCGGCGATTTTATGACCGGCACAACTCCTTCGTCGGCCAACCTGCGCGCCCTGTTGGAGGAAGGCAAACGAGCCTATTCATCCCAGGACTTTCCGAAAGCGATCGATGCCTTTAAAAAAGCTCTCGCCGCCGATCCCCACAACCCGGAGGCCCATGCCTACATGGGATTCATCCTGGCTCAGGCCGGTCATGGCGACGGCGCGCTCATGGCATTCGACAAAGCCCTCGCCCATACGCCCAATTTTCCCATGGCGCTATGGGGCAAAGGCATGGTGCTTTACCAAGAGCATAAAGACTACGGCGGCGCCCGAGAGATTTTCGAGAAACTGCTGGCCCTCGTTCCGCCCGGGGAGGAACGAAACGAAATCGCCAAAATACTGATGGAGATCCCGGCAAGCGGCGAAACGCCGGCGCCAGCAGCGGCCGCCCCGAAAACGGCTCAAGCCGCACCGGCGTCATCCGCGCAGATCAGCGGCACCATCACCCTCGATCCCAAATTGACAGGCACCGCCGACCCCAACGCCGTCCTGTTCATCATCGCCCGCCAGGCCGGCGGCGCCGGCGGCCCTCCCCTGGCGGTTAAAAAAATCGACAAGCCGACTTTTCCCCAGAGCTATTCCTTGGGCCAGGAAAACGTCATGCTGCAGGGCATGCCCTTTAGCGGCAAATTGGCAGTCTCGGTGCGGCTCGACAAAGACGGCGATCCCGCCACCCGCGGCCCCGGCGATCTCACCGGCGAGTACAAACAAAATCCCGTGCAGGTCGGGGCAAGAAACGTGGACGTGGTGCTCGATCAGGTCGCGAAGTAACTGATGCAGACGCGAGCCGGTGGTCCGGATCTTCGAGCAATCCGGGGACTACCACGACTCGCGATCTGTTTAGGCTTTCACCTCGAATTTTCCATCCTTATCCTGGCTGATCTTGCCTTGTTCATATAAAAGCGCCACGGCGCCGGCGATGGTTTTGTAGTCCGCCTTGGGAAATCTCTCCAGGAGATCGGCGAAGAAGCAGTGGGACTTATCCAGGGCCGCGATGATCTTTTCCGCCAACGCGTCGACGGGTTCCGCGTTCCTCGCCGAGGCACCGGCGTCCTTTACATCGTCCGCCGGTCCAAGAAAGCGGTTCAGATCCACCTTGCCTTGATTGAAGTAAACGATGCGCCGGTAGCGCTCCGGCGGAATATTTTCCGGTATCGTCGCGTCGATGCCCATTTTGGCCGTGGTCGGAACCTTGCCGTGAAGCGGCAACGGCAAAGAGGGATCGAGCGGTTTGGCGCGAGCGTTGGAAACGATCAGCACATCGCGGTCGGCCTGCACCCGCGTCGCCACCGCCCATTCGACGTCCATCGGATCGAAGACGTCGATATCGTCGTCGACGATCGTTACATGCTTGATGTCGGCGATCGATAGAAGCGCCATGATCGCGTTTTTGCCATCGCCGGGGGCCTTTTTGATCGACGCGACGATATGCCAGTGGCAGCAGCCGCCGGGCGTGACGTTGATCGCAGCGGTCTGCACGCCGGCTTCGAAGAGCACGCGGCGCGCGGCGGCCTCGTAAATCGGCGCGCTCATCCAGATATTCTCCCAGGGCATCTGCAGCGCGTAGTACATGGCGTCCCCGCGATGCATGACCGCTTTGATGCGGACGCGGGGGTTCATGTGCAGGCCGCCCATGAGCCGGTTAAACTCGCAAAACGGACCCTCGGGATGCACCCAGCCCTCGGGGAGAATTTCCCCTTCCAAGACTATTTCCGCGTCGGCGATGCAGGGCACCGGCACGGTCTCGCCGTCCGCCAGGCGCAACGGTTCGTTGCGCAGACCTCCGGAAAAAGTCAGCTCATTGACACCGAGATTCGCCTTGAATGTCGCCGCGACCAGTTCGTAGGGATGCGTGCCGATGGAGATCGAAATCGGCAGCGGTTTCTTTTTCGCCAGCGCGCGCTCGGCGAACCGGCGCATGTTGTTGGGCGTGACGATGTCGATACCGGTGGTGTTGCGTTCCTTGAGCATCAAACGATAGATGCCGGCATTGATGCCGAACTCCGGGTCTTCCGCGATAACCACCCCGCCGGTGATCATCGGGCCGCCGTCCATCACCGAGAACACCGGCACCGGCAGGTCGTAAAGATTGACCTTCTTCCCGGTGTGGCGCACTTCCTTGACCGGGGCGTTGCCGACGCGCTTGGGTTTGATCGGCTTGGCCATCGCCTTGCCGAGTTTGTCGGCAATCTGTTCATAGGCGACTCCCATGCCGAGGGCGATGCGATTGCGCGACTGCAAAAGTCCGGAGACCACCGGCATCGAATATCCCGCCACGTTCTTAAACAACAGCGCCTTTTCCGACTGAGCCACCAGCGCCGCCACGTCGCGCAGATCCACAGCTTTGGAGATCTCCAACAACTCGTCGTGTTGGCGCAGCGTGTGGACGTAATCTCTGAAACTCGCCTTCATCCTCTTGCTCCCATTCATCCGGATTATTTTTCGAGCACTAACACGCCCCCGGGCTCAAGTCCAATTCGCAGCCGCAGCCCGTTCCGGAGGTTCCAATCGTTCCAGAAGTTCCAATGGTGATCGAGCACATTCCAATCGTTCAAGCCGTTCAACCGCTCGACTACCGGCCGGTAGTCGAGCTCAGTTCAAGCCCCCACCTCTATCCTCCCCCGTGTCACGGGGGAGGAGGTAGAACTCTCCCTGCGCACTCCGTGCCTCTGCGGTTAGTTTCTTTTTCGTCCCTCCACTCTCAATCCTCCACTCTCCACTCTGCCTCAACCTCAACCTGAGCCTCAACCTGCTTCGGTCCTGTCCCGCCACTCTCAACTCTCCACTCTCCGCTGTCTTTCAACTTCGAACATCGAACTTCGAACGTCTTTCCTCAACCCCAACCTGCCCTAACTTTGCGCCCTTTGCGTTCCCTTCGGCCGAGCTCAGGGCATGCTTTGCGCGAGGAAAATTCTTCGGTCATCTTTTCGCGCCAAGATCGCCAAGGCTAGAAGATTGAATGTTTACCGCGGAGACGCGGAGTACGCCGAGGCAAAACCAGTTTCTCTCTAAGAAGCCCTCCGATCTCTGCGCTCTCGGCGCCTCTGCGGTGAATGCTCTTCTTTCCTTGGTTGCGGCTC
>CAZILB010000113.1:0-12678 GCA_964539925.1 uncultured Syntrophobacter sp. | reverse complement strand
CTTTCCGCCAGCGCCAGCGCGATGTCGCTTTTACCGACCGCCGTGGGACCGAGGATGACGAGGATCTTGGGTTTCATCAAATCGCTGGAATCGGTTCAAGGTTCAAAGTTCCAGGTTCAAGGTGCGCGCCTCGTGCATCCTGAGCTTCGAAGGATCTGAGGATAGCCGATCATGGTGGAAAGATCCTTCACTTCGTTCAGGTCGCGCCCTGAACGCGTCTAGACTATCCGCTTGAACAGCCGGTCGAGTTGGTCGCGGCTCCACTGAATCAACACCGGCCGGCCGTGAGGGCACTGCGTCGCGAATTCGATTCGGTCGAGCGCTTCGAGCAGGGCGCGCATTTCATGCATTTCCAATTTTCGGTTGGCTCGAATGACGCTGTGACAGGCGATGGTCGCGAGACGATCTTCGAGATGCTGGCGCAGCTTCTCGGAAGTATCCACTTCCGCAAGCTCGGCGACCATCCGGCGGACGATTGCAGCATAGTCGCCCTCGGGCAAAAGCGCGGGAGCCGATGTGATCGCGTAGGCGCGCGGCCCGAAGGGTTCGAGACCAAAGCCGAAACGTTCCATCATCTCAAGTTTTTGTTCCAGGAGCATCATCTCGCCGGCAGTCAAATCGACGCTCTGCGGTATCAAAAGGCTTTGCCTTTCCACTTGACCCAGGTCGAGTTGCCGGCGCAGATTCTCGAAAGCGACTCGCTCATGGGCGGCATGCTGATCGATTAAAACCAATCCCTCCGCCGAAGTGCAGACGACATAGCAACCGAAAATCTGTCCGAGCACCTGAAGGGACGAAAAGTAGCCGCTCGGAGACGGCTGCGACGGCTCCGGCACGGCAAAGACTTCCGTGCGCGACGGCGAGTTCTCAAATCGGCTCGTCGGACTGGGAGCGCCGTAGGGCAAAGCGAATTCACGAACTCCGGCGAACGGCGCCGAACCCAATCCCGCGGCCGGGCTCGCGGGCTCCTTGGCTTCCCGCCTGAGCGCATCGCGCACCGCGCGGGACACGGCGTCGTGGATATCGGATTGGCGGCGAAAACGGACTTCATACTTCGCCGGGTGAACATTGACATCGACGTCGCAAAACGGCACTTCGAGAAATAGCACCATGGCGGGATACTGTCCCTTCATGAGCAATGTCTCATAGCCGAAGAGTACCGCGTGGGTCAGAGCTTTGTCGCGTACGAAGCGTTTATTGACGAAGGTGTATAGATAGCGGGAGTTGGGATAGGAAATCGGTGTCGCACTCAGGTAGCCATAGAGCGCGGTATCGCCGAACCGCCGGGAAAACGGGGCCAGGCCTTTGGCCACCTCCCGTCCCAGCACCTGATGCAAGCGATCTTTCGCGTCACTCACCGCTACGTAGTCGGCCACCGTTCGTCCGTCGTGCTGAAGCCGAAAATGCACCTCCGGATGGCCCAGCGCCATGCGGTTCACCGCGTCGCAAATATGGCTCAGCTCCGTGGCCGGCGTCTTGAGAAACTTTCGGCGCGCCGGGGTGTTGTAAAATATATCGCGGATCTCGACGGTGGTGCCGGGGGGCGCTGCCGTCGGCGCAAGGTCGAATTTTCGCCCTCCTTCGACCTGCAACCGATGGCCGTTCGCCGCCGGCGAGGTGCGTGAAACAATGTCCATTTTTGCCACCGAAGCGATGCTCGGCAGAGCCTCGCCGCGAAAGCCTAAAGTCGAGATGCGAAATAAATCTTCGTCATCCGCAAGCTTGCTGGTCGCGTGCCGCTCCACGGCGAGCGCGAGATCCTCCGGCCCCATCCCATCGCCGTTGTCGGTCACGCGAATGACGCTGGCGCCGCTCTTTTCGATCCACAGTGAAATTTCCGTGGCGCCGGCATCCAGGGAATTCTCGATCAGTTCCTTCACCACCGAAGCCGGCCGCTCGACCACTTCGCCCGCCGCAATACGGCTCGCCGTCTCATTGGAAAGTATATGAATTTTCACGAGTCCTTGATCCCGACTATGGTTTTTAGCGCGGTGTAAATCCCTCGGTCAAGTAGTCGGCGGCCATTGACATGATCCAACTTCGGTAGCTAACCTGACCTCGGCAGGGGCGCTTGGCCCGCCCGTGCCGGGGAGGTTTTATGAAACCGCTGACATGGCTGCCCATAGTTTTTTTGTTTGTTGTCATTCACGCAAACGCGCTGGGCGCAGCGCAGGACTCCGGGGTGGTGGAAACGACCGTCAAAGCGATCCTGATGGATCCCAATTCCCAATCTCCCGTGGTTGTGCTCGAGACCGTGACCGACAAAAGAGCTTTGCCGATCTGGATCGACTTTCCCGAGGCCAGAGCCATCGCCATGGAGATGGAGAACGTCAAAGCGCCGCGGCCGTTGACCCACGATCTCATTCGCAACCTTTTACAAAAACTCGGCGCCAATTTGCGGCGGGCCACCATTACCGAACTGCGCAACAACACATACTTTGCGCTTCTATCTCTCAACGCCAAAGGCCAGGAACTCGATATCGATTGCCGACCGAGCGACGCCATCGCGGTCGCGCTGCGGATGAAAGCCCCGATTTTCGTTTCCGCTCAAGTCCTGGCCAAATCCAAACCGCTGCCGGCCGAAGCGGGCCGCGGTAAACAGACCCGATGGGCCCTGGGAATTCAAGCGCAGGATCTGACCCCGGAGCTGGCGAAGCTTCTCGATAGCAAAGAGCCGCGCGGAATCCTGATCACCGAAGTGGATTTCGGCAGCGCCGCCATGAAGGCCGGTCTCCAGCGCGGCGATATCCTGATCAAGGCCAATGACAAAATCCTTTCTTCCGTGACCGACCTCGACACGGTACTGGAAGCGGTTCCCGCGCCGCCGCAGCTCAAACTCGAAATCATAAAAAAAGGCAAGCCGACCACTATAATGATCGACTTGCCTTCGTAATAATCGCTGTCGCCGAAAACTTATTTCTTGCCGTTGCCGAAGAGCTCCGCGCCCCATTTCTTGGCCGTGGCATCGAGCACTTCTTTGCTCGACTCGGCAACGGGCGGAAAATCTTTTATCCATTCGTAGGGCCGGGTCGCATCGATGATGGCGCGCGAGTTAAAACCCTTCTTGGTCGGGTGGATTATCGGATCCAGCGGCCCGCTCCAGCAGCGGCGCAGAATATCGATGTCCTGCTCCGGCTCGCAGCGGGTCGACATCGCCCAGATCACATCGTCGGTGTTCGACGGATCGATGTCGTCGTCGACGACAACCACAAAACGTCCCAGGTAAGCTCCAGCGTGGCACTGCGAAGCCACCACCGCCGCCTGCTTGGCATGGCCCGGGTAGCGCTGCTTGATCGACACCGCCATCATCAAACGGCTGCCGCCGGACACGGTTAACCACACTCCTTTGACATCCGGCACCCCGGCCTTTTCCATCTCGTCCCAGATCAACGCGGAGCGCAGATAGGAGCGATACCAACCCAACTCCGCCGGCGGACGGCCCGGAGGCGAACCCAGAATGATCGGGTCGTTGCGGTGATAGAGCCTTTTGACTTCAACCCACGGTTCCGCGCGCTCGGCGCTGGCATAGTAGCCGGTCCATTCGCCGAACGGACCTTCGACTTTGGGATTGTCGAAATGGACGTCGCCTTCAATGACGATCTCGGCATTGGCCGGTATCGGCAAACCGGAATATTCACCTTCGATCATTTCGAAGGGCTCGCCGCGAAGACCCCCGATAAACTCGTATTCCGGCACCCCGTAGGGGACTTCGATGCTGCCGGCCAAAAACGTCAGGGGATCATGCCCAAAGGACATGGCGATCTTGAACGGCTGGCCGCTGGCGGCATACTTTTCCCGCTGGATGCGGCCATGCTTGCCCGGTGAAATATAAAAACCGATCTTGTTCTTGTCGTGGATCATGACTCGGTAAGTGCCGTAATTGACCCACCCTTCGTCGGGATCCCGCGTGATATCGACGCTGCCGGTGCCGATATACCGCCCGCCGTCCTTTTCGTGCCACAGCGGGGTGGGAAATTTAAACATATCGATGTCGCCGTCTTTATAGACGTTCTCGAACAGCGGGCTCTTCTTGACGAACTTGGCCGGCACGGGCTTGATGCTTTTGTAATTGTCTTTCCAAATTTTGACGAAATCCATCTTGGTTTCGCCGGAAGGAAGCCCCAGGGTCAGCGCCAGCCGCTTGCGCGAGGACAGAGAGTTGGAAAGGACTCGATAGCCCTTGGGATAATCCTTGATGTCTTCGAATAGTACCGCCGGCCCGTCCTCTTTATGGGCGGCGATCTCGGTGATCGCGCCGATTTCGAGATTCCAGTCGCACCCTTTCAGCGTTTTAAGTTCGCCCATCTCTTCGGCGATTTGGATCCAGTCTCGCAGATCCTGATATTCCATGAGTTCCTCCTGGTTCGGTTGGAAACAAAGCGGGTCAAGTGAGTTGATAGTAGCTGTGACCTTAGCGGAATTTGATCCTGCGGTCAAGCTTGCCGGCGGCTGCACTTCAGATCGAATCGCAATTGAAAACAGTAGCTTATCATGCTACGCCAATGAGCGTGACCGGCAAACTCAAGAACCTCGGCGAGCTCGTGTCCATGGCGTCGGAAGCGCGCCGCGCCGGCAAGGTCGTGGTGTTCACCAACGGCTGCTTCGATCTCTTGCATCGTGGCCATGTGCATCTATTGCGGGAAGCAAAAGCCCGGGGCGATATTTTGATTGTGGCCTTGAATAGCGATCGCTCGGTCAGCGAAATTAAAGGCCCCTCGCGCCCTATCCTCGGGGAAACCGACCGCCTTGAGTTGATCGCCGCCATGGAGATGGTAGACTACGTCGCCTTGTTCGACGAACCTGACCCGCGAACGCTGATCGCGGCGATCAAGCCGCACGTGCTGGTTAAGGGCGGCGACTGGGGACCGGGCCGCGTTGTCGGCGCAGACATCGTCGAGCGCGACGGCGGCCGCGTCGCGGTCATTCCTTACATCAAAGGCATTTCAACCACGGAGATTATTGAAAGGATAAAAAACTCAAATGGCGAGAGTGTGTACCCTTTGCGGCAAAGGCCGATCGGTCGGCCATAACGTCAGTCACGCTAACAATAAAACCAAACGAACCTGGCAGCCCAATTTGAAGCGCGTGAAAGGCAAGTTTGCCGGCCAAGTCAAGCGCGCCCTGGTTTGCACCGACTGCATCCATTCCGGACGAGTCGAGAAAGTCGCCTAGATCAAAATGCGGACAGGCTCAGTGCAGCTCTTCGGCGCGCACCTGATCCATCTCCAATTTGCCGCCGGCGCGCCCGCGGGCGCGAACCGCTTTGTAAACGCCCTTGACCTTTGAAATGTTCTGCAGCACTCGGTGCAAATGCTCCGAGTTGTTGATCATCACCTCGAACGTATTGACGGCACGCTGGCTGGAAAAAGTCCGCACCTGAGCGCGAGTAATATTGGCGTCAGCGCTGGTGATCGCCGAACTGATCGAAGCCAACAGCCCGGGTCGATCGACGCAGGTGACCTCGATTTTGACCGGCCGGGGCGCTTGCAGGTTGTCTTCCCAGCTCACTTCAATTTTTCTGTGCGGATCGCTTTCCATCACGGTCAGGCAGCCGACCGTGTGCACTGTCACCCCGCGGCCGCGTGTGATAAACCCGATGATCCGCTCGCCCGGCAGCGGGTGGCAACAAAGCGCGAATCGGACCAAAACGTCGTCGACGCCCTTCACACGGATGCCCAAGCCGCGCTTCTCCGTCGACACCAGCCGAAAGAGATTTTTCAGCGCGCCATCGGCCTTTTTGACGCCGCTGTCGAGCTTGTCCGGCGGGACCAGTTTGACGAGTACCTGGCGCGTGGTAATTCGGCCGTAGCCGAGCGCCGACAACAGGGTTTCCTCGTCTTTCATTCCCAGCTCCTTGATCACCCCTTCGAATTTGCCGCCCTCGCGCAGCGCCTGAAAATCGAGCTGATAGCGGTGTAAATCGCCCTCCAGAATCTCCCGGCCCAATACGACGCTGCGCTCACGCTGCTGCGACTTGAGCCAGTTGCGGATCTTGGACTTGGCCCGCGGCGTCTTGATCCACTTGAGCCAATCCCGGGAGGGCGTCTGTTGCTGAGTCGTGATGATCTCCACCGTGTCGCCGCTGCGCAAAATGTATTTCAGCGACACCAGCTGTCCATTCACCCGCGCGCCGGAACAGTGATGGCCCACTTCCGAGTGAATCCGGTAGGCAAAATCGATCACCGTGGCACCCTTTGGAAAACTTAAAAGATCCCCCTTCGGCGTGAATACATACATTCCCGTAGAGAACAGGTCCTCCTTCAGGTCGTGGAGAAATTCCTGCGGGTCCTGCATACTCTCCTGCCATTCGAGCAATTGGCGCAACCAGGTGAAGCGCTGGATGTCGCTCACCTGAAAATCCGCGCCTTCTTTGTAACGCCAGTGGGCCGCGATCCCTTCCTCGGCCACCCGGTGCATCTCGTGAGTGCGGATCTGAATTTCGATGCGTTCGCCATAAGGGCCGATGACGCTGGTGTGGAGCGCCTGATACATATTCTGTTTCGGCAGAGCGATGTAGTCTTTAAAACGTCCCGGCACGGGGCGCCACTGGGAGTGAACGACGCCCAGGGTCTCGTAGCATTCGCGTTGGGTGTCCACGAGGATGCGAAACGCAACCAGATCGTATATCTGGTCGTATTGGAGATTTTGGCTCTCCATTTTCTGGTAAATGCTGTAGAAGTGCTTCGGCCGGCCGCTCATCTCCGACTCGATGCCCTCAGACTCGAGTTTTTTGCTGATGATCGAGATGACTTCCTCGATATATTTCTCCCGATCGCTCTTTTTCTTGGCGACGTTGCGCTTGAGCTGATAATAAATCTCGGGATGGAGGTGCTTGAGAGATAGATCCTCCAGCTCCGTCTTGATCCAGGCGATGCCGAGCCGGTGCGCCAGCGGGGCGTAGATGTCCAAAGTTTCCTGGGCGGTTAGAATCTGCTTTTCCAGCGGCATGTGATCGAGGGTGCGCATATTGTGCACGCGGTCGGCGAGCTTGATCAGAATCACTCGCACGTCCTTGCCCATCGCCAGAATCATTTTGCGAAAATTCTCCGCCTGCTTTTCCTCCTGGCTGCTAAAATTGGCGCGGCCCAACTTGGTGACGCCGTCGACGAGAGACGCCACTTCGCGGCCGAACTGGCTTTTGATCTCGTCCAGACTCGTGAGCGTGTCCTCAACGGTATCGTGCAGCAAACCCGCCACGACGCTCGGCACGTCGAGCTTCAAATCGGCGATCACAGACGCCACCGCGAGCGGATGAATGAAGTAAGGCTCCCCCGACAAGCGCTTTTGACCGTGGTGCACCCTGGCCGAAAAATCGTAGGCTTTGCGGATCACCTCGACATTGGCCGCGGGATAATAGGACTGGACTTTTTCAGTCAGATCGGTAATTTTTGTGTCTTTACTCATGACTGCCTCGGCCGCGCCGGACGCTTAACGGCGAAATCCGCCAGCGGGTTACCCGTGAAACCCTGGCCCGCTCGGCTTCGACGATTCCTCTGAGAGTCCGTACGGCTTCGCGCACCTCCCGATTGACCACAAAGTAATCATACTCAATTATTCGCCGCATTTCACCTTGGGCATTGGCAAGCCGGCGGCGGATCACTTGGGGATCGTCGGTGCCGCGGGCCGCCAGACGACGGCGCAATTCCGGCAGCGACGGCGGCAGCAGGAAAATCGACACCGCTTGGGGATAGCGCCGTTTGATCTTGCGCGCACCCTGAACGTCGATGTCCAAGAAAATATCCCGTCCGGTGCCAAGGCTGCGGTCCAGGGGACGGCGCGGCGTACCGTAGAGATTGCCGTGCACCCTGGCCCACTCGGCGAATTCGCCGCGCGCCTTCATCGCCGCGAACTGTCGTCCGCTGATAAAGCGGTAGTCCCAGCCATCGGCCTCGCTGGCGCGCCGCTTGCGGGTGGTGCACGACACCGAGAGCTTGATCTCGGGATAGCGCTTGCGCAACTCGTGGTAAAGCGTTGTCTTGCCGGCCCCCGAAGGGGCTGACAAAATAAAAATAATGCCCTCGCGCCGGGCCACGGCAGTGGGTCGATGGGTCATTCGATGTTCTGAGTTTGCTCCCGAATCTTTTCCGCTCGCTCCTTGCCCTGCAGAACCAGCTGCACCACCGCCAGCTGGGGAACCTTTGAGCTGATGGTGTTCAGCTCGCGATTGACCTCCTGGAGCACAAAATCGATTTTTTTCCCCACCGGCCCCCGCTCGCGAACAACTCGGGCCAACGACGAAATATGGGTCTTCAAGCGAACCAACTCTTCGTTGACGTCGCCCTTGAGCATCATCCCGCCGAGTTCCGCGGCTTTGTCCGCCGCCGGGAGGCTTTGCCCTTCCTGTTGGCCGGCTCCCTTTTGCATGCGCCCGCCGTTCTCCGCCGCGCGCGCTTCCAGTTCGCCGGCAATACGCTTCAAATAATCGATCTGTTCTTCCATATCGGCGCGCAAATGGGCGCCCTCCCGCTCGCGTGCTTGATCGAGCTTCTTGAGCGCTCCGGCAAGGGCTCTCAGGACGGCGACCCGCTCCTGGGCGGCGTCAATTTCAACCTCGCGCACATGAACGAGGTCGGGAATATCGGCGAGCAGGGAAACATCGACCTCGCCGGCTAATTTGAATCTTTTCTTGAGCTGCGTTACCCCGGCGATGTATTGCCCGACCAGAGACGCATCCATCTCGAGCCTGCGCGCCTGGCCCTTGGCGGCGGAGCGATTGACGAACAGATCGATCCTGCCGCGGGAAATTTTCTCGCGAATTCGCTTACGAATTTCCTCCTCGAAAGCCAAATACTCGCGCGGCACCCTCAACTGTAAATCCAAGTGGCGGTGGTTCAGGCTGCGAATCTGCACCGACACTCTGGCCACCCGGGTATTCTGTGCCGCCTCCCCATAACCGGTCATACTTTTCATATCTTTTCCTGTAGCGCTTCCGTGAGCTTAGTCCACGGGACGGCCACCGTGCCGACCTCCCTGCCGACAAAACTCGCCGCGGCATTGGCGATCACCGCAGCCTCCTCGAAGCTGGCCCCGCACACGAGGGCGAGCGCGCACGCGGCGACCACCGTATCCCCTGCGCCGGTAACTTCGAAAACATCGCGCGGCTCGGTGGGGAAGTGCTTGACCGGTCGCCGCGGACGAAACAGACTCGCGCCCTCCACACCGCGGGTGATCAGCACCGCCTTGGCGCGCCACTTGCGCAGGAGTCTCTCCCCCGCCTGCGATAAGGACTGTTCGTCCACGATCGCCAGGCCGGAAGCCTCGCTCGCTTCCGCCTTATTCGGGGTTATCAAAGTTGGGAATCGATAGTGCTCATAATTCTCCTTTTTCGGGTCGACCACGCAAAGGAGTTTTTTTTTGCTCTCCTGGGCGATCCAGTGGAGCAGTTCCGGATGCACCAGGCCTTTGCCGTAGTCCGAGACGATCACGCCGTCGTAACCCGCGGTTCGAGCGCGCATAAACTCCCGCGTTTTTTTTAACGTCGCCGCGCACACGGCGCTTCGGCCCTCGCGGTCCAGGCGCACAATCTGTTGATGATGCGGGCTCGCGATGATCCGGCTCTTTTGAATGGTCTGAAAATGCCGGTCCGTAATGACGCCCGCGGTCGAGGCGCCCACTTTGCGCAGAGCCGCGACAAGCCGCTTGCCGGCATCGTCGTCGCCGACGATGCCGCAGGCGCTGGCCCGGCCACCCAGGGAGCAGATATTGTGAACGACGTTGGCAGCCCCGCCAAGACGAAAATTTTCCGCCACCACGCGAAGCACCGGCACCGGAGCCTCGGGCGACAACCGCTCGACTTCGCCCCAGATAAACCGGTCGAGCATAAGGTCGCCCACGACCAAGAGACGGGCGCGACGAAAGTTCTGTAGAATTTCAAGAAGATGACCCATAAGAGCTAATCAACCGCACGAATGGCGAGGCTCATCGGCGCCAAGCATCTGGTAATAGAATGCCTCATTCTTCTGCGCCATCTGTTCCAAAGTAAAATACTCGAGAACGCGCGCGCGGCCTTGCCGGCCCATTTCGTTTGCGCGCGCCGGCTCTTGAAGCAGAACGGCGATGGCTTCGGCAAGCGCGGTAACGTCCCCCTTCGGGACTAGCAGGCCCGTTTCACCATCGACGACCGACTCTGTCAGGCCGCCCACCCGACTGGCGACGACGGCCTTTCCCGCCGCCATCGCTTCGAGCACGGCGACCCCGAGGCCTTCGAAACGCGACGGCATAACGAAAATATCGATGGCCGCGAAAAACCCGGGGACGTCCGCGACAAACCCGAGAAACTCGACGCTGTCGCGCAGTCCCTGATCGGCGGCCTGCTTCTCGAGATCGGCCCGCAACGGGCCACTGCCGCCGATCACACAAGCAAACTTAAACTTCCGAGCTTTGAGAATTGCCAGCGCGCTCAGCAATTCGCTCTGCCCTTTCCTTGGGTCGAGCCCCCCTAAACAGCCGAGAACGTAAGCACGGTCGCGGCTTACAGGCCGCGCTGGCAAAGCGCAGAGAGAAACGGGGTCAATTCCGCTATGAATTAAACGGATTTTCTGCCGGTCGACACCCGCGCCGATCAAAATATCCAAAATCGCTTGGGATATCGCCACCACGCCGTCGACTCGCCGGTTGTACAAGCGACGGGTATACCAATTGCTTTTCTCCGGATAATCCATCCTCCGCGTCACCACGTATTTGGGACAGCCTTGGCCCCTCGGCAGCCACAGCGACAGAGCATGGGCGCGCTTGGTATGAAAATGCACCACATGGTATTTTTCCCGTGCGATCTGCCGGCGCAGCTCGGGCACTCGACGCAGGTCGAAATCGTTACGAAGAATGAACGGGACACGCTCGATGTCCAGCCCCTGAGACCTAGCAAAGAGGGAACCGCCGGGATCGGCGAGAAGGCGGTTTCGATGTCCTTTGGCGGCGAGATAGGTAAGCAAACCTATGACTTGAGCCTCTCCCCCTCCCCAATTCCTCTCCGGATCGATATGCAATATCTTCAACGGGCGGCGCTCAGCGCTTCCGCTCAATGTTCTTACGCTCCTCTAATTCAAGCTCCCAGAGCTTAGCATACTTCAAAAAAACGTAAACCGCGGCAGTCACCGCGACGTATAAACCGGCGAAGCCCTCCATGAAACCGCGCTGCAACACGTAGGAACGGAAAAACCTCGCCGGCGGGCGCAGCACGGCGTCGCTCAGACGCCATCGTCCGCCCTCCTTGCGCAGTTCTCGCGATGAAATCGAAGTAAATCGATTGATGCGCTGGATATGATCGTCGATATTGCGATAGGAAAAATGATACAAGGGATTTTCCAGGCGTCGGACTTTGCCGTCCACGAAAATCTTTTCGTGGGGATCGGAACCGCCCCAGGTCGCTCGCTCGCGCTTGAACAATCGCACATCGTAGTCCGGATACCATCCGCCGCGCCGCCACCAACGGGCGAGATAATGAACCAGCCGCGGGACCGCATAGCCGGCATAGACGCCGCCGTCGCGGGCCAAGGCCGTCTGTATCTCGTCGCGGAGCGCCGGCGTCACCCGTTCGTCGGAATCCACCAGCAATACCCACTCCTGGGTCGCCTGGGAATGGGCAAATGCCTTTTGATCGCGGTAGCCCGCCCAAGCCCGCTGGATAAAGCGATCCGTATAGCGCCGGCAAATATCCGGCGTGCGGTCGGTACTGAAAGAATCCACGACGACGATCTCATCACACCAGCGCAAGCTTTCGAGACACCCTTCTATGCGATCCTCCTCGTTGAAGCACACTACGATCGCCGAAATGGTGGCATCATTAGCCGACCGATTCGCAACGTTCATGCCTGTTAAATTACGCAAACTTCCCATCATAATAAAACCAAAACTTTAACTCCTTATTCGCTCAGGGGCGCCGGGTTCTTCGAGCTCGATCGTAGAATAGACACGAAGATGGCCGGCGGTGTTACGCACGCCGCACGCGGGGCGTATTCGCTTCGGCAACGGGCTCGCAAAACGCCAGAAGCTCCTGGTACCGACGCGCCGCAGCCGGAAAACGCTCGGCGATTCTAAAGTCGATGTGTTCTTTATCTGAGCGATTGACCTTTTCCTCGTTCATGCCGCTTTCAGGGTAGCGGGGATTGTAGAGCGGCCCTTCCAGCATTCGCTCCTGATAGTTGACGTTGAGAAAAGCGGCCACTCGCTCCATGTTTTCTCTAGGATGCAAGACCAAACTTTCGAATGATACGACCCATACCAGGTCGGGATAGCGGGCCTTTAGGTCGTGGATGATCTCTACAGCGCGGCACCATCGATAAGCGGCTCCGCCAAAACTCTTGTGGCCGCGGCGCATACCGGATGAAATGGCGTCATTGCCGTCCCGGATGATTGCAATGAGCCGGATATTCGGCAGCGCCAGATATTCCTCAATCGAGAAATCGGATTTTTGATACTCTCGGGTCAAACCTAATTTTTTCCAAAGTTGAAGATGCAGCGGATGGCGCTTCTTCATTTCTATCTGATTGGGGATGCAAAGCTTGTTGCCGACAACCGCCTTGCCGAGCAAACGCCGCATGGCCCGTGCATTATCCTCGTTTAAAACACCGATCTCGGTGTGCCGGCTGATCATGGTGGCAAGCAGCGTTGTGCCCGACCGCGGGGCGCCGATGATAAGCAAATGGCGTCGTTCCATCAATAATCGCCGCTCCGAGGTGT
>CAZILB010000112.1:9852-13002 GCA_964539925.1 uncultured Syntrophobacter sp. | reverse complement strand
GGCGGGGGCGCCGGGACCCGGCTTTATCCTTTGACCAAGCTGCGGGCAAAGCCCGCGGTGCCTCTGGGCGCCAAGTATCGCTTGATCGACATTCCCATCAGCAACTGCATCAATTCGGAGATCCAGCGGATCTACGTTCTGACGCAATTCAACTCGGCCTCGCTCAACCGCCATATAGGGCGCACCTACGCCGTGGCCAGCGCGGGTTTCTCGCAGGGATTCGTCGAGGTGCTGGCGGCGCAGCAAACGCAGGAAAGCCCGAGCTGGTTCGAAGGCACGGCCGACGCCGTGCGCAAGTACCTCTGGCTGTTCGCCGAATGGGACGTGGATCAGTACCTGATTCTCTCCGGCGATCACCTCTATCGGATGAATTACGCCGATTTCATTCATCGTCATCGCGAATCGAAAGCCGAAGTTACGATCTCGGTGGTGCCGGTCGAGGAGAGCCGGGCCTCCGATTTCGGCCTGATGAAAATCGACCAAACCGGCCGCGTTTTGTCGTTTAGCGAAAAGCCCAAAGGCGACGCGCTCAAGGCCATGCAGGTGGATACCACCGTGCTCGGCCTATCGGCAACCCAAGCGAGAGAATTGCCTTATATCGCCTCCATGGGAATCTACGTCTTCGAGAAAAAGGTGCTTCACGATTTATTGAACCTAACTCCCCATCAAACCGATTTCGGCAAGGAAGTCCTGCCGGCTTCGGCGAAAGACCGCAACGTTCAGGCCTATCTCTTCAAAGATTACTGGGAAGATATCGGCACCATCGAGTCTTTTTACCACGCCAATCTGGCGCTCACCTACCAGCCCGATCCGCCCTTCAGCTTTTATGACGAAAAAGCGCCGATCTACACCCGCTCGCGCTACCTGCCGCCGACAAAGCTGCTCGACAGCCGGGTCACCGAATCGATGGTCGGCGAGGGATGCATTCTCAAGGAATGCACGGTCAGGCGGTCCGTGATCGGCATCCGCTCGCGCATCGAGACCGGGTGCATGATCGACAACGCGCTGTTGATGGGCGCCGACTACTACGAATCGCCCGCCGAACGCTTGCAGAGCTTGCAAAGCGGAAAAGTTCCCCTGGGCGTCGGTGCAAACACGACGGTTCAAAGGGCGATCGTCGATAAAAACACGCGCATCGGCCGCAATGTTCAGATCGTCAATACCGACGGCGTCATGGAGGGCAGCCGCGAAGATCTCGGCTTCGTCATCCGGGGCGGCATCGTCGTCATCATCAAGAACGCCACCATTCCCGACGGGACGATCATTTAATTAATAAGAATCTCCCGTTCAAAGGTTCAAGGTTCAAAAGTTCAAGGGTTCAAGCACGAAGCATTACAGCATCTTCGTGTTCCGCTCAACGACCGGAGTCGGCAGTTTCCCCCTTTTGCTTGCGCATTCCGCCTTCGACCATTTTGTACTCGAACAGGCGGCATTCGAGAGCGCCGTTGTAAAGCGGGATGCGTCTGGAGGCGGCCAGGCGGATGAGTTTGGGCAGCCGCATATCCGCGCTGAGCAGGTAGGCGCGCCAGCCGCTGAACTGTTTTTTCAAGACATCGCCGAGCCTGGGGTAAAACTCCGCCAGCTGCTGCTGCTCGCCGAGGCGCACGCCATAGGGCGGGTTGGTGACAAGGATGCCCTCCTTTGCCGGCGCAGCAATTTCAAGCACGTCGGCGCGTTTGAGGCTGACGCCTTTGTCTATACCGGCGGAGATCAAATTAGCGCGGGCGGCTTTTAGCACGGCACCGGAAATATCGCTGCCGTAGATTGGCAACGGCCCTTTCGGTTTTTGCCGGGCCGCGCTTTGCTGCAGCATTTCGCGCCAGCGGCGCGGATCGAAATTTTTAAGCTTCTCGAAGGCGAAACGGCGCCCCAGTCCGGGGGCGATATCGAGGGCGATGCAGGCCGCTTCCAAAAGGATCGTCGCGCTGCCACACATGGGATCAAGCAGAGGAACTCCGGGCACCCAGCCGGCAAGCCGCAGCAGACCAGCGGCGAGGTTTTCACGCAGCGGCGCTTCACCCGTCGCCAGGCGCCGGCCACGCTTGAACAGCGGCTCGCCCGTCGTATCGAGGTAAAGGCTGAAATCCCGTTCTGTGAGATGGGCCTGAATCGATACGTCGGGCGCGCGCGTGTCGACGCTCGGGCGCCGGCCCGAGAGCCGGCGGATCTTGTCGCAAACCGCGTCTTTGATTTTGAGGGTGACGAAATTGAGGCTGGTCACCGGACTCCGGGTCGCCGAGACATCGACCCGGATGGTGCGCGCCGGGTCGAACCAATCCGTCCACGGCAGGCCGACAGCGGCGCGGTATAAATCTTCTTCGTTTTGATAACTGCCGCTCGCGACCTGCCAAAGGACTCGGCTGGCAATACGGCTTTCAAGGTTGACCCGGTAACAGAGATAAAAATCGCCGGTGAACTGAACGCCGCCACCGACAGCATGCACCTTCTCAGCTTTGAGTTGCCGCACGTCATCGGCCAGAAGCAACTCCAGACCGCGCGGACAGGTGGCAAAGAAACTTTCCATAGCCATCATTGGTTAGACGATTCTCGGCAAAATCGCTTGAGTCAAAAAAAAGGGCAACCCGTCGGGTTGCCCTTTCTGCAGTTTATTCGTTATTTAAAAAACTACCAGCGGTTGCGTCCGCCGCCGTCGCGGTTGCCGCCGCGGCCGCCACCGCCGCCGCCGCCGAAGTTGTCGCGCTTCGCCATTGGCTTGGCTTCGTTGACGGTCAGCTTGCGGCCTTCCAACTGCGTGCCGTTCAGGCTGTCGATGGCCTTTTGGGCCTCGCTCCCCGAGCTCATCTCGACGAAGCCGAAGCCCCGCGATTGCCCGGTGAATTTGTCGGAAATCACGCTGGCCGATTCCACGGTGCCGTGCTCCGAAAAGATTTCCTGCAGCCGGTCGCCCGTTACCGAATACGGCAAGCCGCCGACATATAATTTGCTACCCATGTTCTCCTCCTATAGAGAATGTTATTGTCTTTGACCCTGAGAAATGAACTGCTAACGGGAGCCGAGCATGGGAAGGCTGAACTGCTAACCACTCGCTGATCGGGTTTTCCTTTAGAATCGGTTCGCAAGGAGAGAGACTGACAGAGGCCTTCAACCTTTGGTATGTCCTCAATCAGAAGGCCTTATACTGATGAAGAT
>CAZILB010000112.1:5859-9752 GCA_964539925.1 uncultured Syntrophobacter sp. | reverse complement strand
GCAGGAATTTCGCTGCTTGTTGCCCTTCCGGAGATCCCAGAATCTTGTAATTTCAGGGACTTCCGCCTGGCCCGCGCTTTGCTCCGTTGATGGCACAGGAGGGAAAAACCATGAAATACGGCTTGCTTGCATTTGCCTGTGTTTTTGTCCTCAAGTCGGTTCCGGTTTCGGCGTTCGAGTCGAGCGGTCCCGAGCGCGAAGAACCTCGTTTGCGCGTCGAGCTGGAAGCGATGCCCTCGCCGGTACAGCAGGACTTTGATCGCTACGTTCAAGAGCTCGCCGCCGCCGCGCACAAGGACGCCACTCCCGAAGAACGGGCCCGCAAGGCCGACGCCGCTAAACAGCAACAACCGAAAGCAATCAATCCTATAGCGATTCTCCGCTGGTAATGAAATTTGGCGCGGCCGCGGCCGAGCGGTCAGCCGATCCGGAATGATTTTTTCCCGCAGCGCGCGCTCTCTTGCTTGCGCGGCAGACCCTTGCCCTATCTTTTTTTGGCGCGGCTCAGGCGTTGTCGGTCTTCAGGTGAAAAACATCCAGCGTTTTCTCTTGACCCAAGCCAGCCATTAGCTCTATTTAGAACTTCAATGGCAGGCGCGACACTCGAACTTTGATTTTGAATCTTGGAATTTTAAACGAACCAGATTGGGAGCAATCGTGGCCGCGAACATCAGTTTGAATCAGCCGATAAATCCGTCGAGCGCGCGCGCCAAGGGACCGCCGGTCTGGCTCGATATGGACCAGAAGGCGCTTGACGACGCCTACGATCAGAGCGTCTACGCGCCCAATCAACAGCTGGTCGCCCGCCGCCGCGCGCGCGCGAGTGAGGCGGTCCTGGAGCGGCTCGGCGAGCCCTGGCGGGTCGCCTACGGCCCGACGGAGATCGAGAAACTTGATATTTACAAGACCTCACGGCCCAACGCGCCGGTAAACGTCTACATCCACGGCGGCGCCTGGCGCAACGGTCAAGCGAAAGATTTCGCTTTTCCAGCCGAAGTCTTCGTCAATGCGGGCGCCCATTTTGTCGTCGTCGATTTCGTGCAGGTCACCGAAACCGCCGGCGACTTGATGCCGATGATTGGGCAGGTCCGCAGCGCTCTGGCATGGGTTTACCTAAACGCGGCGCGTTTCGGCGGCGACGCCGAACGCGTCTACATAACCGGCCACTCTTCCGGCGCCCATCTCGCCGGCTGTGCGCTCGTCACCGACTGGCAGAAAGATTTTGGTCTCCCGGCAGACATGATCAAGGGCGGACTGCTGATCAGCGGCATGTACGATTTGAAACCGGTTCGGCTGTCCAAGCGCAGCGAGTATGTGAGATTTACCGACGACATAGAGCAGGCGCTGAGCTCTCAGCGCCATTTGGACAAATTAAACGCACCGCTCATCGTCGCTTACGGGACCCAGGAAACGCCGGAATTCCAGCGCCAGAGCCGCGAGTTTGCCGCCGCTGTCAACGCCGCCGGCAAGCCGGTGGAACTGATCGTCGGCGAAGGCCTCAATCACTTCGAGATGCAGGAGACGCTCGGCAACCCCTACGGTATCGCCGGCCGCGCCGCGCTCAAACTGATGACACTTTCAATGCAACCGAGTTGAGGAGGAAGCCATGAGTCGGATTCCGCGCGCCCAACGCGAAGAGCTGTCGCCCGATCATCAAAAGATTTGGGATCATATTCACGTCGCCCGCACCGGCGGGGGCGGTCCCTACTCCATTTTGCTCCATGTGCCGCCCCTCGCCGGCCATATGGCCGCCACCGAAGATTACTTCCGCTTGCATTCCGGACTGCCCGACGCCGACCGCGAGATCATCATTCTCGCGGCGGCGCGCGAGCTGGAAGCGCACTATCCCTGGACCCGCCACGAAATCCGCGCGCACAAGGCGGGCATTCGTGCGGAAGTCATCGAAGCGCTCCGCGCCAAAGCGCCGCTCGAACAATTTACCGGTCGAGAGAAACTTCTGGTCGAATTGACCCGCGCTCTCCTGCGCGATCAGAACTTGACGGATGATCAGTTCGCCCGCGCCGCCGCCCAGCTTGGCCGCGACAAGCTCATCGAAGCGGTCGGACTCCTGGGCCATTACATCGCGATCGGATTGGTCGCAAAGGTCTTTGAGATCGAAGCGCCTGAGGGCAGTAAGACGTTTTAATCGCCGCGACTGGTTGGGGGGATGCGAAAGTTTATTCCCTCGTGATAAAGGGGGTGCGGTAGCCCTCCCGGGCCTGCAACACTTCGCGCAGGGCATCGGCTTCCGCCCGCGTCGCGAAACGGCCGGCGCGAAGGCGGTACCAGGTCTGGCCCTCGCGTTCGGTCTCGACGATGTAAGCCTCATAGCCCCCGGCTTTCAGCTCGACGACTTGTTTTTCAGTCAGTGCTTTCTCCCGGTTCGCCGCAAGCTGCACCGTCCATGAGGCCCCCCTTTCCCGATTCGGCGTGACGCCATCGGCAGCATGGAATTCGGCATCGACGGCCGGTGGTGCATCGCGGTTCGCCTTAACGGTCGGCGTGAGCCGGGCGGAAACCGCGTACTTAGGCCCTGCCGGCAATGCGCCGTTGACGCCGTCACCCTGGGAATTGTCCGTTTTCACCACAGGCTTGACCGCCGTTTCGGAAACCGCTTCTGCGCCCTGTAGGGCTGCATCGCGCAGCGGAACCGGCTCGACGACGGCGGACCGCGTGGCGGCGGGTTCGGGCAATCGCGGTCCCGCGGTAAAGCTCACCAGGGGCGACTTGTAGCCGGCCGTGGCCTTTCTATGAAGGCTTTCCCCGGTGAGAATCCCGAGAAAAAAGATTACCCCGAGACTGAGAGCAAACATGGCGACCAGCACCGCGAACTGGCCTTGAGCGAAATAAAAGCGCCTGTCTGTCTCGCAGGCAATTTCGCTTGCCGCACTCGCCGGCATATCGCCGCGCCATTGCTGCTCCGCGGCGGAACCAAATTCATAGTCTAGCGGTCCCTTCCCATCCAGGGCGAATTCCCAGAGGTCCGTAGGCGGCCACTCGGCCTGGCGCAGCGGCTGATATTCCTCCACTAGCCGGCGCGCCGCATCCACGCGCCGTTCCGGGGCGCAGGCTTCGAATGCAAAGTCTGTCGGTTGAAAGCGTGAAGGCTGCCGTTCGATCTCGCTCAGATGCTGCAGCAGCGCAGCGCGGACATTCGCAGACTCACCGATGTAAAGCTGATACTCCGAGTTGTACAAGCCAAAGACACCGGATGTTTGGGGAGCGTGGGCCAGTATCGAACTCTCGCAAAAGGCATAACAATTTCCTTTGGGTTGCCAGGCCATAGCGCCACCTCATTGCCCGAGACCGGACCTGAAACGAGTAATGTAAGTAAAATCCAATGAAACTATACTAGTTCCAATTAGCTAATATGGATATACATATAACGCAAAAACTTACAGGAACTCAAATAAAAACAAGAAAGGGAGGCTACTCGTCTTCGCCGAGCATGGTGCCGCGGCAGCGTCGCGCGCCGCAAAAGCAGGCGTGCTCGCGCTTGGCAGCTTTGGTATGCCGTTCGCCGATCTGCAGGTTGTAGTCGTAGGTAAGCTCTTCGCCGGAACGAATATCGCGGCGCGCTTCGATAAATATACGGTGGCCCTGGTCTGCGATCTCGCAATTGGGCTGGCAGGAATGATTGATCCAACGCGCCGAATTACCGCGTCGCGTGGCGTCGATCACCAGGCCGTCGTCCACCGAGAAAAGCATAGTGTGGGGCGAGTTGGCATGCCGTCTGCTATAACGCCGATCGGCCTCCGCATCGCTGATCAACTCGCCCTTGTACTCAATAATACGGGTTTTCTTGGGGATGCGGGCCAGGGCGAATACGCCCCGTCCGTGGATCGCCGAATTGCGCACGGCGAAACGCCGCGGTCTTTTCCTAGAGCTGCCTG
>CAZILB010000112.1:2561-5759 GCA_964539925.1 uncultured Syntrophobacter sp. | reverse complement strand
GGCCAGCGTCTTGATGGTGCCGCTGAAGCCCGGATGGGCGGTCACGTCGGCGATGCGCCGCCCCGCATGCCACACCTCGCGGCCGTCGCGCAGCGCGTTGATATAATCCGCCCCTTTTCGAACCGCCATTAAAAGAATCCTCCGAGACTGTTATCGTCGCTCCGTGAAAGTACCACGAGATATAACGTCAATTCCGCTGCGGAGGCAAATCGGCCGCACATGTTGGAAGGAATCGGAGCAAAATTTCGCGATATCAACCGCGAAGAATCGAGCATAGCGGGCGTATATCCGAGAGCGTTTCCAAACGCTCGATGTCGGTCAAGGATTTCTCCGCTGCATCCCGGTCTATCGCCTGCACCGCGCATTCCATAAACTTGGCTCTGAGCTCCTCTTCGGTCAGCGGCAGCTCCGGGCCGCCTCGGGCGTGCTGCGCCTCGCGCGACAAAGTTCGACCGTCCTTGAGACGAATCGTCACGCGGCAAGGCCGGCCCGCCGCATCGGTCTTTTTAAGATCGGGATCGAGCTTCATCTGCACGCGCTCGGCGAACTGCAAAATGTTCGCGTCCCGAACCGCCGTGTCGGTGAAAACGTCCAACCCGATTTTGCCGTCGATCACAGCGCGCGCGACCAGATAGGGCATGCAGAATTTTCCCTGGATGCCGGTCTGCGGCACCCGGAAGACGATTCTCTCGAAAGTGTGCTTGACCACGTCCACTTCGATGCCTTCGATCATCTCCGGTTTGAGACCCTGCTTCGCTCTGAAGTCCAGCACCGCGTCGATCACCTGGTGCGTAAGACCGCCGCAGGGATAGGGCTTGATGCGAATACCGTCGTTGAGCAGCGACCAGGATCGCCCAAGCTCCTCGATCGGCCCGTCGTGAACCGCCGTATCGGGATGAAACACCTGGTAAAAACCCTTGCCGCCCTCGATCGCCCTGGCGTTGGCGGTATAGCCCCTTTGCGCGAGCTTGGCTGCGAGCACGCCGTTCCGTGCGCCGAGTCCGGCGTGCAGCGGCTTGGTCATGGTGCCGAAGTTGGCCACGACGCCGCCGGCCATGGATGCCGCGATGCCGAGCGCCATCTCGGTCTGCGGCGCGCTCAACCCCAACAGTTTGGCGCAGGCTGCGGCGGCGCCGAAGAGACCCACCATGCTCGGCCCGTGCCAGCCGTCGTGGACGCTGTCGCGGAGCGAATGCACCAGCTTGGCCGTCACCTCGTAGCCCGCCGCGTAGGCTTCGATCGCCTGGCGCCCGCTTGCGCCGAGAGCCTCGCCCAGAGCGAAGACCGCGGGAATGATCGGCGACGTGGGCTGGCCCATCAGTGTAAAACTGTGATCGAAGTCGAGCGCATGGGCCGCCGTGCCGTTGGCGAAGGCGGCCTGCAACGCCGAAGTTTTAAATCCCTGGCCGATGACGCTGGTTTCCTCTTTGGCATTCTCCTGCCGCGCAATTTCGGCGCAAATCCTGGCGTCCTCTTCGCGGCTGCCGGCGAGCGCTACGCCGAGACAATCGCGCACCGCTGTCTTTACTGTCTGCTGCGCGGCGGCGGGAATGCCGGCGAATTTTACTTCGGTGGTGAAACTGGCGAGTTTAGCCGTGACATCCATAGGTCCTCCTGTCGGTCTCGCAAACGGCCTGTCTTCGCGTCTCTTCTAGCAAAGCCAAGGCGCGCTGACCAGCTAAAAATCGCCGCTCGAGCGGCCGAGATTCCTCGCCGCCCGCATCGACGGAGAATCGGTTTCATGCTACGGATGATGAAATCATCCCGCAAAATATGGACGCGAACACCCCGCAACAGGCCCGCGCCAGCGTCGCCCGCAACGCCGGCATCATTAGTCTGGCCGTGATGGCGAGCCGCGTGCTTGGTTTGGTGCGCGATCAGGTCTTCGCGATTTTTTTTGGCGCGGGTCTGCAGTATGACGCGTTTTTGGCCGCTTTTCGCATTCCCAATCTGCTGCGCGATCTCTTCGCCGAAGGCGCTCTCTCCTCGGCCTTTGTCGCGACTTTCACCCAGACCCTGCAGAGCAAAGGCAAAGAGGCGGCGATTCGGCTTTCCAATCGCGTGGCGACCTTGATCATCTTGTGCATCGCCGCCATCTCGATCCTCGCCTGGATCTACACGCCGGCCATCGTTCAGGTGCTCGCGCCGGGGTTCTTTGCCGTTCCCGGCAAAGCGGCGCTGACCATCGAGTTGACGCGCGTCATGATTCCGTTTTTGCTGCTCGTCGCCCTGGCGGCCCAGGCCATGGGAATCTTAAACTCGCTCGGAGTCTTCGGCATGCCGGCCCTGGCCTCGGCGTTTTTCAATATCGGGTCGATCCTGGGCGGCCTGTTTCTGGGATTTCTGATCGGCCCCGCTCTCGGACTCAGTCCGATCGCGGGCATGGCTTACGGCACCCTCGTCGGCGGCTTTTTGCAGTTTGCCGTGCAGTGGCCGAGTCTCAGAAGTGCCGGCTTCAGTTATCGACCCATGCTCGACATCGCCGATCCCGGGGTACGCCAGATTCTTCGCCTTATGGGACCGGCGATTATCGGCACCGCCGCGGTGCAGATCAATGTTTTCGTGAATACCAACTTCGCCTCGGCGATCATCGACCCCGCTAGCGGCGCGGTCGTCAACGGCCCGGTGTCCTGGTTGAACTACGCGTTTCGCTTCATGCAGTTTCCCATCGGCGTCTTCGGCGTGGCCGTCGCCACAGCGGTGCTCCCGGCGCTGTCGCGCAGCACGAGCGGTGCCGATTACGGCGAATTCCGCCGCACGCTGGACCACGCTCTGACGTTGGTTTTTCTCCTTTGCATTCCGTCGGCGGTCGGACTCGCGGTTTTGGGCCGGCCGATCGTTTCGCTCATTTTCGAACACGGCAAGTTCACCGGCTTCGACACCGTGCAAACCGCCAACGCTCTGGCTGCATATTCCGTCGGCCTTGCCGGCTATGCCGCCGTCAAAGTCCTTTCGCCGGCTTTTTACGCGCTCAACGACGCGCGCACACCGATGCTGATCAGCCTCGGCTCCATCATCGTAAACTATGTGTTGAATTCCCTGCTCGTCGGCCCCTTCGGCCATGTCGGCCTGGCTTTTTCGACTTCGTCGGTGGCGCTGGTGAACTTTGCCTTGCTCGTGGTTTTCATGCGACGGCGGCTCGACGGCATCGGCGGCCGGCGCCTGGGACTTACGGCGCTGCGGATTTGCATAGCGGCG
>CAZILB010000112.1:0-2461 GCA_964539925.1 uncultured Syntrophobacter sp. | reverse complement strand
GGGGTTCACTCCGAGTTCGTTTCGAATTGTTCCGTGGGGAAAGATTCCTCGCATCCGCTCGGAATGACCGCAAAGTAACGGAGGTGTCATCGCGAACAAAGTGAGAGACCTTTCGCCAACTGACCCACTACCCGAATTGCTCCTTCATTGACAATCGTACTTCGTCTATTTAACAATCCAGCCATTCGAGGAGGGAGCATGCCGAAAGTCACTTCGCTGGGACACGTAGGTGTTTATGTCCGCGATATCGATCGCTCGCTGGCCTTCTATCGCGATATCCTCGGCCTTCAAGTCAGCGACCGGAGTCCCACCGGATCGGTTTTCATGACCGCCCAGGACCGGCTGGCCGAGCACCACGAGTTGCTTTTGGTCCCCGGACGGAGCGACCACGCCAATGTCAAATTGCTGCAACAGATCTCCTTTCACTGCGCCAGCCTTGCCGATGTCCAGGAATTCTATCGCGTGTTCACGGACCGCAAGGTGACCATCAGCCGCGTGGTCAGCCACGGCAACACCGTAAGCATCTACGCCCAGGATCCCGACGGCAACTCGGTGGAAGTTTACTGGTCCACCGGCATCGACGTCCCCCAGCCCTGCGGCGAGCCGATCGATCTGACGAAGAGCGAAGCGGAAATCCTCGCGCGGGTCGATCAGGTGGCGAGAGAAAGGATAGCGAAGGGATAAAGGATAAAGTTGTGTAAAGCGGGCCTGTAGGTCGCCTTCGTCCTTCCGCCTTTATCCTTCATCCTTTCGCCTTTCGAACATCCCCCGCACGTCCTCGACGACAAAAATACTCAACGCTTCGTTTCGATTACGCAGGATGATTTCGCGGCGCTGGAAGGCGGCGGTGTCGAGTTCCGATTGCCGGGCGACTTCTTCCGAGATGACCAGCTGGCAGCCAAATTCCTTGGTGAGATCCTGCAAGCGGCTGGCGACGTTCACGGTATCGCCGATGGCCGTCACATGGACCGTCTCGCCGTAGCCCATCCGTCCCACCACCACCGGCCCGCAGTGAATCCCGATGCCGATTCGGAGCGGCTCCGGCAGTTCTTCCGCCAGGTTTTGGCTCAACGCGTTGACCTGCCCGATCATCCGTTGCGCTGCCGCGAGCGCCTGGCGGCAGCCCCGTTCCGGTCTGGAATCAACTCCGAACAGCGCCATCACCCCGTCACCGATGAACTTATCGACCAGGCCCCCAGAGGAGGTGATCGCCTCCCCCACCGTTTCAAAATAGGCGTTCAGGAGGAAAACCAGATCGTAGGGCAACTTTCTCTCGGCGATCCCTGTAAAAGATCGCAGGTCGGCGAAGAGCACGGCGATGGTTCGCTCTTGACCGGCCAGATAAGCCGGCTGGGCGTAGCCGTCGCTTGCCTGCGCGTGAGCGGGCAATAGCGGGGTCACAGAGATAGTCCCCATCGGCCGAAGCTGGCATGCCAGGCGCACGTTGGGGGCGACGCCGACGCGTTCGAGCAGTCGCTGTTCCGCCGGGCTTGCCGCCGGCAGCGCCGAGGCCGGGCCGGCCACTCGAATGCGGCAGGTGGAGCAGCGGCCGCGGCCGCCGCAAACCGATGCGTGCGGGATGCCGGCGAAGCGGCTGGCTTCGAGAACGGTAAAACCGCGCGGCACCTGAATCTCCCGCCCGTCGGGATAGACGATGCGCACTCTCCGCCGCCGCTGATAGGCGTGGCGCAGCGCCCGCGCCAACATGACCGTGCCAAGACAGCCCCAGAAGCCGTAGATGATGCCATCGCGCAAGTCCACCAGATCTTGACCCTCGCCCGGCTGCAGCGCGTTGGTGCTCCGGTACAATGCTTCGATCCAGTCGGGATCGCGGGCGATCAAATAATCGATTTCCCGGCCCGCTTGCGTAAACCCGAGCAGTGCGAAGACCGGCAGTAAAAGCGCCATCGCGTAAAGCGCGGCCGCATAGCGCGGGTACCAGGGACGAAGCCGGAGCCAAAAGTGCAAACCGATGCAGCCATGCGTCCAGGCGATCAAGACCAACAACGCTTGGCGCAGGCCGTTGATCGGATTCTGGCGCCAGAGCGCGAGCACGGTCTTGGCGTAGGAATCTTCCACTGCATACCATTCGAAAGCCATTCGCGTGGCGGTGAAATGGGTGGCGAGCAAAAGCGGAATGCAGAGACCCAGGCCAAGCTGCAGCGCCTCCCAAAACGGGATGCGCAGATGGCGCCTCTGGTAGAGGGCATAGAGCGCCAGGACAAAATGGGTCAAAAGCGAGCCGTAAAAGATCGCGGTGCTCACCGGATTGCGCCAGAGGGCAAGGAACCAGACCCTTCCGGCTTCCATCGCCTCCAGCGAGATCAAACCGAGCGAATGATTGAGCAGATGGGTGGTGAGATAGCTGAACAGCACCAGGCCCGTGACGATCCGCGCGCGCCGAATATTCATGAAAGTGGCGCCAATCTACTACGGCGCAAGCTTGCCGTCTACGCGCCGC
>CAZILB010000111.1:0-13068 GCA_964539925.1 uncultured Syntrophobacter sp. | reverse complement strand
GGCAGGACGTATTTTCTACAGGTGTCGGCTTCCGTGATCACATATTATCCGGGTGAAGCTTGAGTCCAATTTCCGGGATTCTACGCGATTTGGTTCGGATAGGGCAAGAACGGGGGAAATTCCACACGGGCTTGGCGAGGCACGGCGATGACAGCCTCGAAGCCAAAAAAAACCGGAGGTGAGCCAAATCTCACCTCCGGCCGCATCCTTGAGTTTAAAGTTCGTTAGGCGATGTTGGCTTGTTTCCCCGCCTTGCGCGCATTGATGACTTCGAGCATCTTGTCGTCGCTGGTGTATTTGAAATCCCAGGTTTTGCGCGCCCGGGCTTCTTCCTGTTCAGCGCTTTCGAGCAGCTCGACATCTTCCTTAGTCACCACCTCGGCGCCCTTTTTCTTCAAGATCTCGATGAGCCCCTCGATTTTCTCTTCCATCTCGCCGCTCGAAAGCCCCGGCTTCGTTTTGAGGTATTCGTTGACCACCTTCATGCCGCGCTCGGCGTCCTGCTTGGCGACGCCGACCAGGCCGACGCTGGCGTTGCGCGACCAGCCGGCGACAAAAATGCTGTCGAGAACTTTCTTTTGCTCCGGGTCGTAGGGCTGATAGGCGGCGGGATTGGGATCGCCGGGAAGCTTTTCCGGATTGGTCAGGAAGGCGCCGCGGGAAAACGGCAAACCCAGCGATTCATCGACCTGATCGCCGATGGCGTATATGACGCTATCGACTTCAATCCGGCGCTTTTCGCCGGTTCCCTTGGCGACGGTCCGGCCCTCCTGGAGCACCATTTGGTTTTCTTCCGCCTCCAAAGCAGCCACTCGACCTTGAGCGTTGGCGATGACTTTGATCGGCGAGCAAAGGTAGCGAAACGTCAATCTGCGCCCTTCGGCGGGCTCGCCTTGCTTGACGAATTTCTCCATGATCTCGCCGACATTTTGACCCACGGCGGCAAGCTGCGGCGCGATGCGCTCGATTTCTTGCTTCATGTCGGCGTTGTCGAGGTATTTCTCAATATAGTCGAACTCATTGTCGTCGTAGGCCTTTTCCAGCGGCCCGCGGCGCGCGACGACAACCACCTGTTCGACCTTTTTGTGATTGAGCAGCCAGTTGGCGATATCGACCATGACGTTGCCCATGCCGATGATGGCGACGCGCTTGCCGATCTCGAACTTTCGTTCACTGAAGGGAGGCAGGGAATTGTAGTGGTAGACGACGTCCTTCGCATGGTAAACGCCGACGCTGTCCTCGCCCTCGATGCCGAGTTTCTTGGTGCCCTGCGCCCCCGCCGTTACGACCACCGCACCGAAGCCGATATTTCTGAGATCGTCGAGCGTAACCGCCTGATTCTTTCCGACGGTGACGTGGCCCAGGTAAAAAACCTTCGGATCGGCGAGGATTTTTTTGAACTGCTTGCGCAATCCGGTTTTCATTTTTTCCTTATCGACGAAGATGCCGTACTCGGCCAGGCCGCCGGGCTTGATGTCCCGGTTGAGCAGGACCACGCGATGCCCCGCTTCGGTGAGTTTACGCGTACCGTAGATGCCCGCCGGCCCGGCGCCGACGACAGCCAGCAAATGTTGCTGCGACATAGTCTCCTACCTTAAAACCGATGAAAAATTTCTCTCGCCGTTGAGAGAGCGACGGCCTAGAACCCATCGAGAACGAACGGAGGGAAGAACTCTACTGAAGCTCCCTTTTGCCTTCGTATTCCAATTCGGTGCCGCGAGAGTCCTTGTGCGTGAAAGAAACCAACTCCCACGAGCCGTCTTCCAGGGGGCCTTTGAGAATGTAGGAGTTTTCGTCGCTTCCGAGCACGCGGAAGTAGCAGGCCTGCTCGCCGTACCAGCGGTCCACGCAGGATTCCACCCGGATGGTCCGCGTGCCCAGGGTGAACTGGGACGGGCTTTCCTGGCCTTTGGCATCCGAATAAGATTCTACTTTGACCTTCATGCCGGCGCGCTTTTAACCCTAAATGGAACGGCTTAATATAGCCTAAATTCTTCAGCTTTAAAAGGAGTCTTATGGACGCCGTCGACCAACTCAAAAACGACATCGTGAGCGCCTGCCGGATACTGACCGACAGACACCTGGTCGAAGGATTCGGCCACGTGAGCGCGCGATTACCCGGCACAGAAAAATTCCTGCTGACACCGAGAATCGGCCTGGCTTTAGTAGAGGAATCCGATCTATTAACGCTCGATTTTATGGGGAAAGTGGTCGCAGGCCATCGTCCGCCGCCATCGGAGGCCTGGCTTCACACTGCAATTATGAAATCCAAACCCCGGGTCAACGCGATCACCCGAATTCATGGCCGAGTGGCGAACATGTTCTCGGTGACCGACCGAAGACTCGAGCCCGTGCACAATCACGGCAGTTTTTTTGTCGGCGGCGTGCCGGTCTTTCATACACCCGATCTGATTACTACGGAGGAACTGGGCAGTGAAATGGCTCAAGCGATGGGCGACAAACCCGCGCTGCTCCTGCGCGGCAACGGCCAGGTGACGGTCGGCAGGACCCTCCCCGAGGCGATCATGATGGCCATCTATCTGGAGGAGGCGGCGGAAGTGCTATTCGGCGCCCTGCAAATCGGCACGCCGATTCCGCTGACGCTCGATGAATCGAAGCAGCGCCAGGTCGAAGCCTTGCCGCCGGTGGATCTGGAGCGGGCGTGGAATTTTTTTAAGAATCGCGTGGGGCGAGCGTAGCGCATCGAAGACGCGGCAAGGCAAGCAAAAAAAGCGGCACTCAGAGACGCCCGAGTGCCGCTTTCATCGGATTGGCGTTAAACTACTTGCCGGCAACTTCGAAGCTGATTTTGGCGTCTTCCTTCCCCTTGACCGTCACTTTCTGAGTGCTCTTGCCGAGTTTTGCGTGCCATAGCTCCACGGTGTAGGTCCCCGGCGGCACGTCGGTCAGTTTGAAAGCGCCCGAGCTGTCCGTCACCGCCACGTAAGGGTTCGGCGCGGCGAACAACCATCCATGCATCCACCCATGCACATCGCACTTCACTTCGATGATCTCCGGCTTGTCGACCTTCACTTCCAATTTCTTTACGAATTTCGGCATCGCCTTGTTAAACGGTGGGTTAGCTTTGCTGATGGTGTGAACGTTGTGCAGGATCCCATCGGGATTCAAGATCTCCACCGACGTTCCGGCCGGGAAAGCCAGCACATGGGGCTTGTATTCGCACCCGCGCTGATCGAGCGTGACTTTTTTAGCGTCGATTTTTTTGCCCTTCTTAATGTCGGTAATCGTGACCACCGCGTCCACGAGATTGCCGTTGTTGACGATCAGAGACTGGTCGAGCTTGGGCGTCTTGGCACAGACCTCCGTGTCCCTGCCGACGTCAAGCTTCCTTGGCGCGGGCGCGGTGCCCTTGAATCTTACCACGCCGGAAATCGAGCCGCCGTCCTTGACATCGCCCCCTTGATACTGCGCCATGGCGCCGGCCGGCACGGCAACCAGAGCTGCGGATAAGACATATGAAGCCACTCTGTTCATAATTTCCTCCTTGAAACTTTTAAACCCGTCTTTAGACGCTTGACGCGGATTACCCATTCATTATTTCGATGCCTTGGTTTTCGCCGCAGCTCCCGGCGCGGGCGCCGCTGCACCGCGCCCAAGGGTCAACAGATAATCGCGCAAAGCTTCGATCTGCTTTTCTTCATTCCCACCCAGAATATCATCCGGCCCGCCGGGATAAAAGGAAGGCATTCTCGTCCCCGGTTGCACCTGTTGCGGGTCGTTGAGCCACCTGATGATCCAGCTCGGACTGAGCCGCTGACGCGCCAGCGCAAGATCCGGCGCCCAGCCCTCCCGCGGACCTTCCGGCAACCGGTCGCCCTGCACGTGACAGCTAAAGCAATCGAAGTAATCCCTCGAAGCCAGACGTTTTCCGGCTTCGATTTGCTCCGGCGGGATGGCCCGGTCATCGATGTACACGAAGGGCTGCTCGATCTTCGACAAGCCGTTGAAGTAATTGACCAGTTCGGTGGCATGGCGCTCCGATAATCCGAACGTCGGCATGCGGATGTCCAGCCACGGGCGCAGCGGAATCGGCGCTTTCATGAAACCGTAGAACCACTGGGACTGAACCTTTTCTCCCTGGCCGTTGAGCGGCGGCGGCGCAAGGGCCTGGTCCTCATAGTATTTCTTGACATAGCCGCCGCGATTTTCGATCTCGTGGCAACCGATGCAGTTGTAGCGCTGCATGAGGCGGCGCCCTTCGACCACCTGGCGCACGCGCAAGCCTTGATCGGCCTGATAGCGATGGCCGACCTTCCGTTCACGGAAGCCGCCGAGCAAAATCACCAACGCCTCGATGTCCTCATCCGCCAGCGCAAACTGCGGCATCAACTGTTCGATGCGCGGCGTCGTGTAGCCGCGCGGAGTTTTCAACTTATGAAAAGTCCAGTCACCCCAGCTATGCGGGACATCCGTGCGGTTGCCGAAAGCCAGCTCCTCCTCGAACTTCGAGCCGAAGGTGGTCAGCTCGGCGCCGACGCGGGACTCGTTCTCCATGCCTTTGATGTCATGGCAACCGAAGCAGCCCCATTTGCGCACCAGCGATTCGCCGCGCTTGATGTTGCCGGCATCGGCGAGTTTTTCATCGAGCCCGGCGGCAGGTTCGGGGCTGGCTCCGAGCGTCATCAAGTAGGCCGTGATCGATCGCGCCTCCTCATCGGTCAAACGCAGGCTCGGCATGGGGGTGTCGGGCTGGAAACCTCGCGGATTGCGGATCCAATGATAGATCCACTGCGGTCCGATTCCTTTCGATGCCACGTCCTTCAAATTGGGGACCAGATCCTTGTCCTTGCCCATGGGGGTCGTGAATTCGCCTTCGGCAAAGCCATGACAGCCCTTGCAGCCGACGGTTTCGACCAACTTCTTGCCGCTGGCGATCTCATTGGCGTCGCCTTCGCGAAAACCGGCCGGCAGCGGATTCTGCTTGAGCCAAGTTTCCCCCTCTTCTTTGGACTGCGACCAGAGATACGCCGCGATCGCTATGGAGTCCTCGCGACTCAGCTCGAAATTGGGCATGCGGGTGCGCGGCCGGAAATTATGCGGGTTTTCGATCCAGCGCAGCATCCAGCCGGGATCGACCTTGGCGCTGATCTTCCTCAAGCTCGGCCCGACCTTGGGAATATTTTCGTAGCCTTGCACCAGGTGGCAGCCGGTGCAGCCGATCTGCTCAAAGAGCCGCTGTCCTTCCGCCAATAGCGGCGCGCCTTCGGCGTATTTTTGCACGTCGAGATGGCACGAGGTGCAACTCGACTGCGCCTTGGCGCCGCGCAGCAGGGGGGTTTCCCAATACTTCACGTTGCCGTGGGCCTGCGCCACGCTATTGACCGCCGGCCCCTGGCCCTCGTGGCAGCCGGTACAGCCGAGGGTCTCCGGCGGATGAGCAAGGTCGCCCAACAGTTGCTCGCGCCGGGGATGAGTTTTGAAAGGATTCGGATCCTCTTCGAAGCCCGGCCGGTTGATGGCCAGGTGGCAGGTCACGCAGCGATCCACACGGGCAACCGGCTGGTCGAAACGATTGCGGTCGAATTCCTCGATCGACACTTGAATGATGTGGGGAATTTTATAAAGAGTGAACGGTCCGAGTTTAAATGTCGCGTTTTCCATCACCCGCACCCAGCGGTCGCGCTCGGCGCTGAGCTTGGCGAGTTCGGTTTCAATCTCCCTTCCGGCCGTTCGAATCGATCTGATTTCCGCTCTGAGCGCGTCCCGCCGCGCGCGCCATTTTTCAAAATCGGGGGAGAGCTTGGCCTCTTCCGCCTCCAGGCCCTTGATACGGTCGAGATACGGTTGCGGGTTGCGCCGCTGCTGGACCGCATGGTCGTATTCATACCACGCTTCCTCCAGCTCGCTTCTGATAAATTTTACTTCCTGGTCGATCTCCCGGAATCGTACGGTGACTTTGACTTCTTCCCGCTCCAGGGCGGCGAGTTTTTTTGCCATCGCGCCTTGGGTCAAGCTCGCCTCTATCTCCGCCAGCTTTTTGGTCAGCTCCTGATACGTCGAGTCCTCTTGCAGTTTTTTATTTTCTTCGTCGTAGGCCGCCTTTGCCCGGCTGTAGTCGAGTCGGTAAAACTGCGCTTGAATGGCCTTCCACGGGCGCCGGGTGAAATTGTCGTCGACGAAGGCCCATATGGACAATGCCACCAGCAGGGCAATGCCGATGACAAAGATGCTGGCGTAGGACTTTTGCTCTTCTTTTGGGTCGATTCCTCGTTCCGCCATCCCGACTCCCTTACGCGACCTTACGCTCTAGTGCGCGGCCCAAAGAAAAAATCCCGACACCGATAAGCATCAAGACGATCTCTTCGGCCATGGAAGCATTTTTCACTATGCCCGCGTACAAGGCATAGCCGATGTCCGCTAGCCCAAAGGCCTGGAGAATCTTCGCCACGTAGAACATTTAAATGTTGATCCAAGGGGTCACTAAAACGTACTTCACGTTGAATACCAGCCTGAGAAACATTTTGGCGGGAAGCGACATCATGACCACCAGCAGCAAGCCCGTAATCACAAAACGAACCATTCCCCAGCGCTCGAGAAACTCTTTGCCCTTGACTTTCAACACGAAGTAGTAGAATCCCACCATCCCCACGACGAAATACGCGCCGACCGCGACCAGGCCCACCGCCGCCGACCACCAGTAATCGCGGAAGCCGAGGAGATAGGGCAAATCGACATTGGTCAGCGCAACCACCTTGTGCGGATCCCAAGTTTGCCACGGCCAAAACAGGTTCCAACCCGGACCGCGAAAAAAAGTGCCGATGATGATCGTGACAATCCAGAGCACATGGAAGCCGAAAAAGAAGGTGAGGATTTCCCATTTGCGCGCGGCAAAGCAGTAGTAGCCGTTTCCCTTGGGATTGGTGTCGATAAAAGGAATCACCATCAAACCGACGATGATCAAGGTCGGCAACACCACCCCCGCGTGCCAGGGATCGAAGTAAACCAGCATTTCCTGAAGACCGAGAAAATACCAGGGCGCTTTGGACGGGTTTGGCGTGCGGGAGGGGTCGGCCGGCTCCTCCAGAGGCGCGTCGATCATCAAGGACCAAAGGAGCAGCGCCACCATAACGAACAGAGCGACGAGAAATTCCATCCGCACGAGGTGCGGCCAGGTGTGAATCTTGTCGTCGATCGGAAGCTTTCTTTCGCGAACGGCTTCTGCCATGGCTGTTCCCCCTATTTCGATCGCTTAGAGAGACGGACCCGAGAAGCCGTCGCGGCGGATGCGCCAGAAATGCACGGCCATCATAATGGCCGCCACCAGCGGGATGAAAATGCAATGCAATATGTAGAAACGCAGCAACGTATGCGGCCCGATCTCGCCGCCGCCGAAAAGGAACGCGCGCGCGTCATAGATGGGGTTGACGCCGACGAACTCGGCAAACGGGCCTTCGTAGCCCAGCAGGGGCGTGGCGCGGGCCATATTGGAGCCGACGGTGACCGCCCAGATCGCCAGCTGATCCCACGGCAACAGATAGCCGGTAAAGCTCAAGAGCAGGGTCAACACCAACAACAGCACCCCGACGATCCAATTAAACTCACGCGGCGGTTTATAGGAGCCCGTGAGAAAAACCCGGAACATATGGAGCCAGACAAATACGATCATCGCGTGGGCCGCCCAACGATGCATATTGCGCATGAGCATGCCGAAGGGCATATCGAACTCGAGATATTTCATGTCGGCGTAGGCGTACTCGGCGACTGGGCGATAGTAAAACATCAAGTAAATCCCGGTCACCGCCGTCACCAAAAACATCAGAAAGGTCAGCCCGCCCATGCACCAGGTAAAACGCATGCGCACCGCGTGGCGGCGCACTTTGGCCGGATGAAGGTGGAGATAGACGTTGGAAGTCACCATCATGACGCGGTTGCGCGGGGTATCTTCGTAGCCGTGGCGAAAAATCGACTTCCAAACCTGGCTTTCGACGATGTCGCTTTTAATTTTTTCTAGAACACTCATGATCTTATCCGTCAGACTCTCAGAATGCTGTCGGGATGTTGCTCGTCGGGCTCGCCCTCGGGCCCCATTCTGAACACTCTGGCCTTGTCGACGACCAACTGCCCGTCTTCACCGATAGAAATTTGAAAGCGATCCAGCGGCCGAGGTGCCGGCCCTTCAAAATGCAAACCGGACCTATAGAAGCCGCTGCCATGGCAGGGACATTTGAACTTGTTCTCGGCATTGAGCCAACGCGGCGTGCAGCCCAGATGGGTGCACTTGGCAAAAATGGCATAAATGCCGTCCTCCTCGCGGATGATCCACACGCGCTGATCTTGTTGGAATCTGACGCTGACCTCGCCGATCGCGTAGTCGGATGGAAACCCCGCTTTAAACAACTGCGGCGGTTGAAACAACACCCGCGGGAACGCCGAACGGAGAAAACCCAGCAGGGTTAATCCGCCGAATACACCGAAACCGCCCCACCCGAGACGAGTGAAAAAATCACGCCGCGACCAGATACCGCCTTTTTTCTTATCCGCGTCCGCCATACTTATTTGCCCTTTAGCCAACTGATAACGGCGCCCCAGACGACAAAAACTACGCCGAGAGCCATCAATAGCAATCCCACCGGTCCGAAGATAAACGACAATCCGCCGCCCAAAACAAACATCAACACTCCCGTGCCCAGAGGGTTCAAGGGCGCCGGCGCCTTCGGCTCTCCCTCTTCGACATCACGCTCATCGAGCTGGAAAAGATCCTCGCGGATGAGGGCAAACGCCAGCTCCTTGAGATCCTCCCTCTGCTCAGGGTTGGCGCCCCGAATCAGATGGCCTAGCTCTTGAGCTAACCTTTCGATCTCTTTTTCGCGCGCATCAGGCGCTATTCCGGGAGGTTCTGAAGCCACATGAAATTAGAAAACGTGATTATTATAGAAATTATTTAATGTCAACCAATTGGCCGTTGAAAACGGCATCAGCGACCGAGCAAGACCACGGCGGTCGCCGCCAATCCTTTGCCCTTTCCTTCCCAGCCCAGCGTTTCGGTTGTCGCGGCTTTGACGCTGATGCGGTCCGGCTCCGCGCCGCACAGTTTTGCCAGGTTCGCACGCATGGTGCGATAGTGCGGCGCCAGCTTCGGTTGCTCCGCCACCAGCGTGATATCGGCGTTGACGATCCTGAAGCGTTTGCGCCGCATGATCCTCAGCACTTCGGCCAAGAGCTTGCTGCTGGCAATGCCTTCATAGCGCGGATCCCCGTCGGGAAAATGCGTGCCGATATCACCTTCCCCCAGGGCGCCGAGGATCGCGTTGATGAGCGCGTGCAATACCGCGTCGGCATCAGAATGACCCATCAATCCGCGATGATAAGGAATCTCGACGCCTCCCAGCACGAGCTTCCGACCCCGGCGAAAGCGGTGCACGTCGAAGCCATGTCCGATGCGAAGGTCGTTTGCCATTTTTTGAATTGAGCCCGGCGCAGGGCTGCACGGTTAATTTGACTAAGACATATTATTGAGGACTTGTTAAGCCGGGCACGGGAGCAAACTCGGTCTTCGTGGCGCGAACACAACCTCGCGACACCGATACAATTGCCCGAACAGCGGGCAAAAGCGCTGACGCCTTTTGCATGGTTTGTCTCGACCCGGGCGCCGGTCTGGAGTTGCCCCTCTTGGTTCGCTATAATTCGCCAGAACCGAAAATCCCATGCGATCGCGAATGTTATTTCTATTTCTCGCCATTTTCGTGGCGCTTCCGCTCTACACCGTTCTTTCCGGACAGGTGCCCCTAGGCCGCGACTTTCGCACCGCAGACCGTTCGAGCGCCGGCCTCGCACCCCGCGCCGACCATACCCCCGAGGCCGTCGTCCAGGTCTATTTTGCCCGGGCCTTAAACTGGCGGGGCATCTTCGGCGTCCATACCTGGGTCGCCACGAAGCCGCAAGACGCCTCCGAGTACACTGTCCATCAGGTCATCGGCTGGCGCTTGTACCGCGGCTTGTCGGCCGTGGTTTCAGCGCCGGGGGTTCCCGACGCGCGCTGGTTCGGCAACGAGCCGACGGTGATCGCCGACTTGCGCGGAGACGCGGCGGCCGATGCAATCCCGAAGATCGTCGAAGCCGTGGCGAGCTACCCGTACACCGACGAGTACGCCGTTTGGCCCGGACCCAACAGCAATACTTTCGTCGCCCACATCGGACGCCAGGTGCCGGCGCTGCGCATGCGTTTGCCGCCGACTGCCATCGGCAAAGACTATCCGATCAACGGCTCCATGCTGGACCGAACCCCGAGCGGCACCGGCTACCAGGTGTCGATGCTCGGCATCCTCGGCATCGCCATGGGACGCGACGAGGGTTTGGAAATCAACTTGCTCGGCCTCAATTTCGGTATCGACATCAGCCGACCGGCGCTCAAGCTGCCGTTCGTCGGCCGCCTCGGGTTCAGCACCCATTGACCGCCGATTTCAGCGAAAATCCCGCGAAACTCGCACCGCGCTAAGAGCCGCGCCAATGAAACAGACCGCCGCCGCCGCAATACAAGCGGCGTGAAAACCGCTTAGAAAGGCCGACAGGGCCAACGAATGGGTTTCGCCGTCCGCCGAGCTGTGGAAAAAGTCCAACGAAGTTTGACCGGTGGCCGCCGCCATGCGCGAGCTTACGATCGCCGCGGCCAAGGCGGCGCCGATGGAATAGCCCAAGCTGCGCACGATGGACAACACCGACGAGCCCACGCCGAGACGGTGGCGCGGCACCGAACTCATAAGCAAATTATTGTTCGGTGTCTGAAAAATGCCCATGCCGATTCCAAGCAGCCCCAGCCCGAAGATCACCTGGACGGAGGCCGCGCCCGCCGTGAGAAAACTCAAATAGATAAACGCCGCGCCCGTCACCGCCATGCCGAAAGCGCAGAGTCGCTCGGGAAGAAACCTCTCGGACATCCAGCCGGTGAGCGGCGCCAGGAGCGCCATCGCCAGCGGCGTCGGCGCCACTAAAAACCCCGCGGCGAGCGGGTCCAGCCCCATTGCCAGCTGTATGAAAAACGGCATCAGGAGAATGCTGACGCTCATGGCGATAAAGCTGATCAACCTGGCGCCATTGCCGAAACTGAAAGCAGGGATGCGAAAGATGCTTAAATCGAGGAGCGGGTAAGCGGCGCGCTTTTCCCACCAGATGAAGCCGGCGACGGCAATGCTCCCGGCCAGCGCGACGATACCGACGAGGGGTGTTCGCCACTCGCCTTTCTGCGCCAGGGCCAAAGCAAACAAGATGAGCGAGATGCTCACACCGAAGCTGATCATGCCGGCAAAATCGAAGGGCTCTTTGCTTGTCGCCGCGCCGCGAAAACTCTCCCGCGGCAGCAGCATGCGCGCCGCACCGAAGCCGCCCAGGGCCAGAGCGGCGGATAGATAGAAATTGGCGCGCCAGCCCAGCGCATGCGTGATCAATCCGCCCAGCACCGGCCCCAGAGTATATCCCAGGGCCGAGATCGTACCGCCGGCAATACCCATCGCCCGACCGCGCTCCGCCGGCGGAAACAAAGCCGTGATCAGAGCAAAATTGTTGGCCATAATCAGCGCGCTCCCCGCGGCCTGCAGGGCACGAAAGACGAGCAATTGAGCGGCGCCCTGCGCCAAACCGGCGGCCAGCGAACTCGCCGCGTACAGCAGAAAACCGGCGAGAAAAAGTTTTCCGATGCCGAAAAGATCCGCTAGCCTGCCGCAAGGCAAATAGAGCGCCGCGGTGAAAAAAGCGTAAACCAGCGCGATCCAGCTCGCCAGCGCCAGATCCGCGTCGAACTCTTTGATGATCAGCGGCAGCGCAATGCTTAGCTGCCCGGTATCGACCGTCACGATCAACGTCGCCAGCGACGCCACGGCCAAGGACCACCAGCGGCGGCGCGGCGCTTCTGCTCTGTCGGGAGAGAAAGTCATCGAACGTTACAAGGAAGCATATTGCTCGGTTCAAAGGTTCAAGGTTCCAGGTTCAATGTTGTTGGAATGTTTGCGCTTGCAAAGCGTTGAACTCTTGAACCTTGAATCCTTGAACGGATTCTTATTTGAGGATCGGCCAATAACGCCCCTTGCGTCGGATCACGGTCAAAGCGGCGCCGTAAAGCTCTTCCAGCAACCCCGGCGAAAGCACACGCGCGGTCGCGCCGGCGTGCAACACACGGCCTTCGCGCAAGACCAGCGTACGGCGAAACAGCGGCAATATCTCCTCGATATGGTGCGTGACGTAAATCAGCGCCGGTATCTTTTTCCGGGAGCCGATTTGCCGCAGCGAAGCGAGAAAATTCTCCCTGGCTCCGGGGTCCATGCCGGCGCAAGGCTCGTCGAGAATAATCAGATAGGGTCTGGTCATACGCGCCCGCGCGATCAATACTTTTTGCTGCTCGCCCTGAGAGAGCGTGCCAAATTCCTGATCGCGCAATTGATCGCAGCCAAGCTCTCTGAGAAAACCCAGCGCCCGGCGCAAATCGCCTCGGCTCGCCTCTCCCCAGAAGCCGCCGACGTAGCCCATCTGGGCAAATTTACCGGAGACCACGGTGTGCAGAGCTTTTTCCTGGACCGGAATCTGACCCGTCAGTGAAGCCGTGACCCAGCCGATGCTTTTGCGCAGCTCGGGCAGATGAGTCAGCGTTTCGCCGCGCCGATAGACTTCGCCGCCGCCGTTGGGCCAGAGGTAACCGCTGGCGATTCTCAACAGCGTGGTTTTACCCGAACCGTTGGGACCGAGAATCGCCCAGTGCTCGCCCGCTTGAACAGTCCAATCGACGGAGTCGAGTATCTTTCTGCCTTCGGCGATATACGTGACGCTGCGCAGCTCGAGGGCGGGAGTTTTTTTCACTCTGGAACGGAATCCTTCGCCGGATGTTCCCTACCTCTTAGACCAAAAGCCGCGCGGAATAAAGCCGACGGCAACCGATGAGGGGTGTCTCGACCATCCGAGACGCTGCAATATCATGCGCACCGGACGAGTTTGAAATGCGCTAGCGGCAACGAAGGCAGGAAAAAGTATGCGAGCGTTGCTCCATCCCGATGCAGCGCGCGTCTTCAAGTCGGAATATCTCGCGCAAAGCTCGCCAAGGACGCGAAGGAAATTCTCTTGTCT
>CAZILB010000110.1:0-13229 GCA_964539925.1 uncultured Syntrophobacter sp. | reverse complement strand
GGGGCGATTCTTCGACATCGCCCGGGAACGGCCGTAATGGAGAATTTCCACGTAGGGGCGGGTTTGAAACCCGCCCCACCACCGACAACGGCAGAAACATTCTATGAAACGTGAAGTTTACAAGAGCCTGCGGACGATTTCCCGCGAGGATCCGCTGGTTCCGGGAGGGTCGCTGTGCGCCGGCTGCGGCGGCCAGTTGAGCCTGCGGCTTTTCCACAAGGCCCTCGGCGAGAACGTGATCTTCGTCAATGCCGCAAGCTGCTCGACATTACTGGCCACCTACCCGTTCACGCCGCTCAACTCATCGTGGATTTACACCGCCATGGCATGCGCGCCCGCCGGAGCCCAGGGAGTGCGCGACGGCCTCGATATTCTGAAAGCGCAAGGCAAGCTATCCGCCGAGCAAGACCGCAAAGTCGTCGTGCTCACCGGCGACGGCGCCGCCCAGGACATCGGCTTGCAATCGACCATGGCCGCGATCCATCGCGGTCTCGATTTTTATTATCTTTGCTACGACAACGAAGCCTACGGCAACACCGGCTTTCAGACCTCGGCCAGCACGCCGTACGGTTCGCGCACAACAACGGCGACGATCGCGCCCGCGTCGCCCCACGGCAACTTGCACGAACGGCGCGATCTGTTTGAAATCTGGCGGGTGCAGAAGCCGCCTTACCTGGCGACCATTTCCGCGGCTTATCCGTTGGATCTTTCCGAAAAAGTTTACCGCGCGTCGAAGCACGCCGGGCCAAAGCTTTTCATCGCGCTGTCTCCCTGCCCGCCGGGATGGGAAGTCGATCCGGAGTGGTCCGTCGATATCGCCCGGCTGGCCGTCGAAACCGGCATCTGGCCGCTCAAAGAAGCGATTCACGGCGAGGTCGCGCACACCTACCTCCCGCGTAAGTTCGAACCGGTGGAAAATTATCTCAGGCGCCAGGGGCGCTTCCGTCATCTCTTCGAACCGAGGCGCGACGAGGCCACCATCTCTCATATCCAGGCGACGGCGGATGACTACTGGAAAGCGGTGTTAGGCGGCCACGGAAAGCCGCCGCGCGAAATTTCGGGCGCAGCATAACGGCAACCAAAGGAGTAAGAGACATATCACCGCGAAGGTCCCGGGGCGGCAGCGCCGCAACCAAAGGGGAAAAGCAGGATTCACCACGAAGCGTATTTTGGACAGGGATGCGCTTAGTGGTACAGCACTAGGAAACATCGATGGAAACCATCTTTGACTTCGCCGACGCCTTGGGCCCGATAAAAATCGTCCATGTTTACGATCCGAAGGGCGGCCTTAAAGCGATCGTCGTCATCGACAACATCGCGCGCGGTCCGTCGATCGGAGGCATCCGCATGGCGCCGGATGTGAGCGCGGCGGAAGCTTTCCGCCTGGCGCGCGCCATGACCATGAAGAATTCCGCCGCCAATCTGCCCCATGGCGGCGGCAAGTCGGTGATCTTTGGCGATCCGAAAATGGATTTAGCGAAGAAAGAGCAGCTCATCCGGGCTTTCGCCCGGGCCATCCGCGATCTTGTCGAATATATCCCGGGACCGGACATGGGCACCGACGAGCGCTGCATGGCCTGGATTCACGATGAGATCGGCCGCGCCGTCGGTCTGCCGACGGAAATCGGCGGGATTCCGCTCGACGAGATCGGCGCCACGGGATGGGGCCTCAAGGCCGGCGTCGAGGCGGCGATAAAATATTGCGCCTTCGATCTCAAAGGCGCCCGCGTAGCGATCCAGGGTTTCGGCTCCGTGGGCAAACATGCCGCGCGCTTCCTCGGCGACAAAGGCACGATCCTCGTCGCCGCAAGCGATTCGCGCGGAACTATTTTCAATCCACAGGGTATCGATGTCGCCCGGCTGATTGCCTTGAAAGATTCCGGAAGGGGCGTCACCGACTACCCCGACGGCCAGAGACTCGATGGCGATGCAGTGATCGATATCGAATGTGAAATCTGGATTCCCGCCGCGCGCCCGGATGTCGTCCGCAGAGATAACGTGGCGCGCCTGAAAACCAAGCTCGTCGCGCAAGGCGCAAACATTCCCTTCACCCCGGAAGCCGAGCGCATCCTGCACGAGCAAGGCGTGCTCGTGCTTCCGGATTTCATCGCCAACGCCGGCGGCGTGATCTGCGCAGCGGTGGAATATCGCGGAGGCACACACGCCCAGGCGTTCCAGACCATCGAAGAAAAAATCCGCGGCAATATCGAAGAGGTGCTCGCCAGCGCAAAGAAAAGCGGGACGCTGCCCCGCCAAGCCGCAGTCGAGTTAGCGGAAGCGCGCGTCAGGAAAGCGATGGCTTATCAAAAATGACGGTCCATCCGTCGGCTTCAACGATTGGAACTTCTTTATTTGGCGATGCTACCGACCTCAAGAACCGCGCGGCCTTGCCGCGCAGATAGCGGACGATCCTGCGGATCAAATTCAGAACGTAGCCGGTCGCTCGGTAACTGCCCCGATACGGTGTGGCAATAAAAACCACCCGCTCAACCGTCGGGACAGGACCGAAGAACATGCCTTCACGCAACAGCTTGCGTGTCTCGGCGGGCATCTCGACTTCATCGAATGGCACCGTACTCGCGGCGTCCCAGAATCGCCTGCCACTGCCGATCGTCATGAGCTTGGCGAGTAGCCCGCCCTGGCTGTGACCGATGATCACCATCCGGCGCAGAGCCGGATCTTGTCCGCTCGCATCAAGCTCCATGACGACGTCCCGCAGCGCGCGGCGCATGAGAAATGCGGAATAGAGAACCGGTTGTCCGGTGTTGTAGATAAAGAACCAGAGTGGAAAAAGGACAGTTCCGAGAGAGCGAACAGCCGATCTTGAAGTTGATCTTCGCTCACCTGTTTTTGAATCGATCGGTGCAGTGCAGCGAGGGCCGTCTCAGGGTCCTGATCGAAGGGTCCATAAAGGTTCAATTGCTGCAGCACCTGCGCGGACCAGTCGCTCGGCTCCCCGGTCGACAGTACGTTCGCCGTGAAACCGCGGTACATGTCCTGAGTATCGAGACGCACGACGCCGATCGGTGTGGCGCATGCATTCACAAACACCAGCAGACTGAGAAGCACGGTCCGGTGGATCAGTGTCAGAAATGACGCTCGCAGGCTCATGGCCTCCTAATTTGCCGTGAAAGCGGATCTGAGAGGACGTGGATACGCATACGCCCGCTGGAAACTCTTCTGCGGTCGCTACACGGCGAACTTCAATGCGAGCAACACGCCGTCTTGCGCTCGCGGATTCTGCTATTTTGAGCCTTTCACAATAAAGCTACAGCACTAACGACGGCCTTCTAGCTAGTGACCCATTCCTTCTGCCACAACTCCTCCGACGGCTTGCTCGCGGCGCCGAGCGCAAGGCAGGGCCTAGCGCTCGGCGGCAAAGTGTTGTACTGAGAATCAGCATGACTCGTGCCACGAAAAGACAACGTTGCACAGCCGAATAATCCTGTGAATATGCACCGCCAAGTGCGCACTTTAGAATTGCTGAAAAATCAACCTAGTCAAATTCTCACGCTCGCGAACATCGCCACTTAAGGCACCCACCGCGTTGAGCTTTCCTCTGCCCTACTCGTCCCTCGTTTGTTGGCACTCGACACTTGTCGCCATCACATGCCGCGCGGCCTCTCAGAACAGCACCGGCAGCCTTAGACTGGGAATCGCCGCTGTGCCGATGCTTTTCCCGACGGGGATGGGGATTCCCAATGGCTCATCAACCCGTGTGACTCTGTCTTTTCGACCTCCTCTGACGGCCTGGATGTCAGGCGTCAGCAGCATCCACGGCGTTAGCGCAAAATAGTAAAAAGCCTCCCAGCCATACTCGGGTTTGCCCCCCTGGCTCGCAAAAACCGAACTTGGAAGCGCGACCGCGGCATTAGTAAACGCCGTGCCCAAAGAAGCGTTACACAATCCATGCCACTGATTGACAGCCCGTAAGGCGCAAAGAAATCATGGCGATTCAAAAACATTCTGAACAGCGATTTTCACCACTGCAACAGCCGAGGAGAGGGATTCTCAGTTTTGACAAGTGGGTGCGATGGTTTTATCCATCGTCGTTCGACGCTTGACAGGCGGGGCTCGAATCTCGATCCGGGCGAGCGTGATGCTTTCCGTTAAGCCGGAGAAACTGGGCGCATCCCGCGCCGCGATCCGCGCCTGCGATCTGGGACTGCTTGTGGGAAGGAAAAGCGAACGATCCGTCGTTTTGAGCGATTGGAACGGTTGAAAATTTTTTATTACAGCATCGCGGTTGCAATCGCCAGGTAGATGACTACCGAAAGCAAATCCTGGATCACCGTCGCCAGCGGGCCGCTGCCGAAGGCGGGATCGAAGCCGAACCGGTTGAAAAGCCATGGCAACGTGAGCGCAACAGCGCTCGCCGTTGTGCAAGCCGCTAGAATCGCAAGCGCCACTGCCGTGACCATGCTTGGATCGCCCCAGCGCCAGAGTCCGATCGGGAAAAACACTGCCGCTAAGGTGACTCCAACCAGCAAACCGGTATAGACTTCACGCCGCACCACGCCGCCAATGGATACACCGACGGAAAGTCCCCGTATGACAAGCGCTTCGGTCTGCGTTCCGACGGCGTCGGCGAGATAGACAATGCCGGGAATGAAGAATGCTAACATCACATTTGCCTGAAGTTGCTGCTCATAGGCGCCGACGATATCGGCGGCGAGCAAGGCTCCCAATAACCCCACCAATAACCACGGCACGCGGTGCCAAAAGCGTTTTACCACCGGCTCTTCGCTGGCCGTCCGCGCCATCGACGAGTCACGCAGGAAACCGCCTAGCCGGGCCAAATCTTCGTCGTGCTCGTGCAGCAACACGGCAAGCAACCGGTCAGGCGTCAAAAAGCCGATAAACCGTCCTTCGCCGTTAACCACCGCCAGCGCGCTCTCGGCATGTTGCACGGCTTTCCATGCGGCCTTCTCCTGATCGGTACCCGGCGCCACTACCGGTGGATCGGCGTCCATGATGTCGCCGACTTTCTCGTCACCGAGCGCGCCAAAAAGCTCCTCGACTCTGAGCACACCGATAAGCTTGCCGTCATCACACACGCCTATGTGCGTCGCGCTTTCGAAATGCACGCCCTCTAACGACTGCCGTAGCTCGCGAGCCGTCATTTGCGGCGAAGCCACAGGCACTAACCGATAGACATGTTCCGAAGCAGTTTCGGAAACAAAGTCGATGAAGGGAATCGCGGCTCCGGGAATCATGACGTTTCAGGATCTCCGGGTCCTACCGATCAAGTAAGCCACGCAACCATCCAGCGTTACCAACTTGGCGGCATCGGCGTCGGGGATCTCCACGCCGAGCTCTTTGTGCAGGCCGATGATGAAGTTCAAAAAATCCACCGAGTCGATGTCGATCTGATCGCGCAGGTCTCTTCCTGTATCGATGGCATCCAGGTTCACCTCAGGCGCGACGTTGCTCAGCGCTTGCTCGACAATTTTCCTGATTTCAGCTTCAGTCACTCGCCTTGCTCCACGGCTATTCTCGGCATCCGTAATTTTCAATTCTCCATTATCAATTTTCAATTCCTTCACAGCTTTTCCGGCTCTTGAAGCAAGCGGTCGAGGTTGATCAAGAACCGCCCGCCGCGGTGGCCGTCGCTAACGCGGTGATCCGCGGCCAGTGTGGCTTCCATCATCGGATGAACGCCGAGAAAGCCGTCCGCCGCGACGGGCCGCTCGGTGATTTTGCCGAAACCGACGATGGCGACCTGGGGCGGATAAATCACGCCGAAGACGCTCTCGACCCCCTGTTCGCCGAGATTGGTCACGGTGATCGTGCCGTCCGACAGCTCCGAACTGCGCAGGCGGCCGCTGCGCGCTCGGTTAACCAGATCGAGCAGGTTCTCCATCACGTCATCCAAATTTTTCTTATCGACATTGTGAATCGCCGGATTGATTAAACCGCCTTGGCGCAGCGAAATCGCCACGCCGACATGTATGCCGTCGCCCGCCTTGTAGCCGTCGTTGATCCAGAAACCGTTGAGCTCCGGCGTCGTTCGCAAAGCCAAAGCCACGGCGCGAATCAACAGGGCCGAGTAGAGCAGCCGCTTGGTCACGGGACGCTCGGCGTTTTCCGCGGCGAGCCAGTCCAAAGCCCCGCTCATGTCGATGGTCGTAGAAAGATAATAATGCGGAATCTCGCGCTTCGAGCGCGCCATGGCGGCGGCGATGACGCGGCGCATCGCCGCGACATCCAAGCCCTTGGGCGTAACCGGCTTTGTCTCGTCCGCAGAGGGCGCGGCGGGCTGCGCCGCCGCGCCCTCCACGTCGGCAGCGGTAACCGAACCGCCCTCGCCGCTCCCTTTGACCAACGCTAGATCGACACCGAGCTCCCGGGCGCGCTTTCGGGCCAAGGGCGACACCTGTGGCCGCCGCGCGGGTTCCGCGGCGGCCGGGGCCGGCTTTTCCAGCTTTCCCTGGACTTCAACCGCCGGGGGAGCCACCGGCGCACTTATCGGCCGCGCCTCTTCAGCCGGGGGCGGTTTCTCTACGATGACGGCCCTTTCAGCTTCCGTGCCCTTGCCATCGCCGCTCAGCGTCGCCAGCGTTGCGCCCACAGGAACTTTCCGGCCGGACGGAACGACGATCGATTCGATCACGCCGCTTTCGAAAATTTCGACTTCGATCACGCCCTTTTCCGTTTCGATCAGCGCCACCACGTCGCCGCGCTTGACCGCATCGCCCCGTTTCACCCGCCACTCGACGACGGTGCCAAACTCCATGTCGGCTCCGAGCGAAGGCATGCGAAATTCACTCATGGCCCGTCGTCACCCGCTTGGCCGCGGCCACGATGCCCGCAACCTGCGGGATCGCCGCGTCTTCAAGATGTTTTGGATAGGGCATCGGCACTTCGGCGCTGCACACCCGTGCCACCGGCGCGTCGAGCTCGTAGAAAGCGTTTTCCATGATGCGCGCCATGATTTCCGCCGAGATGCTCCCCGTTTTCCAGCCTTCATCGACGATGACGGCGCGATGGGTCCGGCTTACAGACTCGACGATCGCCGCCGTATCCAGCGGTCTCAGTGTGCGCAGGTCAACGACTTCGGCATCGACACCCTCGCGCGCCAGCTCTTCGGCCGCCTGCAGGGTCTTGAATAGAGTGCCGCCGTAGGTGATTAAACTCATCTGTTTGCCGGGCCGCCGGATCGCGGCTTTGGAAATATCCACGGGCCCGGCGTCCGCGGCCAGCTCACCCTCCATATTGTAGAGCAGGCCGTTCTCGAAGATCAGCACCGGATCGGGATCCTCGAGCGCGGGCCAGAGCATGCCGCGAGCGTCTTCCAGGGTCGCCGGAGTCAGGACTTTGATGCCCGGTATATGCGCATACCAGCCTTCGAAGCTGTGCGAGTGCTGCGCGGCCAATTGCCGCCCGGCGCCGGTCGTCATGCGGATGACCAGCGGAACATTGAACTGGCCGCCGGACATGTGCAGGATCGTCGCCGCGTTGTTGACGATCTGATCCAGCGCCAGGAGACTGAAGTTCACCGTCATGATTTCCACGATTGGCCGCGCGCCGCCCATCGCCGCGCCGATGCCGGCGCCGACAAAGGCCGACTCGGAGAGCGGCGTGTCGCGAATCCGCTCGGGACCGAATTCGGCGAGGAGTCCTTTGCTCACCGCGAAGCAACCGCCGTAGCGGCCGACATCCTCGCCCATGAGAAATACTCGTTCATCGCGAAGCATCGCCTCGCGAATCGCCGCGCGCACCGCTTCTCGATAAGTGGTTTTGATCTTTTCCGCGCTCATAAACTCTCTTGGTTCAAGGTTCAAGGTTTGGGGCTCCGACTTTGAACCTTGAACATTGAATTTTGAACGTCAGTTCCTGTTTCCGAATAGACAAACCGAGTCAACTCCTCCACCGGCTCCCAGCGGCCGGCCTCGGCAAATTCTATGGACTTCTCGATCTCGCGGGCGACTTCGGCCTCGATGCGAGCCCACTCTTTTTCTTGCCAGAGGTTCTCCCGCTTCAAATGCTCGATCAGGTTCGGGATCGGATCGCGCTTCTTCCATTCCTCGACTTCTTGCTTGTCGCGGTAAAGCTCCGGATCGTACATCGAGTGGGCGCGAAATCGATAGGTGCGACATTCGAGAAAATGCGGACCGGCGCCAGCGCGAACGGCGATTACGGCGCGTTGGCTGGCCTCCTCCACCGCCAAGACGTCCATACCGTCTACCGGCCAGGCGGGGATTTTGAAAGCCGCCGCCTTGATGCAAAGATCGGTTTCCGATTGCGCGCGCGCCAGCGCCGTGCCCATGGCGTAGAGATTGTTCTCGCAGCAAAACAGCACCGGCAGCTTCCACAGGGCGGCGAGATTCAGCGACTCGTGGAACTCGCCTTCGGCGACCGCACCGTCGCCGAAGAAACAGGCCGTGACCCGTTGCCGTCCGGCGAGCTTGTCCGCCAGCGCCAGGCCCACGGCGAGCGGAATACCGCCGCCGACGATCGCATTGCCGCCGTAAAAGCGCGTGGCGGCGTCGAACAGATGCATGGAGCCGCCGCGCCCGTGGCTGCAGCCTTCCATCTTGCCGTACATCTCCGCCATGATCGCATTGGCCGACATGCCGCGCGCCAATGCATGGCCATGCTCGCGGTAGGTCGCGACGACAGCGTCTTCGGCTTCCAGGGCTTGCATGGCACCCACCGCCACGGCTTCCTCGCCGATGTAGAGATGGAGAAAGCCGCGAATCCTGGCGGCCTGATAGAGTTCGGCGCACTTCTCTTCGAAGCGACGGATGCGCTGCATCTCCTTGAGCAGGTGCAAGGCATGTTCGCCCTCAATCACCGGCCGTTTTCGTCGGTTCTTTTCCATAGTGTCGAAACCTGTCCGGGTTACGCAATGTTTCTCGCCCGTTATTCGGCATCCTCAACGACAAAATCCAATTTCACCACGGAGGTACGGGCCACCCTTCGTAACCTTCGTGCGCTTCGTGGTGAGAAACTCCTATCTTCACTGATGGCGGCTCGCGCATCCATCAATCATTCTCCAGCGTGGACAGATCGCCTTCGGGCAATCCCAGCTCGCGCGCCTTGAGCAGGCGGCGCATAATTTTGCCGCTGCGCGTCTTCGGCACGCTGTCGCGAAACTCAATTTCCCTCGGCGCTACGGCCGGACCCAATCGCGAGCGCGCGTGGCCGAGCAATTCTTTACGCAGCGGCTCGCTCGGCTCAAAACCCCATTTGAGCGCAACGAAGGCTTTGACCACTTCGCCGATCATCGGATCTGGAATACCGATCACACCGGCTTCGGCGACGGCGGGATGCTCCATGAGCGCGCTCTCGACTTCGAAAGGTCCAATCAAATGGCCGGCCGACTTGATGACGTCGTCGGCGCGGCCAATAAACCAGAAATAGCCGTCGGCGTCTTGCTTGGCCAAGTCGCCGGTCAAATACCAGCCGCCGGCGAAGCATTTGCGATATCGCTCTTCCTCGTGCAGGTAACCGCGAAACATCGACGGCCAACCGGGCCGAAGCGCCAACTCGCCGACTTCGTCGACTTCGAGCGGAACCACCGCGCCGTCTTTCTGCCGCTGCACGACGGCCGCCTCGATACCCGGCAGCGGCCGGCCCATCGAGCCGGGACGAATCTCCATCGCCAGATAATTTGCAATCATGATGCCGCCGGTCTCCGTCTGCCACCAGTTGTCATGGATCGGCAGGCCGAACGCCTCCTGTCCCCAGACCACTGCCTCGGGATTCAAGGGCTCGCCGACGCTGGAGATAAATCGCAGGCTGCTCAGATCGTATTGGCGAATGACCTCCATCCCGGCTTTCATCATCATGCGCACCGCCGTCGGCGCGGTATACCACACGGTGACGTTCTGCTCCTGGATAGTCCGATACCAGCGCTCGGCGTCAAATTCGGCTTCGTCGATGATGCTGGAAATGCCGTGGCTCAGCGGCGAGATGATGCCGTAGGACGTACCGGTCACCCAGCCCGGGTCAGCGGTGCACCAAAAGACATCGTCGGGATGAAAATCCAGCGCGTATTTCCCGGTCATATGATGGGCAATCACCGCTTGATGCACGTGCACCGCCCCTTTGGGTTTGCCCGTGGTGCCGGAGGTGAAGTGAATCAGCGCCATGTCTTCCGCCACGGTCGGCGCGATTTGAAAATCATCCGAGGCGCGGTTCAGCGCCCGGTGAAAATCAAGGGTGCGGTTCGGCGCCGGGTGATTCGCGTCCGCAATCACCAGGATATGCTTCAAATGAGGCAGCGAGGCTCGCAGCTCGGCGATTTTGCGCCGGGTATAGAGCGCTTCCGTGGTTACCAACACCTGGCCATAGCCGATGGCGAGCCGCTGGTGAATTGGTTCAGGCCCGAAGGCGGAAAACAGCGGGCAGAAAACGCTGCCGTTTTTTAAGGTGCCGAGCGCGGTCATATAAAGTTCGGGAATGCGCCCGGCCAGGATGTACACCCGGTCGCCTTTGGCGACGCCGAGACCGCGAAGCGCGTTGGCGAAACGATTGCTCAAGCGATACAGATCGCTGTACGTAAAATTACGGACATGACCCTGCTTGCCCAGCCAACGCAGCGCCAAATGATCGCGCCGCGCTCCCAGAGCATGCCGATCGACGCACTCGTACGCGATATTGAGGCCGGCATGTCCCGGCAGTTTCGCCAGCTCCCGTTCGGCCGCCTCCCAGGAAAACTCGGCGCGGGTGCGCGCGTAATCGGCGAGATTCGGCGCCGTCCTGCCCTGCAGTAATTTCTTCTCTATCGCTTTGAACGCCATCGATGGCCTCTCGGTCTACGGCGTGCTTAATCTGCCCTTGCCCCGGCTTTGTTCATCAGGCCCTGGGAGCGCAAGAAGCGAGCCAAATCAAGAATTGTGGAAATCTTTGGGATTGCGGGGTGCAGACGCCGGCTTTTTCTAAGATTGCGAACCCACACAGCGGAATTTTTCAGAATTGAAAATCCGTTGGAGTAACATCCTTGCAAGGGGCGGACCTCACGGCATTTCGCGCATCGGGGAAGGCGCCTCCAACCGGCACTGGAATTGCTCATGTTTAAGACGATGGCCATTTTGGCGTTTTAAAGGCAGAAACTCTTTGACAGGAGGAATCGCCATGAGAACCGCTCCAAGCTACCGTTATAGACTTGTCGGCAAAGAGCCGAAGCGAAAAACCAGCCGCGACGTCTTCGACGGCACACTGCAAAAAACCCAGGTGTGGTTAAACGAGATCATGACTGAGCTCGATTGGCCGGATCAGCCCCACAAGGCTTATCTCGCGTTGCGCACGGTGCTCCATGCGCTGCGCGATCGCTTAACCGTGGAAGAAGCCGTTCAACTGGGCGCACAATTGCCGATGCTGGTGCGCGGCCTCTACTACGAAGGCTGGACGCTCAAGGGCAAGCCGCGAAAGGAACGTCACAAGGAGGACTTCCTCGATCACATCAAAGAGGCGTTTAAAGACGACTATACGTCGCGGCCCGAGAGCATTGCGCGCGCCGTCTTCAAGACGCTCGCGCGCCACACCAGCGAAGGTGAGATCAAAGACGTGAAAGAGCTTCTCCCGAAGGTTTTGCGCGAGCTCTGGCCGCATTAATGGGTTAGACTGCCGCGGCGCTCGATCGCCGGCGCCGACTCAGTGAAGTAAAGCACGGACCGGACACAAATCACGATTTGATGTAAAGATGAACCAAACCGAGAGCATGCGACCGGCGATACTTTAGCCGGTCACGGTTTCCTTGGCTCCCGGCGCAAAGCTCCACTCCACTACGAGGGCGCTCGGATCCTGGCTCACACCACGGACCTGGAAAGTCGGAATTGACCATTGCCAAAGATATCCATCGGGTCACATCCACTGCGATGCCGGTGCCATCGAACCCATGGACACTGGCGGCAACCTACGCCGCCGTGTTGCCGCCCCGGCTGCCGGTGGGAAACATGGCGTCAAGATACTCGCCCAGGATCCGGCAGACGTCGATCGCCGAGAGAATCCCTGCGAGCTTGCCCTCGCGCTGCACGATCACCGAGCCGATCCGCCGTCTCGCCATCTCAAAAACCACGTCGTTGAGCGGCGCGCGGAAAGGGACGATAAAAGGCTCGGCGACCATGATGTCGCGCGCGCGGACCCGCTCCTTTTCTTCCGGCGGCGCCGAGCGTTTGACGTAGTGATGCAGATCCCGCTCGGAGACGATGCCGACGACTTTGCCCGTCTCCAGCACCGGCAAGTGGCGGATATTATACTCGTCCATCATTTTCTCCAACTTCGCCGCACTGTCTTCAGCCTCGACAAAGTAAGGGAAGGAGGTCATCACCGCGCCGACGATGGGCATTTTTTTGCGTTTTTTCGGGGGCATGAATGGTGGAGGATAAGACCGGCGCCAGAATTAGTTTTCTGTTCATCTACTCGGAAGAGACGGGGATGTCAACGTTTATCCGCGCATCGAGAAACTCGACCGGCAGCGGCACTTCCTGTACCGAGCCGTGCGCGGCGCGCATGCGATAGGCCCGCGCGCCGCGCTTGGAGGCAATGACTTTGTGAATCTCGCCGCCGATGAAGTGAATGCCTGTCCAGTCTTCGATGGCAACGCCGGCCGAGATCTCGCCGAACGCGAGAAGGCGGTGGTAGGAAGGCCGGCGCTGCGCTTCGCCGTCGTAGTGCGGGCAGCAACTCCCGGGCAAAAAGCCGAGGCCGTCGAGCGGCCTGAGTCCATCGGAAAATGAATCCGTCAGCCCCTGCTCAAACCAGCAGATCGCCCCCGCGCTCACGCCGGTGAGCACGACACCGGACTCCCAGGCTTCGCGGAGGATCTCTCCGACGCCCCAGTCGCTCCAGACGGCGAGCAAACTCTTGGTATTGCCGCCGCCGACGTAGATCACATCCTGGTTCAGCAGAAACGAACGAAGGTCCGGCGTGCGTTTGAAAAACGTCAACACCGACGGCCGGCAGCCCAGTTTCAAAAACGCCGCGTAGAAGCTCGACACGTAATGATCCGGCTCCCCGCTCGCCGTCGGCACGAAGGCGACCCGCGGGTTTTCAACGCCGCATTGCCGCAGGACGTATTTTTCGAGCTCAAGATTCTCCGAATCGCGATAAAAACCGCCGCCGCCGATGGGAATAATCTGCTTGGGTTTTTCTGCCATCCCTGTTTCCTCAATTGAAAATTTTTTTCGCCGGGGCAACCTTTGCTCAAGCGGCGTCAACATGCAATACCCTGGGGGCCAGGGGCGTGACAACACGCGCTTTTTTGAGTAGAGTCCCCGAAG
>CAZILB010000109.1:6059-13260 GCA_964539925.1 uncultured Syntrophobacter sp. | reverse complement strand
AACGAAGAATTCGACCACCCAGAGGTCGTCGCGCCGGGGGCTAGCGGCACTCGGGTGCCATTGATGCACGCGATCGTTTTAAGTTATAGGCGGGCTTTGGACCGAATAGGGTTAAACTTGTTTTCCCGGCGCTTATGCCGTAGGGACCGCGCCAAAATAATTCTTCCAAGCGATCTGCAATAAGTCCTCGGACAATGCTTTTGGGCGCTTTTCATAATCACACAGATCGACGCAGCGCTGGATCAAGTCGCGCGGCTCGCAGCCGCGCAGCGGGCGGCCGTCGGCCTTGTAGAGCCGGAAAAGATAATCGAGCTGTTTGGAATCGAACGGGAAACCATTGGCCTCGACATTGTGACGGAAGATCGCGGCGTACATCTCCTGGTCCGGGGGCATGACGTAGAGACGATAACCCATACGGCGCAGGAACGCGTCATCGACCAGATCCCGAGGATCGAGGTTGGTGGCGAAGATGAGCAACTGCTCGAAGGGCACCTCGATTTTCTTGCCGGTGTGCAAGGTGAGGTAATCGACGCGGCCCTCGAGGGGGACGATCCAGCGGTTGAGCAGGTCGTGGGGGTCGACCCGCTGGCGGCCGAAGTCGTCGATCACCAGCGTGCCACCGTTGGATTTCAATTGAAACGGCGCTTCGTAGAACTTGACGCTCTGGCTGTAGATCAAGTCCATGGTCTCGATGGTCATTTCGCCGCCGACGATGACGAGGGGCCTTTTGATCTTGATCCAGCGCTCGTCGTAGCTCGCAAGGTCGCCGACCGGCGCGGGATGGTGGTTGTGCTGATCGAAGACTTTGATAATTTGCCCGTCGACTTCGATGGCGTAGGGGATCCAGATTTCACCCGGTTGAGCGTTGTGCAGCGCCATGGCAATGGTGGTCTTGCCGTTGCCCGAGGGGCCCGTCATGAACAGGCTTCGCTTTGAATGGGCGACGAGTCCCAGGGTCTGCACCGAGCTGTCCGGCAAAACCAGCCCCGACATGGCATTTCGCACGGCCTCAGCTTGGACCGGCTCCCGCACCGCGCTCTGTTTGATGACCATCTCGGTGTATGCCGGCAACGACACCGGAGCGGCGCCGATATAGCCGTTCATGTCCAGCAGCTGTTGGGCCCGTTGCCAGCCGCGATCGAGCATGCCGTAGCGGTTGTTGCCGTAGCCGATCGAGCCGCGGATCTCGACGAATTTTTCGCGGTACAGGTGCTGCAGCAAACCCTCGGTAACCGGCATCGAGAGCTTGAGTTTTTGCGCCGCCCGTTCGGTGGAGCAGTTGGCGTCGGTGTAAACGACTTTCAGGGCCAAATCGGCAAGAAAGCCGAAATCGAGCCCGGTGTTTTGCGCTTGAAGGGGCAACGGCGGAACCAGACTTTGGTTTGACGCGGCGGGTCCCATGGATTTACTCATATTGCGAAAAAACCTCCGATGATTTGCAAAATGCCTGCAACGAAAGTGCCCTGCGGGGTTGTCCCGTGGTGCTCATAACCCGTCATTGTCCGGCCCATTCTAGGGGCTGGAGGGCCGTTTGGCAATAAATTAATTGTCCGCGGCTGACTCATGCACGCCCTGATTATCGCTCATTAGCCGTCGCGCCGGCTTCGGCCCAATTGAAGACCGGCGGCGGTTGTGTTATAAAAGGCCCTTACGCGGGGGGAGCTTATGAAAGCAGGGATTCATCCGGAATATAAAACTGCGACCATCAATTGTGCCTGCGGTCATATGGTCGAGACGCGCTCCACCGTGGGCAATATCCACGTCGAAATCTGCTCCAATTGCCACCCGTTTTATACCGGCAAGCAAAAGCTCGTCGATTCCGCCGGTCGGGTTGAGAAATTCAGAAGGAAATACGGCCTCAAAGCGACTCCGGAGGAGGACCGAGGCTGAATGTGACCTACTAGATTTTCGTCTTGGGAAGAGGGCAAGGGGGCGGTGTTAACCCTTTGCCCTTTTTTATTTTAACGCCCCCGCCATCTGTGAACCTGATATGCTCGATAAATTAGCCGACGTGGAAAAGCGCTACATGGAGCTCGAGGGCATGATGTCCGATCCCCAACTCCTTGGCCACCAAAGGGAGTTTTCCAAGCTCGCCAAGGAGCGCGCCGAGCTGGAAGAGATCGTTGCCCGCTACCGGGAATGGCGCAAGGTGGAGCAGGATATCCAGGACAACCGCCAGCTGCTGGAAGAAAGCGACGAAGCCATGCGCGAGCTCGCCAAGGAAGAGCTGGCAAGCTTGCGCGAGCGTAAAGAGGCGCTGGAAATCCAGATCAAGATCCTGATCTTGCCGAAGGATCCCAACGACGCGAAAAACGTCATCGTCGAGATCCGCGCCGGCACGGGAGGCGAAGAAGCGGCCTTGTTCGCCGCCGAGCTATTCCGCATGTACACCCGCTATGCGGAGTCGCGGGGTTGGCGGGTGGAAATGATGAGTTCCAATCCCACCGGGCTCGGCGGCTACAAAGAGATCATCATCAGCATCGAGGGCCACGGCGCCTATAGCCGGCTCAAGTTCGAGGGCGGCGTGCACCGCGTTCAGCGCGTTCCCGTGACCGAAGGGTCCGGGCGAATCCACACCTCGGCGGTGACGGTGGCGGTGCTGGCGGAAGCCGATGAAGTCGATATCGCCATCGATCCCAAAGAGATTCGCATCGACGTTTTTCGCTCTTCCGGACCGGGGGGGCAGAGTGTCAACACCACCGACTCGGCGGTGCGCATCACCCATATTCCGACGGGGATTGTAATCTCCTGCCAGGACGAAAAGTCGCAGCATAAAAACCGCGCCAAGGGAATGAAAATCCTGCGCGCCCGATTGCTGGAAAAGAAACAAGACGAGCAGCGCTCGGCGATCGCCGCCACGCGCAAATCCATGGTAGGCAGCGGCGATCGCAGCGAGCGCGTGCGCACCTATAACTTTCCCCAGGGCCGGCTCACCGATCACCGCATCAATCTGACGATCTATCAGCTGGACCGGGTGATGGAAGGGCAGCTCGACGAAGTGATCGACGGCCTCATCACCCACTATCAGGCCGAGGTTTTAAAGGCCACGGCCTAAGCGATACCACGATGTTGAGCGAGAGCCCTATGACCGACCGAGCCACCGGCCCAAGCGTTGGCCCGGCGCTGGCGTCGGCCAGAGAGCGTTTGAGCCGAGCGGGCATCGATAGCGCATGGCTCGACGCCGAAGTGCTCCTTTGCCACGTCACCGCGATGCGCCGCGAGGAGTTGCTCAGTGCGTCGAAGCGGACTCTGACCGGTGCGCAAGCAGCGCGCTTTGAGCAGGTCTTGCGCCGACGCCTCGAGCGCGAGCCGGTGGCGTATATCACCGGGAACCGGGAATTTTGGTCGCTGGATTTTCACCTAACCACAGCGGTTTTAATACCGCGCCCGGAAACGGAACGGCTGGTGGAGATCGCTGTGGAGCTGGTTTCGGGTCTTAACGACTCCGGACCGCTGCGGATTCTCGATATCGGCACCGGCAGCGGCGCGATCGCCGTCGCTTTGGCCAAAGAACTCCCTTTTGCGGAGCTTTGGGCGACGGACCTGTCCACGGCGGCGTTGGCGGTTGCTCGGGGCAACGCCGGGCGCAACGGTGTGGCGGACCGGGTTCGGTTTCTTTGCGGTGATTTGTTCGAGGCGGTAGCGGTACGGGGGGAAAAATTTGCCTTGATCGTGTCCAATCCGCCGTACATCCGGAGCTCGGAGATTGCCGGTCTGGAGCCGGAGGTCGGTGGTTGGGAGCCGCGTGCGGCCTTGGACGGAGGCGCCGACGGGCTCGACTTTTATCGGCGCCTGGCTGCCGACGCTTGGTCCTACCTCGCTCCCAAGGGCGCCGTCGTTGTGGAAATCGGCGCCGATAGGGGGGCGGCGGTGGCGAAGATCTTTGATGACATCGGCCGCTATGCGAAGGCGAGAATATTTTCGGATTACGCCGGCCAAGAGCGCGTGATGGCGGCGCAAAGGCTTGAGCCGAGCGGGCTCCAAGGCCATGGGTGGCGCTAAGTGGATTCCATCATTATACAAGGGGGGAAACCGCTGGCCGGGGAGGTGACCGTAAGCGGCGCCAAGAACGCCGCTCTGCCGGTGCTGATCTCGTCGCTGCTGACCGCCGAGGCCTGCACCTACCAGCATGTCCCTCACCTGACAGATATACGGACCACTCTCAAGTTGCTCTCCGGACTCGGCGAAAAGGTCGATCATAAAAGCTGGCTCGGTGGCGGCGACGATGTGACCGTACGCGCCGATCGCATCGGTAAATTCGAGGCGCCCTACGATTTGGTTAAAACCATGCGGGCCTCTTTTCTCGTGCTCGGGCCGCTGCTGGCGCGGTTCGGCCAGGCCCGGGTTTCGACGCCCGGCGGCTGCGCCATTGGGGCGCGGCCGATCAATCTCCATCTCAAGGGTCTGGAAGCCATGGGTGCGACCATCGAGCAGGCCCATGGTTATATCGAGGCCGGTGCGGCACGGCTCTGCGGCGCCAAAATCTATCTCGATCTGCCATCGGTCGGCGCCACAGAAAATCTCATGATGGCGGCGACGCTGGCGCAAGGGACCACGGTCATCGAGAACGCGGCCAAGGAGCCCGAAATCAACGATCTCGCCGACGTTCTCAATAAGATGGGCGCGAGAGTTAAAGGCGCGGGCAGCGACATTGTTCAAATCGATGGCGTGGAGGAGCTGCATGGGACGGTACATCGCATCATTCCCGACCGCATCGAGGCCGCCAGCTTCGTGATCGCGGCAGCGGTCACCGGCGGCGACGTGCAGGTTCGCGGCGCGCGGGCGGACCACCTCGAGGCGTTCTTGATCAAACTCAAGGATGCCGGGGTGACGGTCACGGCCGAGAACGAGGGGCTCCATGTGCAAGGCAACGGCAAGATCAAGAGCGTCGACGTGACCACTCTGCCCTATCCCGGTTTTCCCACCGACTTGCAGGCGCAGATGATGGTGCTGATGGCCGTGGCCGACGGCGTGAGCGTGATCACCGAAACGATATTCGAGAACCGTTTTATGCACGCGCAGGAACTGCTGCGCATGGGCGCGCAGATTCAGCTCGAAGGGAACCGCGCCGTGGTGCGGGGGGTGCGCGAACTTTCCGGCGCGCCGGTAATGGCCAGCGATCTGCGCGCGAGCGTCGCTCTGGTGCTCGCCGGTCTGGTGGCGAACGGCACCACGGAAGTGTCGCGGGTTTACCATCTTGACCGCGGCTATGAGCAGATCGAAAAGAAACTGTCGTATTTGGGCGGAAGGATCGTACGGGTGAAGGGGTAGGCTAGGAATAGTTCAAGGTTCAAGAGCCTGCCCTGAGCCGAGTCGAAAGGTTCAAGGTTCGGCAGCGAGGATTCGAGCGAGCGATTAAGAATGTCGGTTCGACTTATAAAAACAACGGATGCCGGTTTTAAACCGCTGCTCCAGAGAATTCTTGCGCGTCGGGGCAGCGGCGAAGGCGAGGTAGAGCGACGGGTGTCGGAAATTGTCGGCGCCGTACAACGGCAGGGCGACCGGGCGCTGATTCGCTACACCGAAATATTCGACCGCGTTCGTCTGACCCGCGCGACCCTGGAAGTAAAGCCTGCCGAGATCGAGCGGGCTTTGAGCAAGTTGACGCGGAAAGATTCGGCCACGCTGCGCCTTGCCGCCAAACGCATCGCGCTGTTTCATCGCCGCCAGTTGCAGACGAGCTGGCAGTATCAAGATCCGCTCGGCATGCGGCTCGGCCAGCGCATTACGCCGCTCGGCCGAGTGGGAGTCTATGTGCCGGGCGGAAAGGCCGTCTATCCGTCAACGGTGCTGATGAACGCGGTGCCGGCCAAGGTCGCCGGGGTGAGAGAGATCATTATGACTTCACCCATCGGCGGCGACGGGTCGATCATTCTCGCCGCCGCAAAGATTGCCGGGGTAGATCGTATATTCCGTGTCGGCGGAGCCCAGGCGGTGGCGGCGATGGCCTATGGCACGCGAACCATCCCGAAGGTCGACAAGATCGTCGGTCCGGGTAATATTTTTGTCGCAGCCGCCAAGCGCATGGTCTTCGGCGAGGTGGATATCGACTCGATCGCGGGGCCGAGCGAAATATTGCTGTTGGCCGATGATTCGGCCGATCCGGTTCATGTCGCCGCCGACCTGTTGTCCCAGGCCGAGCATGACGAACTGGCGGCGGCGCTCTGTGTGACGACTTCGGTATCGGTTGCGCGCAGGATTCAAACCGCCATCGACGTGCAGCTTCGCGAAACGAAGCGACAATCGATTACGCTCAAGTCGCTGCAAAAATACGGCGCGGTCATCGTCGCCCGCAGCCAGAAAGAAATGATCGAGTTGGCCAACGCGATTGCGCCGGAGCACATCGAGCTGATCGTGCGCCAGCCCGAAAAGATGGCCAGGCAGGTTCGCAATGCCGGCGCGATCTTTCTCGGACCCTATTCGGCGCCGCCGCTGGGCGATTATTTCGCCGGGCCGAATCACGTGCTGCCGACCGGCGGCAGCGCGCGATTTTTCTCTCCCCTCGGCACCTACGACTTTGTCAAGCGCACGACGGTCATTCACGCGGAGAAACGCGCGCTCAAGGCCTTGGCGCCGAGCATTGCCCATCTGGCCCGGCTTGAGGGGTTGGACGATCACGCGCGCTCGGTGGAAGCGCGCTTCAGATAAGCGGGGGATTTTTTTATGGCACGCACGGCAACGGTTAAACGCAAGACCAAGGAAACCGACATCACGATTAGCTTGGATATCGACGGCAGCGGGCAGGCCAGCGTGGAAACCGGCATGCCGTTTTTCAACCATATGCTGGACAGCTTCAGCCGCCACGGATTTTTCAACATCGACATCAAAGCCAAGGGCGATCTCGAAGTCGATTATCACCACACGGTCGAAGATGTCGGCCTGGCCCTGGGCCAAGCGTTCAAAGACGCGCTCGGCGACAAACATGGCATCCGCCGCTTCGGCGAAGCGAGCTGCCCGCTCGACGAAGCGCTGGCGAAAGTCGTCGTCGACCTGAGCGGCCGGCCTTATCTTTCCTACAACGTCAAGATTCGCCCCGGCCGCGTCGGCGATTTCGAGACCGACCTGCCGCATGAGTTTTATGCCGCCTTCGCCAATCAGCTTGGCATGAACCTGCACATCGACGTGCCGCGCGGCGAGAACCCGCATCACATCATCGAGGCTTGCTTTAAGGCCTTTGCCCGTGCCATGGACTCGGCGACGC
>CAZILB010000109.1:0-5959 GCA_964539925.1 uncultured Syntrophobacter sp. | reverse complement strand
CACATCATCGAGGCTTGCTTTAAGGCCTTTGCCCGTGCCATGGACTCGGCGACGCTCATCGATCCGCGGATGCAGGGGGTTTTGTCGACCAAGGGGAGTCTCTAACGATTTAGTTCCAGTCGTTCCAGAAGTTCCAATCGTTCCAGCGGTCTAAAACATGATTGCGATCATCGACTACGGCATGGGGAACCTGCGCAGCGTGCAGAAAGGGCTGGAACGCGTCGGCTTCAACGCGGCAGTGACCCGCGATGTCGGGCAGATTCAATCCGCCCGCGGCGTGGTGCTGCCGGGAGTCGGCGCCTTCAGCGCCTGCATGGCGAACCTCGCGAAGTTCGGACTCATCGAGCCGATTCGCGATTTGATCGGGCGGCAAAAGCCGTTTTTGGGCATCTGCCTCGGCTTTCAGTTGCTGTTTTCCGAAAGCGAGGAGTTCGGCAAACAGAAGGGGCTCGATCTATTTGCCGGCAGGGTCGTCGGTTTCGCAGCCGGCCGAGACCTCAAAGTCCCTCATATGGGCTGGAACCGCATCGACAAGCAACAAGATTCGCCGTTTCTGGAAGGAATTTCCAGCGGCGACTATGTCTACTTCGTGCACTCTTTTTACGTCGTACCCGACGATCGCTCGATTGTTGCGACGACCACGGATTACGGCGAGCCTTTCGCCTCGAGCATCGCGACGCAGAGACTATTCGCCTGTCAGTTTCATCCGGAAAAGAGCCAGGAACTCGGACTGCGCATTCTCGCCAACTTTGGGCGCTTTGTCGCGTCGAACTGAAACTATGTTGGTCATCCCCGCCATCGATCTCAAGGACGGCCGCTGCGTTCGCCTTTTTCAGGGCGAAATGGACCAGGAAACCGTCTACTTTGAAGATCCCGTCGCGGCCGCAAAGCATTGGCTCGCGCAGGGCGCGACTTTTTTGCACATCGTCGATCTAAACGGCGCCGTTGCAGGCCGTCCGGTGCATACGCGCGAAGTTGCCGAGATTTGCAAACAACCCGGATTGTCGGTGGAACTGGGCGGCGGCCTTCGATCCCTCGAAGCCGTCGAGGCGGCGTTGAATCTCGGCGTCGCGCGCGTCGTGATCGGTACGGCGGCTTACGACAATGCCGCTCTGCTGCGCAAACTGTGCAAGGCGTTTCCCGGCAAGGTCGTCGCCGGCATCGACGCGCGCGCGGGCAAGGTGGCGGTCAAGGGATGGAAGGAAACCACCGCGATGGACGCGGTCGAACTCGCCAAACGCTGCGAGCAGGGCGGCGCCTCGCGGATTATTTACACCGACATCAGCCGCGACGGCACAAGTGCGGGAGTCAACCTGGACGAAACCCTCAAGATCGCGCGGGCCGTGAAAATTCCCATCATCGCCTCCGGCGGCGTGGCGGCGTTGGACGATATCCGCAGGCTTTTGCCGCTTGAGAAGGAAGGCGTCGAGGGCGTCATCGTCGGCAAGGCTCTTTACGCCGGCGCTTTTGGCTTGGGAGACGCGCGGCGGGCTGCAAAATCATCGCATGATCCGCCATAAAAACAGCACATGCTGGTGCTTGCGGCCGCCGGCTTTGATTTCCCAGTCGGGGAGCTTTACGGTGAGGTCCGGTTCCCAGCCTTCAATGCCGAAGTCGTGGGCGACGATGCGCGCGCCGGGCTTGAGCATCTTCTTAAAATTGGGCTTCATCGCTTCGTTGAACCACGGCAGCATATACAGCGTGACGACGGTGGCGCGGGAGATATCGGCCTTCAAGGCGTCTTCGGCGCGGAACTGAACCAGGTGGCTGACGCCGGCGGCCTGAGCGGCCTTGCGCGCTTCGGCGAGCAACAGGCTGTCGACTTCGATGCCCACGGCGCGTATGCCGTATTTTTGCGCGGCGCGAATCACGATCCGGCCGTCGCCGCTGCCGAGATCGTAGAGCACGTCGCCCTTCTTGATATCGGCCAGTTCGAGCATCTTGTCGACGACCGCTATGGGCGTGGGGACAAAGGGGATTTCTTCGGGAAAGCCGGCGCTCTTGACGGTTCTACCGCTTAGAGCCACCCATGCGATCACCAGGCCAACGACGATTCGCTTCACAACGGCAATCCATAACATTTCCCGGCCGGCCTGAAAACCGCGGCGACCGACGGCGCTCGCCTAATCGGCTGCACTCCGTAGTGAAACATGGCCGGTTTGTCATTTAGCCGGAAACTTGGCTATATAAAGAAATGCCAAATCTCATCGCGGACAAACCTCAAAAACGCCCGCCGCTATCGTTGCCTTTTTACTATGGTTGGTTGGTTCTTGGGATCTGTTTTTTGACCACTTTGACGAGCGCTGGGGTGCGCTCTTCGCCGTCGGTGCTGATCCATCCGCTGGAGGCCGAATTCGGCTGGAGCCGGACGCTCATCGCTTCGGCGGTGAGCATGAATCTGTTGCTCTTCGGCGTTGCGGCGCCGCTGAGCGGCTACCTGATCGATCGTTACGGCCCGCGCAAAGTGATGATGGGCAGTCTGCTTTTCCTGATTGTCGGCGTTAGCGGCACCGTGGCGATGACCGAGTTCTGGCAGTTTTTTCTCGTCTGGGGGGTGATCGTCGGCCTCGGCGCCGGCGGAGTCGGTTCGGTGCTGACCGCCACCGTGGGCACCCGCTGGTTCGTCGCCCGGCGCGGGCTCGCGCTGGGCATCCTCGGCAGCGCCAGCTCGACCGGGCAGATTATTTTTCTGCCGTTTTTCATGGCCATGATCACCTTTGCCGGCTGGCGCCTGGGATCGATGACATTGATCTTTGTCGCCATGATTTTGCTGCCGTTGATTTTTCTTTTCATGCGCGACGATCCATCCGATGTTGGTTTGGAGCCCTACGGCGCCGGTCAACCGGCCGCCGCGATCGGCGGCGGGGCGGCATCATTGCGCGGCATGCCGGCAAAAAACGCGACGATCACGGCGAAAGAGGTCGTGACGCACCCGACTTTTTGGTTGCTCGCCGGCAGTTTCTTCGTCTGCGGCGGAACCGCCAACGGATTAATCGGCACCCACTTAATTCCGCACGAGATCGAAATCGGCATACCCCAGATCGCCGCAGCGTCGATTCTTGGAATCATGGGCGGCCTGAACATGGTCGGAACGATTTTTTCCGGCTGGATGATCGACCGGGTGCAGCCGCAGAAATGGCTGGCGCTGGTTTACGCGCTGCGAGGCGTCTCCTTGCTCATCCTGCCCTTTGTTAACAGTTTTACCGGCCTGGTGGTATTTGCGATAATTTACGGCCTTGATTGGTTCGCCACAGTGCCGCCTTCAATGGCGATCACGGCCGATACCTTCGGCAAACAAAACGTCGGCAAAGTCTACGGTTGGATCTTCATGTCGCACCAAATCGGCGCTGCGATCATGGCCTCGGCGGCCGGCGCTCTTCGCACATGGCTGGGCGATTACCAGCTTGCGTTTCTCTCGGGCGGCGTGATTGCGATGATCGCCGCGGGTCTCGCGCTGCAGATCAAGACCAAACCCAGAGAAGCGTCCCCGCCGCCCGCTGCCGCGCAGCCGGCAGGAGCGTAGGAGAAAGTTAGAAGGATGAAGGCGGAAGGATGAAAAGAGAGTCGGGTGGCCGGATGTCCCCGTCTCCATCCTTTAGCCTTCCGCCCCCGGTCTTTATGAGTCGGATTCCGTAAAGTTGGAAACCCGCCAGAGGTCTCCCTCCTTGCGCGCGGTGATCAGCCACTGGCGGGTAAAGGACATATTGTCGTCCGAGCGGATGGTGCCCTCGAAGAGAAAGGACGCCCGGCGCTCGCTTTCTTTTTTCTCCAGGAGCCTGTAGCTGACTTTTGGTTTCTGGGTGGAAGCGTCGATCTTATGGCCTTCGATAAGGCGAATTTGCTCATTGACCTTTGCAAGGGCGACGCTCACGGCCAGATCTTTGGACTTTTGCAGATCCATCGCCACATAATGACGATCGACAAACTCTTCGGCGACGCCCTGGGCGCTGCTCAAGTCCCGGTTGCAGGCGGCTGCGAGCAATAGCGCCAAGACGAGCAAGACGCCGCGGCCGTTTTTCGCATTTAACATGGCAAGTCATTACCTAACATGTTCGGTAAGCCAATCAAACGCCTGGGCCATTGCCTGCTGCATGATCGCCGGATCGGAAAGCCGGTGATCGGTTCCGTTTAAGACCGACAACCGCTTGTCGCTGTTAAGGCAGGCGTAGAGCTCATGGGCTTCGGCGACAGGCACGATCTCGTCGGCTTCGCCGTGGAGAACCAATACCGGACAACGAATCCGCCGTGCCGCTTCGGGCAGATTGATTCTTTCCAGATCCTCGAGCAGCGAAACGTTCAGACGCTGCCCGTTGTAGATCGTAAAGCCCCGCTCGCGCCAAAGGCGCAACTCGGCCGGCGTCAAAATCCGTTGGGGAAAGCGCTCCGGGTGAAGCGGCGCGGCGACGGTCACCAACGCGGCGATTTCGGGTTGTTGGCCGGCGAAAAGCAGCGCCACCGTGCCGCCCATGCTGGAACCGAGAATCGCGATTTTACCGTCTTGTCGGCTGCGCATAAGGGCGTAGGCGGCTTTCAGATCTTCAACCTCGCCGCTATAGGTGACATCTTCGAACTTGCCGCTCGACTCGCCGGCGTACGAAAAGTCGAACCTCAGCGCGAGAATGCCGCGTGCTGCCAGCATCCGGCCCAGGAACACCAGCTTCTCGCTGTCCTTGTTCGATTCCATGCCATGGCAGAGAATCACCGAGCCGCGCGGCTTTTTTTCAGTCGGATAATGCAGCACGCCCCTCAGGGTGTCGCCGCGGCAGTTTTGAAATGACAGGTTCGCTTCGTCCATGGGATAGGCACGGATAGCATAAAGGCGCGGCGGCCTCAAAACCGGCAGACGCGGCGATTTGGTTATTTTTGAGAGCGTGGTATTCTAACTTTCCGCGGAGTCCATCTTGGATCAACTCATTCAGCAATTTGCCGGGCACCTGCGCAGCGAGCGCAACGTTTCGCCGCATACCCTGCGGAACTATCTGAGCGACCTGGCGCAGTTTCGGCGATTTCTCGGCGAACGAAAGCTGGCGTCCGACGGGGACGGCGGCGTTGATCTGCAAAAGGTCGATGTTCACGTCGCGCGGGCCTTTCTCGCGTCGTTGACCCGGGAGCGAAAAAAGAGTTCCGTCGGGAGAAAGCTCGCGGCGCTCAAAGGCTTTTTTCGTTATCTGGTCGCGACCAAGCGGCTCGCGAAGGACCCGATGTTGCTGATCCATTCCCCCAAGCAGGAAAAGCCCCTGCCGGCTTTTCTCTCGGTGGACGACGCCTTTCAACTTTTGGGGGGAATCAAAATAAAAACCAGCCTCGACGTGCGGGACCGGGCGGCGTTGGAGGTGTTTTACTCTACCGGCATCAGGGTGAGCGAACTTGTCGGGCTCAACTGGGCCGACATCGACTTTCAGTTGGGGATCGTTCGAGTCGTCGGCAAGGGCTCCAGGGAGCGCATCGTTCCTATCGGCGATGCGGCGCTGGAGGCCCTGCGAGCTTATGGCCAAGAGCAGCGTAATAAATGGAATTTTTCCGGCAAGGGGGAAACTCCGGTGTTTCTCAACAACCGGGGCGAGCGCATTACCACCCGGAGCGTTGCGCGCACCGTCGTAAAACATTTGAAGCTTGCCGGGATCCAGGTCAAAATGGGACCCCATGGCCTGCGCCACAGCTTTGCGACGCATTTGTTAAACGGCGGCGCCGATTTGCGCGCCATTCAAGAAATGCTCGGCCACGCCAGTCTCTCGACCACGCAGCGCTATACGCATGTCAACCTGGATCAACTGACGGCGGTATACGACAAAGCGCATCCGCGGGCGGAAAAAAGGCGCGAGGCTTGAGGCCGGGTACGATTTTAGATTTTGGATTTTCGATTGGGAATCCAAAATCGGCAATCCAAAATCCAAAATGATGCACGGGACGACCATATTGGCGATTCGCCGCGAGGGAAAAGTGGTGGTGGTCGGAGACG
>CAZILB010000108.1:10319-13511 GCA_964539925.1 uncultured Syntrophobacter sp. | reverse complement strand
CGAAGTGATGAGGGCCTACGGCGCCTGGGGGCCGCGCAAAAATGCTCAGGGCGAAACGGTGGAGGGGCCGATTCGCTCCACGGCATTGATCGGGCCAGACGGTACGATCAAGAAACACTGGATTCCGGTCGCCAACGCGGAAGCCCATCCGGCTGAAGTTTTGGAATTTCTCAAAAATTAGGCGTTCGCCGTCGTTGTAAGGGAGCATGGCGCGTCGAACGACGCGCCATGCTCGATCCGGGTTGTTCAACACAGTCACCCCGTCGGTTCGGATCATGTCGTTCGCCGATTTCCATGGCTAAACCCAAAGCCGATCTCAATCTGCACAAGCTGGAGATATTCTATTGGGTGGCCGAGCTTAAAAGTTTCTCCCAAGCCGCCGAACTTTTGTCCTTGCGCCAGCCTACGGTCAGCGCTCATGTGCAGGAACTGGAGGAGTGTGTCGGCGGCAAGCTGCTCTATCGCATTCCGGGAAAAATCAGTCTCACGCCTCTGGGGCAGATGCTCGCCGAGAAGGCGAAATCGCTGCTCGCCTTCAAGCGCGAAGCGGTGGCCGCGGTGGAACAGTTCCACGGCACTCTCAGCGGCGAGCTGTGGGTCGGCGGCAGCAATGTTCCCGGAGAATATTTGTTGCCGCAGAAACTCGGCGCCTTCACCAAGCTCTATCCTTCCGTAAAGCCCATCCTCAGGATCGCCGATTCGGCGGGGGTCATCGAAGAAGTTCTCGACGGCAAGGTCGAGATCGGATTCGTCGGATCCAAGGCCAAAGATGCCAGACTCGACTTCGAGAAAATCTGGCGCGATGAAATGGTGCTTGCGGTGCCCAACGGGCATTCCTGGAGCCGGCGCAAATTCGTCGAGCTGTCTGAGTTGCGGGGCGAAAAATTTCTTGCTCGCGAGCGTGGGTCGGGGACTCTCGATTCGTTTCGACGCTTGCTGTCCAAAAGCCATCGGTCACCGGACAAACTCTTGAACATTTCCATGGAGCTCGGCAGCACCGAGGCGGTCAAAGCGGCTCTGCTGGAGGGATTTGGCATTTCGATCTTGTCGCGGATATCGATTGAAAACGAGCTCGCCGCGGGACGGCTCGTGGAAGTCCCGATTCGCGGGCTGACCCTGGAGCGCGACTTTTACCAGGTCCATCACCGGCAGCGCCCCTTGCATCCGATAGCGCAAGCATTCCGAGCGTTTCTCAGGCGCTCCTAACTCTTCCGAGTTGTTCATTTGGAATCTCTGCGGATCGATTCCCCCGGCAGCTTGCGGGACGGGGCCGTTCATGAAAACTTTATCGCGGGCTCTTCCATCGGTAATTCCTATTTGGTATATAGGCAAGAACCGACTTCGAGGGAGCGCGCATGCAGCTACACCGGATTCGCGACCCGCACTCCAAGGCCGACCGTCTGCGCGGAAAATTCCTCGACGCCTGGGCGCGTTCGGATCGGATTTTCGACATCGCCGGTCCGAAGGAGATGTTGTCCGCGCCGATCGTCTGGCGCCATCCGATTATTTTTTACGTCGGCCATCTGCCGGCATTTTCCTGGAACCAGATCTGCGGCGTCCTTCTCAAGTGGAAATCCTGCAATCCGCGCTTCGACGACCTATTCTGCCGAGGCATCGATCCCGATGTCGACACCGGCGAGTGCCACTGGCACCCGGACGTGCCCGACGAATGGCCGAGTCTTGCGGAGACGGCGGCCTATCGCGATAAAGTGCGCGGGGCGATTCTCGAGGCTCTGGAGGCCCTGCCGCGCAGCGGCAGCCAGGATGTTATGGCGCTGGGCGGCAGGGTTTTCCAAATGGTGCTGGAGCATGAATACATGCATCAGGAGACCTTGCTGTACATGATGCAGCAGTTGCCGGCCGCAAGAAAAAATCGGCCGGCGAATCTTATGCCCTACTCGTTCCAGCCGTCGCCGGTCTTGCGTCCGGTCAAAATCGGCGCAGGGAAGGTTCGTCTTGGGGCGCGTTTCGACAACCTGGCCTTCGGCTGGGACAATGAGTTTGAAGAAATGTCGGTTGACGTCCCGGCCATCGGCATGGATTCTCTCCCTGTAACCAACGGCGAATATCTTGAATTCGTCCGCTCCGGCGCCTATGACGAGGAGGGCCACTGGCGCCCGGAAGACTGGCGCTGGAAGGTTCTTGAGAACAAAAAACATCCCGCGTGCTGGGTCAAGCGGCAGGAGGGCTGGATTTATCGGACGATGTTCGACGAGCCGCCGCTGCACCAGGTGTCGAGCTGGCCGGTGTACGTCAGCTTGGCCGAGGCTCGGGCCTACGCGAAATGGCGCGGCAAGCGTCTGCCGACGGAAGCGGAGTTTCATCGCGCGGCTTACTACGGCCCCGACGGCCATGAGAGCGCCTGTCCTTGGGGCAACGCCGTACCCGCCGCTCAGCACGGAAATTTTGATTTTACCTCCTGGTCGCCGATGCCCGTAGGGTCCCGCCCTGCGGGAGTCAGCCGCTGGGGCGTGTGGGGACTTGTCGGGAACGGCTGGGAGCTGACCGATACATCGTTTGAGCCTTTGCCCGGTTTCACGCCCTACATCACGGGTTATCCCGATTATTCGAGGGACTTTTTCGACGGCAAACATTTCGTGCTCAAGGGCGCATCCTGGGCCACGGCGGCGGAACTGATCCGGCCGAGTTTCCGAAATTGGTATCAAGCGCACTATCCCTATGTGTTCGCCAAGTTTCGCTGCGTCGCCGATTGAGCGGACGCGGGTCAGAGGAGGACTCAATTTGAAAGCCGTCTGGGAAGACACAGTATTGGCGGAATCCGATAAGACCCTCGTCGTCGAGAACAGTCATTATTTTCCGCCGCATGCGATCAAGCGGGAATATTTCGCGCCGAGCGACAAGCACACGACCTGCCATTGGAAGGGAATCGCCAGTTTCTACCATGTTCAAGTCGGCGACAAAGTGAATCAGGACGCCGCGTGGTTTTATCCCGAGCCGAAAGCAGCGGCGAAGTCGATCAAAGGCTACGTCGCTTTCTGGCGCGGCGTCAAAGTCGGCGACTAGCGCCGCATCCGGCCGGGATTGCAATCCGTAGTCAGGCACTGGACGACGGTGAGGGAGGCCGAAGCTCATCCGACGGAAGTGCTGGATTATTTAAAGAATGCGGATTGATGGACCCGCAGAAAGCCAACCGGCCGGCGCAGGGCTTGCGCCGTGAGTGCGCCCGCTTCC
>CAZILB010000108.1:0-10219 GCA_964539925.1 uncultured Syntrophobacter sp. | reverse complement strand
AAATCTTCGCTTCGGTGGAAATTCCCTAACAGCCGTGTTAAAAACCGCCGCAGTGAGTGCGAAAAGGCTATAACCCTCATAGGCGTTTTCAATGATGATGGGGGTCAAGGAGGTTCTATGAAGCGCTTTCCCTGTCTACGACAGTCGGTGCTGCGTCTGTTGCCGGCGGCGGTGTTTCTTGCGGCGATTCCAGCCGCATCGATTCCCGCATTCTCGGCTCAAAAAATTTTCAAGGTTACCACGATCCCCGAGGAGGCGGCCACCGAACAGATTCGCAAGTTCGGCCCGATCGTGAAGTATCTTGAGCGCGTGCTCGGCACCAAAGTCGAGTTCACGCCCGTGACCGACTACCCGGCGGCGGTGGAGGCGCTGGTCAACAAGCAGGTGGACCTCGTCTGGTTTGGCGGATTTACCCACGTGCAGGCGCAACTCCGCTCCGGCGGCAAGATCATTCCCATCGCCCAGCGCGAAGAGGACACGAAGTTCCGCTCGGTCTTCATCACCCAGACCAATTCCGGCATCAAGACGCTCAACGATCTGAAGGGTAAGGCTGTCAGTTTCGGTTCGCAATCGAGCACCTCGGGCCACCTCATGCCGCGAAGTTTTCTGTTGCAGGCCAAGATCAATCCGGAGAAAGACTTTAAACGTGTGGCTTATTCGGGAGCCCATGACGCCACCATCGCTTCGGTGGTGAGCGGCAGGGTGGACGCGGCCGCTCTAGATATCACGGTATGGCGCAAATTCGTACAGGACAAAAAGGTCGACACCTCCAAGGTCGATGTGTTTTACACCACGCCGCCCTTTTACAATTACAACTGGTCGGTGCATGCCGATATGCCGGCGCCGCTGCGCGAGCGCGTCACCAAGGCGCTGCTCGATCTGAGTATGGACACTCCGGAGGGTAAGGAAATCCTGACGTTGAACCGTGCCACCAAGTATATTCCGACCCGCGCCGAGAACTACAAAGACTTGGAACAGGCGGGTCGCAGTGCCAATCTCATCAAATAGCGCGGGATTGCGGATCGAACTGCAGGGGCTCGCGGCGCGCCATCCGGCGAGCGCGGCGGCGGCCGCGCCGGCCCTAAAGCCTCTTGTCCTTGCCATCGCGCCGGGCGAGCAGGTGGCGGTGATCGGCCCTTCGGGCGCGGGCAAGACCACGCTGCTGCAGGCGATCGCCTGCGCCTTGAAGCCGGCGCAGGGCGGCTTGTTGCTTGACGGCGAAGATCCTTGGTCGCTGCCCGTCGCTCGCTTGCAGCGCCTGCGGGGGCGGATGTTCCTGGCGCCGCAAACTCCGCCGCTGCCGCCGCGCCAGCGCACGATTACCGCGCTGCTCGCCGCTCGACTGCCGTGCCAATCGTTATGGCAGAGCCTCCGGTCCTTCGTTTATCCCACCGGAATTTCCGAGGCTCACGCCGCACTGGAACGTTTCGACCTTGCCGATAAACTTTGGGATCGCGTCGACCGGCTTTCCGGCGGGGAAAGGCAGCGGGTCGGCCTGGCGCGCGCGCTGCTCGCGCCGGCTTCGTTGTGGTTGGTCGATGAGCCGCTCTCCGCGCTCGACCCGACTCGGGCCACGCTGGCGATCGACACATTGACGCAGGCCGCGCGGGATCGGCACGCAACTCTCGTGGTCACACTGCATCAGGTCAATGTCGCGGCACGCTTTCCGCGCATCATCGGCCTGCGCGACGGTGAGCTGGCCTTCGATTTGCCGTCCGGGGAGGTGACCCAGGACCGTCTCGCGCGCTTGTATGCCCAGTTCGAGCACGAACTGGCCGGGGTCCCGGCGTCCGCGCCGACGACGGAGCCCGCCGAAGGACAGGCGCCCGCGGTGAGCGTGTCGACGGGGCACTGACAATGAGCGGCGCATCGGTTGCAGCTCCGGCACTGCGCGATCCGGCCTGGAATCGCAGAATGTTCTGGGCGGTTGCCGCCCTGATTCTCCTCGGACCTTCGTTGTACGCGACCGAATTCAAGCCCTGGGTATTTCTGGAGCCCGAAAATCTCAAAGTCACAGCGCGGTTTATCGGCGACTTTTTCCCGCCCAAGCTCAGCGCGGAGTTTTTGGCCCTGGTGGCGCGCGAAGCGTGGCGCACCGTCGCCATCGCCACCGCCGGTATCGCGCTCGCGCTTTTGTTCGCCATTCCGCTCGCCCTGGCCTCTACGGCGGCGCTGTCGGTTTCGGCGCTGCCGGGACGGATGCACGCCTTTCCTTTTGCCGCACGCCAAGCGGTGCGGCTGCTCTTGATCCTGTTGCGGAGCATCCCGGAGCTTGTCTGGGCGCTGGTATTCGTGCGCGTCGTCGGGCTTGGCCCCAGCGCCGGGGTGCTGGCCATCGCGCTCACTTACAGCGGCATGCTCGGCAAGGTGTACGGCGACATACTCGAGAGCAGCGATGTTCACACTACCACATCGTTGTTGCGCAACGGCGCCGGCCGTCTGCAAGCTTTCCTCTATGGTCTGCTGCCGCAGAATGCCGGGGAGTTGACCAGCTATACGGTCTACCGATGGGAGTGTGCGATCCGCTCGTCGGCGGTGCTTGGTTTTGTCGGCGCCGGGGGCCTGGGCCAGCAGATGGAGATGTCGATGAAGATGTTCAACGGTTCGGAGGTGAGCACGATGCTGATCACCTTCGTGCTGCTCGTCGGGATAGCCGATCACGTCAGCATGCAACTGCGCAAGGTGATCGCGTGAGCTCGGGACCGATAATGCCGGCGGCGAACCTGCTCATCAGCGCGCCGCGGCAGTTCGTGCGCGCGCGCTACGCCGCCGCCGGCATCATCGCCGGCATCGCCGCGCTGACCGCCGCGAGTTTCTGGTCCCTCGACCTGCAATGGGCGATATTCTTCTCCGCCGATTCCGCGCGCCGGATGTCCAAGTTTCTTGGCGAGTTGCTTGCGCCTTCCGGGGACGCCGCTTTCCTCGGCAGGGTCGTCGCAGGGAGTCTTGAGACCCTGGCGATGTCGGCCCTCGGCACGCTGCTTGCCGCCATCGGCGGGTTGGCGTTGGCGCTGCCGGCGAGCCGGAGCTATGCCGCCGACGGCTCGCTGGCGCGTGCTCCCGTGCGTCTCGTGCTGAACGTGCTGCGTTCAATCCCGGAGCTGGTCTGGGCGGCATTGCTGCTGATCTCGGCCGGACTCGGTCCGTTTGCCGGCACGCTCGCCCTGGCCATGCACACCACGGGGGTGCTCGGGAGGCTTTTTGCCGAAGCCGTCGAGAACGCTTCCCCGGCGCCGTCCTCTGCCTTGCGTGTGCAGGGGGTCCCCGCCGGCCGAGTGTTTCTCTACGCGACACTGCCCCAGGTGCTGCCGCAGATTCTGTCCTACACGCTCTACCGCTGGGAGAACAACATTCGCGCGGCGACGGTGCTCGGCGTGGTCGGCGCCGGCGGCCTCGGCCAGCTGCTCATGTTCCATATGGGCCTTTTTCACATGAGAGAAACAAGCACGGTGCTCATCGCGATGATCTTGCTCGTTTCGCTGGTCGACTTTCTGTCCTATGTTATGCGCCGGATGCTGGCGCGCTGATGAGTTTAAAGTCCAAAGGGACCAGGAGAACGGCGTGCGGCGGGTGAGATGATTCACGACCTCAACCGATCGAGATACGGCCGTGGGTAGGCTGATCGAAACACCGGCAAAATGCAGGGGCAGGGCATGCCGTGCCCCTACGAGATCAATGCGCAGCAATGGCCGGTATTTAGGCGTTTAGGGCTGACTGGATCGTACGCGCCACATACACTTCGGTGAGATGTTGGCGATATTCGGCCGAGCCGTTGATGTCTTCAATGACGTCCACATTGCGCGTGGCTTCGGCAGCGGCTTGTTCGATCAACGAATCGTCCAGTTTTTTCCCGGTCAGCAGCTGCTCCGCACGCTCGGCGCGGTAGGCCTTGTCGGTTACGCCGGTGATGCCGATGGCGGCGCGGCGGCAATTTCCATTCGCGTCCACGGACAGGCGCGCCGCGACGCCGACGACGGCAAAGCCGGAGGAGCGCGGCGCGGCCTTCCTATAGGCGGTCTTGTCGCTGCCCGTGATCGGTACTTTGACCGCGGTCACGATCTCGTCGGGTTCGAGCACGCTCATTAGAAGACCGAGAAAAAAATCTTCGCATTTCATCCAGCGCTCGCCGCCGGGGCCGGTAATTTTGACCTCGGCGTCGAGCGCCAGCACTGTCGCCGGCCAATCGCCCGCCGGATCGGCGTGGGCGATACTGCCGCCAAGCGTGCCGCAATTGCGCACCTGCACGTCGGCGATGGTCGCCGCGGTTTGGGGCAGCAGCGGGCATTTTTCCTTGAGCAGCTTGGAATTTTCGATTTGGGCGTGCGTGACCAATGCGCCGATAGCCAGATGGCGGCCTTCTTCGGCGATCGCGTCGAGACCCGGGATGCGGCCGATATCGACGACGAAAGCGGGCTTCGACAGGCGCATTTTCATCAGCGGCAACAAGCTCTGTCCGCCGGAAAGAATCTTTACATCATCTCTATGCTCGGCGAGGAATTTCACCGCATCGCCGAGCGAGCGGGGCGCGTAGTATTCAAAGGAACCGGGAATCATCTCTAGTAGGACCTCCGCTCGGTCTCGGGGTTATGGTTCGCCAAACGCCACACCGCTTCGGGAGTCAGCGGCAAATCGCAAACCTTGGCGCCGAAGGGCTCGAGCGCATCTTCTACCGCGCTGGCAATGGCGGCGGGCGAGGGGATAGCGGCGCCTTCCCCGGCGGCCTTCTGACCCAGGGACGTAAACGGCGAAGGGGACGGACGGTGAATGACTTCTACCCGTGGGGTCTCCGCCGTCGAGCACTTCCCGTAATCCAAGTAGGTAATTGTCAGCGGCTGCCCCTCGGCGCTGTACATAAAACCCTCGCCGAGCGCCACGGCGATGCCGTGCGCCGCGGAACCGTAGACTTGACCGTTGACCACATCGGGATTGATCACCGTGCCATTGTCGCCGACGATCAGATAACGCAGCACCTCGACTTTCCCGGTGGCCTTGTCGACTTCGACGACGGCGGCGTGGGCGCCGGCAGAGAATGTGAACTGGGCGCGCACCATGCGGTCCACGCCGGGGACGATATTCGGCTTGGCGTGAGGAAACATGTAATAAAAAGTCGACTCGAGTCCCGGTTCCATGTCGTCGGGAATGAGATGCTGATTATTGTAGGCAATGCGGCCAAGTTCGGCGAAGGTGATCTGTTTGGCCGCCGCACCGGGTACTTTGACGACGCTGTCCTCGATGGTTAACTCCGAGGGTTCGACCTTGAGATTATACGCCGCGAGCTTGAGGATTTTTTCGCGCAAACGGGTGGCGGCTCCGTGAATTGCGCCGATGTCGTAGAGATGAAAATTGTTGCCGCTGTTGGCCGCGGCGACGCCCCAAGCTGAAAGGTCGCTGTCGAAAGGAATGCTGGTACTGATCTTGTCCGGGGCCGAGCCCAGAACCTCCGCCGCAACCTGGGCGGTGGTGGTTTCATGCGCCTGGCCGCAGTTGGGAGACCCTAAATGAAGCGTCAGCGTTCCATTCTTCTCTAGTTTAATTTTCGCGCCGTTGACGCCGCCGGAGCCGGGCGGCTCTTTCATCTCGGGGAAGATCGCCATGTCGCGGGCGGCGTTGCGGCCGCCGGGCTCGACCCCGATGACGATGCCGATGCCCACGAGCTTGCCCTTTTCGCGCGATTTCTTCTGCTCTTCGCGCAACTTGTCGTAATCGATTTTCTCCAACAGAGTCGACAGCAATCCTGGATAGTCGCCGCTGTCGTAAACGTTGCCGCTGATCGTGCGGTAGGGCATTTCATCGGGCTGAATCAAATTCTTCCGCCGCACTTCGATGGGGCTCAAGTTCAATGCCTGAGCCACGCGATCCATCATGCGCTCCCAGATGTAGCACATGCCCGGTTTGCCGATTCCCCGGTTGGGAATCACCGGGCATTTGTTGGTCACCACGGCATTGCCGATCATTTGGATGGCGGGCGTGCGGTAGGTATTCGACAGATTGTTGAGCTTGTTGGTGAAGTGAATCGTCAGGGTGCTGATCGATCCGCCGACATCGTCGTATTCATTGAAGCGCAGGCCGAGCACGGTGCCGTCGTTTTTCACCGCCGCTTCGCACTCGAATTCCTGGGCGCAGGCATGGCCGCCGGCCATCATGTGCTCGCTGCGGTCTTCGACCCATTTGACCGGCCGGCCGGTTTTCATCGCGAGCAGCGATACCAGCACGACGTATTTGCGGATCAAATGAATCTTCTGGCCGAAGCCGCCGCCGACGTCGGGGATAATCACCCGGACGTCCTGCAAACCGAGCGCCTCGCGCAGGCCGTCGTAGATCACCTCCGGCACCTGCGCCGTCACCCAGACGGTCAAGCGTTTGCTCGCGGCATCGTAGGAGGCGATGACGACGAAGGGCTCCAGCGGCGTCGAGCTGTAGCGGTGAATCTTGAGATTTTCTTTGACCACGCGATCGGCGGACTTGAAGGCGGCGTCGATGTCGCCGTACCGGAGCGAGCCGGTCCAGGCCAGGTTGGTGCCCAGCTCATCGAAAAGCGTCGCCGCCGATGGCTTGATCGCCTCGCGCACATCGACCACCGCCCGCAACGGTTCGTAATCGACCTGAATCAACTCGAGCGCGTCTTCCGCCGTGCCACGGTCGCGCGCCGCCACGGCGCCGAGCGGTTCGCCGACGTAGCGGACTTTTTCCACCGCGCCGGCGTATTCATCGACGGGGCGTTTCAAGCCCGCGGCGTAGCGGCCAGGCTTGAACGGCTTGGTGAGATTCTTTACATCTTCGGGAGTGACCACCGCCATGACGTTCGGATTCTTGAGCGCTTCGGAAGGATCGACGGAATTGATTTTCGCGTGCGCATGCGGGCTGCGCAAAATCATCGCTTGCAACATGCCGGGCAATTGAAAATCGTCGGTGTACAACCCCCGGCCCGTAACGTGGCGGGGACCTTCCTTGCTGCGAGTACGACTGCCGACAAACTTAGCCATTCTTAATTCCTTTTGCCGCATCTTTAACGGCTTCGACGATCTGCACGTAACCGGTGCACATGCAAAGGTTGCCGGCCAGCGCCATGCGGATTTCTTCTTCGGACGGATCGGGGTTGCTCTGCAAGAGCGCATGGCTGGTCATGACCAGTCCCGGCGTGCAGTAGCCGCATTGAAAGGCGTAGTGCTTGACGAACGCTTCCTGCACGGGATTTAATTCGCCGTTTTTGGCGAGACCTTCGATGGTCGTGACTTCGCGCCCATCCGCCTGCACTGCGAACTGGAGGCAAGATTTCACGACTTTGCCGTCGAGCAGGACAGAACAGGCGCCGCACTCGCCGATGACGCAGCCGACATGGGTTCCGGTAAGGCCGATTTTCTCGCGGATAAAATGCGCGAGCAACAGCCGCGGCTCGACGTCTTCCTCGTAGAGCCGGCCGTTAATGGTCACGCGAATCGATTGTTTCATGGAGTCGAACAATAACTTGTGGCGCCGGGAGGGTCAAGCGACAGGTCGCATGGGAGCGAGGTCGGTTGCGTGTACAACGATTGTCAGTTTATAAAAACTTGAACTTTGAACCTTGAAGGTTTGAACTGCCCTCCGTATTCAACCGCGCCCCGGCTACTTTCGCGGCGCGGCTTTGCCTCTTTGCGCGTGTCTTTGGACGAAGTGATTGTAAAAGGAGGCGACCGTGCGTTCCTCGAACTCGGGGTGACCGGCCTGGTTTTGCGACAGGATGGTGATGCTGAACTGGCGCTTGTGCAGTTCCACGAGCTTTGAGCGTTTCAGGTCGAGATAGGATCCCACCGTGCGCAGGGTGTTCGGCAATCTGTGAAAATCGGGCAGGCGATTGGGCCGCGCTCGTTGGGCGCGGCCCTGGCGGTCCAGTTCATCGATGTCGTTAGCAGCGAAATCCATGGATCCGTTCATGGCCTCGCAGCGTACGCGCTTTTGCCAATTGCGCAGCGCGGCGAGCAGCGAGGTTTCTTTCTCGGGCTCACCCTTGACGACGAAATGGTCACCCTGATGGCTCAATTCGAAACGGTGAATGCGCTGCGCTTCAAGAGATTGGCCTATGGCTCGAAGCTGCCGTGCGTAAGTTTTGCGTTCCTCCATGGAAACCTCACGAGATCGTTCGCTAGAGTGCGGAGCCGTGCGGCACTGAGAATGCCTCGGCGTTCATAACATCGGCAGCGTTCCCCGCACAAGCGAAAAATGGCGGCCGCGGTCTGGACGGCGACGTCGGACAGGAAGAACGATTTCACGCCGCATGCGCCGAACGAGGAATGGGAGCCGCAACCAACCCAAGCCGCAGGCCGAAATTGTGATTTCTTGACAAGGGGATAAGGCGAACGTAAGGTGAAAGGACTTCGCTAGAGTCTTATTTTCAGGGAGGAATACATGGCACGACCGGAGAGAGTCGGAGCGTCGCACAGCACGGTGAGTTATCGGGGCCTGCGCGACTGGATCGAACAGGTGGAAAAGTTGGGCGAGCTGCAAAGAGTCAACGGCGCGCACTGGGATCGCGAGATGGGTGCGATCACGCAGATGCTCACCGAGGGCGGCAAGGGACAGGCCCCGGCGATTCTGTTCGACGAGGTTCCCGGCTATCCCAAAGGCTATCGGACGCTTTATGGACAGTTCTCGACGATCAAGCGGGTGGCTTTGACTCTCGGCCTGCCGCTTGAGTACGAGCGCAAGGCCGACATCGTCAAAGCTTATCATCACGTCATGACCGACATGAAGCTCCTCAAGCCGAGGGTGGTCAAGACCGGACCGATTTTTGAGAACGTTCTCGAAGGCGACAAGGTCGATGTACTCAAGCTGCCCGTGCCCATCCATCATCAGTTGGATACCCACCGCTATGTGGGTACGGCGGACATGTGCATCACCAAGGACCCCGATGCCGACTGGTACAATTTCGGGGCCTATCGCTGCCAGGTGTACGATGAAAAAACCATCGGCTGCCAGATCACCGAAGGGAAGCATGGGCGCATCCACCGCGACAAATATTTTGAGCGCGGTCAGAGCTGCAAATTCGCCATCGTCTGCGGCCAGGATCCGCTGCTGTACTTGCTTTCGGCGAGCCCGCTCCCGAGCGGCGTTTCCGAGTATGACTTCGCCGGCGGTTTGCGCGGCGAACCGGTCGAAGTGGTGAAAGGCCCTTTTACCGGCTTTCCCATTCCCGCGGACGCCGAGATTGTCATCGAAGGCGAGGCCGTGCCCGGGCAAAGCAAACCGGAAGGACCCTTCGGCGAATGGATGGGGTACTATTCCGACGACGTGGTGCCGCGGCCCTATCTCAACGTCAAAACGGTGATGTACCGCAACGATCCGATCCTCACCTGCGCGCCGCAGCACAAGCCGGTGGATGAAACCGGCTTGCTCAAGGGCATCGCCGGGGCCGCGGAAGTCTGGAATGCGCTCGAAGCCTGCGGCCTGCCGGAAATTATCGGCGTGTGGAATCACGAGGGCGCGCCGGCGACCCGTTTCACGGCGATCCAAATCCGCCAGCGCTACCCGGGCCACGCGCGCAACGTGCTCCACGTGGCATCGAACTGCATGGCCGGCGCTTACAACGGCAAATGGACGGTCGTCGTCGACGACGATGTGGACTGCTCGGACATGGATCAGGTGCTCTGGGCCATGGGCACGCGCTTCGATCCGGTTACGGACATCGATATCGTGCAAAAAGCATGGTCGTCGGGACGCGATCCGATGTTCTTGCCGGGGAATTTCAACAATCGGATCTTGATCGACGCCTGCATGCCCTACAACCGCAAGCTGCGCGGCGAGTTCCCCAAGGTCGTCGAGGTGCCGGAAAACGTGCGCGCTCAGCTCAAGGCGAAGTTCCCGAAGGTTTTTAAATAACAGGGTTCCAATCGTTCCAGTCGTTTCAGGGGGTTCCAAACGTTGATCCGGAAAGCCTCCGAAACGATTGGAACCCCTGGAACCCCTGAAGCGATTGGAACTGAATTATGGTGTTTACAAGTTGGCGCGGGGTGGTCGGGGTCGTCAAGCCGACCCACCGCCCGGGATCGCTCGAAGAGTTCATTCGTCTCTTGCCCGAGGGGATCGGCGTGGTTCCGGTCTATCTCAGTTTCACCCGCGGTACGGAAGAGGAGTTTCGCGCCGCACTCAACGCCGTGCACGGCAAGGTCGAAGAGCTGGCCAAGGAAGGTGTGGATCTGATCCATCCCGAAGGCGCGCCGCCGTTCATGGCGCAGGGCTTCAAGGG
>CAZILB010000107.1:0-13691 GCA_964539925.1 uncultured Syntrophobacter sp. | reverse complement strand
GAAGCAAGGCAGATAACGGCGCTCACTTCGTCGCCGGATCGTAGCCGAGAATTGGCGAGAGCCAGCGTTCGACTTCCGCGACTTTCATGCCCTTGCGCGCGGCGTAGGACTCGACTTGATCTTTGCCGACGGAGCTGACCGCAAAGTAGCGCGACTCGGAGTGCGCAAAGTAGAGACCGCAGACGGACGCGGCCGGATACATGGCGAAGCTCTCGGTTAAAGTGATGCCGGTGGCTTCGCCGGCTTGGAGCAGATCGAAGATGATCGGTTTCTCCGTGTGATCGGGCTGGGCGGGATAACCCGGCGCAGGGCGTATACCGCGGTATTTTTCCGCGATCAGATCCTCCGGGCTGAGCTTTTCATTTTTGCCGTAGCCCCACTCGGCGCGCACGCGCTTGTGCAAACACTCGGCAAAGGCCTCAGCCAAGCGATCGGCCAGGGCTTTGGCCATGATCGAATTATATTGATCATGTTCCTTCTCGAAGCGCTCGGCCAGCTCCTGGCAGCCGTGGCCGGCGGTGACGGCGAAGGCGCCGATGTAATCGGTGTGGCCGCTGTCGCGCGGCCCGATGAAATCCGCCAGCGCGAGCTGCGGTTTGCCGCGCTGGTTGTCTTTTTGCTGGCGCAGCGTATGCAGGCGCGCAAGCTCTTTGGTCCGCGTCGTATCGGTGTAGACGACGATATCGTCGCCGTCGCTGTTGGCCGCAAAGAAACCGTAGACGGCACGGGCCGTCAATAGTTTCTTATCGACGATCTCCTTGAGCAGCTCCCGGGCGTTGGCGAATAGCTCGCGCGCTGCCGGGCCGCGCACGGCATCGTCGAGCACATCCGGATAGCGCCCGCGGATCTCCCAGGTGTGAAAGAACGGCGACCAGTCGATATACGGCACCAGTTCGGCGAGGGGAAAATCTTTCAGCACCCTTTGTCCGGTGAACTCCGGAACCGCGATAGGTTGATCGTCCCATTCGGTGTGCAGCTTGCGCCGGCGCGCTTCCTCGTAAGTCAGCAACTGCGTGCCGGCACGGTTCTCGAACTGCTCGCGGATCACCTGCTGTTCCCTGCGGTTTTGCTGGTTCAAGGCTTCGCGCGCCTCTAACTTGGCCAAGGCGCCGACCACCGGCACGGCGCGCGAGGCATCGACCACGTGAATTGTTTCATGTTTATAGGCGGGGGCGATCTTCACCGCCGTGTGGCGCTTGCTGGTGGTGGCCCCGCCGATCAGCAGCGGCAGCTTCAAGCCGCGCCGATCCATCTCGCCGGCGACATGGACCATTTCATCCAGCGAAGGCGTGATCAAACCGCTGAGGCCGATGATATCCGCGCGCTCTTGAATCGCGGTTTCGATGATCTTCTCCGCCGGCACCATCACGCCAAGGTCGATGACGTCGTAGTTGTTGCAGCCCAGAACGACGCCGACGATGTTCTTGCCGATGTCGTGGACATCGCCCTTCACCGTGGCGAAGACCAATTTTATCCGCTGGCTGACGTCCTGCGCGGCCTTTTTCTCCGCTTCGAGAAACGGCGTCAGATAAGCAACCGCCTTTTTCATGACCCGGGCGCTCTTGACCACCTGAGGCAGAAACATTTTGCCCGAGCCGAACAGATCGCCGACCACGTTCATGCCCTCCATGAGCGGTCCCTCGATGACGCCGAGCGGCTTGCCGTACTTGAGCCGCGCCTCTTCCGTGTCGTGATCGATATAATCCGTGATGCCTTTGACCAGCGCGTGGGACAAACGTTCTTCGACGCTGCCGTTGCGCCAGCCGTCGTCTTTGGCGACGGTCTTGTCGGTCTTCTTGACGGTTTCGGCGAAGGCGACCAACCGTTCCGTGGCGTCGGGACGGCGATTGAGCGCCACGTCCTCGACGAGCTCGAGCAAGTCGCGAGGAATCTCCTCATAGACCGCCAGCATGCCGGGATTGACGATGCCCATGTCCATACCGGCCTTGATGGCATGGTAAAGAAATGCCGAGTGCATCGCTTCGCGCACCGGGTTGTTGCCTCGGAAGGAAAACGAAATGTTGCTGACTCCGCCGCTCACTTTCGCCAGCGGCAGATTCTGCTTGATCCAGCGCGTCGCTTCGATGAAGTGGAGCGCGTAGCTGTTGTGCTCTTCGATGCCCGTGCCGACAGTGAGAATGTTCGGGTCAAAAATAATATCCTGGGGCGGAAAGCCGACCTGTCCGGTAAGGATCTTGTACGAGCGCGCGCAGATCTCGATCTTTCGCTCCAGCGTGTCGGCCTGGCCGCGCTCGTCGAAGGCCATCACGACGACCGCCGCGCCGTAGCGGCGAATCAGCCGCGCTTGACCGATGAACTTCTCCTCGCCTTCTTTCAGGCTGATCGAATTGACGATGCCCTTGCCCTGCACGCACTTCAGACCGGCTTCGATCACCTCCCACTTGGAGCTGTCGATCATCACCGGCACGCGCGCGATGTCCGATTCACCGGCTATGAGCCTTAGGAATTTCTCCATCGCCGCTTTGGAGTCGAGCATGCCTTCGTCCATATTGACGTCGATGATCTGCGCGCCGCCTTCGACCTGCTGCCGGGCCACGCTCACCGCTTTCTCGTAATCGCCGGCGAGAACCAGCCTGGCGAACACCGGCGAGCCGGTCACATTGGTGCGTTCGCCGACGTTGACGAAGTTCGACTCGGGCCGCACGGTGACCGCTTCGAGGCCGCTCAAGCGCAAAGAAAGCTCGACCTCCGGCACTCGGCGCGGCGGTTTGCCTTTGACCGCCGCCGCCAGCGCCGCGATATGCGCGGGCGTCGTGCCGCAGCAGCCGCCGACAACGTTGAGCCAGCCGTTCTCCGCCCACTCGCAGAGTTGCGGCGCCAGCGATTCCGGGGTCTCCGGAAAGCCCGTGGGCAGCAGCGGGTCGGGCAGCCCGGCGTTGGGATAAGCGCTAATATAGATCGGCGCGATGCGCGCCAATTCGTCGATCAGCGGACGCATTTCCTTTGGGCCCAGGGCGCAGTTCATGCCGACGCTCAATAGCGGCACATGGGAAATGGAATTCCAAAAGGCTTCGACGGTCTGGCCGGTCACGCCGCGGTTGCTGCCCGGCTGAATGAAGGTCACCGACGCCATCAGCGGCAGGCGGATTTGACGCTCGTCGAAAAGCTTCAAAACGGCGAAGAATGCCGCCTTGGCGTTGAGCGTGTCGAAGATGGTCTCGACGAGCAGCAGGTCGGCGCCGCCGTCGATCAATCCCCGCGCCTGGTCATAGTAGGCCTGAACCAGCTCATCGTAGGTCACGCCTCTCGTCGCCGCGCTGTGTACGTCGGTGGAAATGGAACAGGTCCTATTGGTCGGACCGATGGCGCCGGCGACGAAGCAGGCGCGCGACGGATCGTTTGCCCGGACGATCTCAACCGCTCGCTTGGCGGCCCTTGCGCCGGCGACGTTTAGATCGTACGCATAGGCCTGCAAGCCGTAGTCGGCCATCGAGATCGAAGTCGAGTTGAACGTATTGGTCTCAACGATATCCGCGCCGGCCTCGAGATAGTCGGTATGAATCGCGGTCACCAGGTCAGGCTGGGTGAGGCAGAGAACGTCGTTGCAACCCTTGAGGTCTCGTCCGTGACCGGCGAACTGGGCGCCGCGAAATGTCTTTTCATCGAGCTTTTGCGACTGGATCATGGTGCCCATGGCGCCGTCCAGAACCATCAGCCGCTCGGCTAGAATCTCTTGCAGTTGTTTCTCAAGATCGTTCATCGGTACGATTTCTTATTTGTTCCGTCGCGGTTTGACCACGAAGGTGCGGGCAACGAAAATTTCCACGGGCCGGTTGCCGTTGCGCGCCATTTTCTCTCCTGCGAACGAGCCCGTGAGATCGTAATCCACCGACGCGGCGCCGGCGTCCAAAAACCATTTTTCGATCGCTTGGCGGCCAAAGCCGAGCCACTGGTGCGCCATCTGCGCGCGCATCCACTCCTGCTTGTGCTCCACCAGATCCACCAGAATCACCGACCCGCCGGGCCGGGTGATGCGGCAAAGTTCGGCGATGGCGTGCTCGGGCTCGGGCAAAAAATGTAAAACCATCACGCAAAACACCGCGTCTACGCTCTGCGCATCGAGCGGCAGCTTGAGCGCGTCGCCCAGGCGAAATTCGACGTTTCGGACATCGCGATCCCTGGCGACGGACTGGGCGCGGCGCAGCATTTCCCGGGAGAGATCGACGCCGATGACTTTGCGGGCAAAGCGCGCCAATTCAAAGGTCAAGCTGCCGGTGCCGCAACCGATATCGGCCAGCGTTAGATCGCGCGGCAGCAATTTTTCGATCGCCAGGGACGTCACCCGGTCGTCGAAATAGCTTTTGCGGATCCGTTCCCAGTCGCCCGCCAGCGACTCGAAATAGCTCTGCGAACGCTGCAGACGCCGCCGCCGCGTCTCGTCCAATCGCGCCCGGTCTTTCTGGACTTCCGGAATCTCTTCGAGGCGTGCGTGGAGCGACTGGAACAGCTCCCGCGCCGGTTCGGGCATGGGGCGGCGCGCCGAAAAAAAGACGCTCGTGCCTTCCTTGCGATCTTGGACGAAGCCGGCCTCCCGAAGGATGGCGAGATTGCGCGACACCGACGACTGCACCGAATCGACCACGTCCTGCACTTCGCCGACGGTCAGCTCCTCTTCGGCCACGGCCGCGAGAATGCGCAAACGCAAGGGATCGGCAAGGGCTTTGAGGGTGCGGACGAGTTCCATAGAACCAGCCATGTTTGATCATTGTATTTAAATATTACGATATTACAAGCCCCGGAGATAAACGGGGTTGAAACCCCGCGCAGCCGACAGGTGAAGCGCGGCGGGGATTCAACCGATCTTTCGCGCCAGTAAACCGGCGCGAAACGCCGGCTCGCCGCCGTCGGCAAACCGGCCCTCGCGGTAGCAGAGCGCGCGGAAGTCGCGGAACCGATCCAGCAGCTCGTTATGGGCGAGCAGGTAATCGGGGTTTTTCGGATGGCCGATCGCTCGTTGATCGATCAGGTAGGTTTCGAAAATTACATGACCGCCGTTCTTCAAGGCGGTCTTCATCTGGGGGATCAGCGATCGCTGCAGGTAATTGAAATCGACAATGAGGTCGAAACTATCTCGCTCCAGGCGGACCTGGAGCAGGTCCGCCTGTTGCCACGAGATCGTCAACGATCTCTCCGCCGCCCGCTTCTGCCCTTCGGCCAAGGCGATCTGCGAGATGTCGACCGCAACGACGTCGAATCCCTTCGCCGCCAAGTAAAGCGCATGGCGCCCTTGGCCGCAGGCGATGTCGAGGGCTCGGCCGCGCGGAATCTCCCAGCCCTCGCTTTCGATGATTTGCCGCAGGAAGCCCGAAGGCTCGGTATCGCTGCGGAAATCGGCGTGCTGTTTATCCCAGCGGCGTTGATCATCCAGGGACACCGAAAGCCTCCCGTGATCGCGATTTAAACCGCCCGCGCCAGTGTCAGGACGTAGACTTCCCTGGCGCCGTTTTTTTTCAGCGTCCGGCTGCATTCGTTCGCCGTGGCGCCCGAAGTATAGACATCATCGACCAACAGAATGCGTTTGTCTCGCACCGACCGATCCGGATCGAGCGCAAAGGCGCCGCGCATATTTTTCCGCCGTTCTTCTTCCGGGAACAGGGTCTGCGGCGGCGTAGGCCGGCAGCGCTGCAGTATAAACGGATCTAACGGGACACCGTAGGCGCGGCTCACCTGGCGCGCCAGCAACAGGGACTGGTTGAACCCGCGCCAGCGCAGCCGCTGGGGATGGAGCGGAACAGGCACTATCCAATCGGCCTCCAGTTCACCGAGGAATGCTTCACAACCGCGGGCGAGCAATCGCCCGAGGGGCTTGCCCAGAGAAACTTTTCGCCCGTACTTAAATTTTTGCACCACCCGGCGCAGCGGATCATCTTGCGCCTCTTCTCTCGGATAACGAGCCCAGGCGCGGGCGCGCCCGAAAACAGGCGGGCGCGCCAGACAAACGCCGCAAGTGTGGTCGCCGCCGCCGGCGTCGGGAAACGGCCGGCCGCAGATCTGGCACAAAGGGGGGAGAATCAGTTGCAGGCGCGTCCGGCAGGCGGCGCAAAAAAATTCGCGGTCGGGCCCATGGATGCGCTCACCGCAGGCGCGGCAGCGAGGCGGATAGAGCCAGTCCACCAGCCCGTCGAATCGACTCGCGAAAGGTGAATTTGCCAAGATCCGCATCGTCCAGAAGAAACCTATCCCGGATTATTCACCGTGACACGAAAATGGCGGGGTAAATCCTCCGAAGCGAAAGCAATGCAGCGGTGCCTTGGAGTTGCCGGCCACCGGCATCTTTTGCGCGCCCGGCGGTGCGAAGGTCGCTCCATGTGGCAAGAATGAACAAAACGAAGAAACTTTTGGCCTTGACGCCTTCGCTCCTCCGGACTTGCCCCGCGATCGATACTACCTTGGCGCTTTTCCTCGCTTCCACAGCGATCCAAGCGAAAATTTCGCTCTCCCAGCCCGCGTCAGGCGCCGGTGATCAGCGATTTTCCAGTCATCTCCGGCGGCTGACTTATCTCAAGCAGCTCCAAAACCGTCGGCGCGACGTCGATGGCTGTTCCTTGATTGAGCCGGCAGCTTTTGCGCTCGTCGTCGATCAGAATCACCGGCACCAGATTGGTTGTGTGCGCGGTGTGGGGCTTGCCCGTGTCGTAATCGATCAGCTGCTCGATGTTGCCGTGGTCGGCGGTGATGATCACTTTGCCTTTTTTGCCCAGCGCGGCGTCGACCACTCGGCCGAGGCACTCGTCGATCACCTCCACCGCTTTCACCGAAGCATCGAAGTTTCCCGTATGGCCGACCATATCGGCGTTGGCGTAGTTGGCGATCACCAATCCGACGTCCTGTTCGGCGAGATACTTCACCATCGCCTCGGTCACTTCCCGCGCGCTCATCTCCGGCTTCAAATCGTAGGTGGCTACATCTCTGGGAGACGGGATCAAAATCCGCTCCTCACCGGGAAATTTCTTCTCCTCGCCGCCGTTGAAAAAATAGGTGACGTGAGCGTACTTCTCGGTTTCGGCGATGCGCAGTTGGCGCAGGCCAGCCTGGCTTGCGACTTCGCCGAGAATTCTTCTGATCTCCCGCGGCGGATAAGCGACGGGGACGCTGAACGTCTCGTCGTACTGAGTCAGGGTCGCAAAGGTTGCCAGCCCGATGCTCCGCTGGCGCGAAAACTCCTTGAAATCCGCTTCGATCAGCGCGCGGGTCAACTCCCGCGCCCGGTCGGCGCGGAAGTTGAAAAAAATCACCCCATCGTCGTCGCGGATCAATCCTTCCGGCACGACTTCTTGGATCGCCGTCGGCAAGACGAACTCATCGGTAATTTTTTCCTGGTAACTTTTGCGAATCGCTTCCAGCGCTGAATCGGCCTTGTTGCCGATCCCTTCGGTCAGGCAAAGGTAGGCCTTCTCGATGCGGTCCCAGCGTTTATCCCGGTCCATGGCGTAGTAGCGGCCGCTGACCGTGGCAACCTTGACATTGGGATAAGCTTTGAGCTTCTCATTCAGGTCGAGCATGAACTGCTCAGCGCTGTTGGGCGGCGTGTCGCGCCCGTCCAAAAACAAGTGCAGATAGACCTTGCCGACCTTCTCGCGGCGGGCCAGCTCCAGAATCGCTTCCAAATGGCGCTGGTGGCTGTGCACTCCGCCGTCGCCCAAAAGCCCCATGAGATGCAGCCGGCCGCTGAGTTCTACGGTCCTGCGCAGGGCGTCGAGCAAAACCTGGTTGCGATAAAAGCCTCCCTCGTCGATATCTTTGTGGATCAGGGTTAAATCCTGGTAGACGATCCGCCCCGCACCGAGGATCGTGTGGCCGACTTCGGAATTGCCCATTTGCCCTTCCGGCAACCCGACGTCGACGCCGGACATGGAAAGACGGGAGCTGGGGTAATCACGCAACAAGGCATCAAGGTTGGGCTTTACCGCGTGGGCGACGGCATTGCCCTCTTTCCTTGGATTGATGCCGAAGCCGTCCAGGATGACGAGGATTACGGGCCCGTTAAAGTTCAAGGTCATTTCCTTTCTGCGCTCCCCTGCCCTGCGTCCATTGACCTGCGCGAGCGATGGCGGGGGTTTTAGCCCAGAGTGTTCGCATTAGGAGGACAAGCGGCAACCCAGTGCCGATGGCGGGGTAAGTCTGGAAGATTTGCCCGCCAATTTCGTTTATGATGCATAGTCCGGGTTAGGGCAATGGCTCGTCGGCGATTTGGAACTGGCCGGCAAGTTGGGCATAGGCATCGGGCAGCTTCACTTTCGGCGCGTCGCCCCACAGCCCGTCGAGATCGTAAAATTCGCGCACCGGTTGGTAAAAGACGTGGACAATGACATCGGAAAAATCCATCAACACCCAGTGACCGCGCTGCGCGCCTTCCATGGCAAAAGGCTTGAATCCCTCTTCCGCCGATTCTTCGAGCAGCCCCTGGGCGATGCTCTGGACCTGACGATCGGATCGGCCCGAGCAGATGACGAAATAATCCGCCACCGTTGTCAGATCGCGAACCTCCAGCACCACGAGATCGCACGCCTTTTTCTCCAGCGCCGCGTGCGTGAGAAGCAAAGTTTTGTCCCAGGAACTGATTTTTACCAAAGTGATTACCGCGCCCGGTTCCGGCGGCCGTAGAGCCCGCGCCGTTGAATGAATTTTTCCACGGCTGAAGGGACCAAATAACGAATCGATTTGCCTTGTTTCACCAATGCGCGAACCTCCGACGCCGAGATCGCGATATCCGTTAGCTCGATGAAAAAGATGCGCGTGCCGCTCCGGTGCCGATAGCTCCTCCTGCGAAAATCATAACAAAAGAGTTTTTTTACGGCAACGCCGGTCCCTTTGAGCGGATCCTGGTCTTTGTTGCCGGGCCGCGAGGTTACAATGAAATGACATAAGGGAAAAATGTCCGCAAAATCCTTCCATGTGCCGATCTCGCGAAAGGCGTCCAGGCCAATGATAAAGTAGAGTGAATCACCCTTGCGTTGCTTCGAGGCGAACTGGCGGATTGTGTCGATGGAGTAGGACACGCCCATGCGCGAAATCTCAATCGTCGAGGCACGAAAGCGAGGATTGCGCGCGACCGCCAGCCGCACCATTCGCAGCCGGTCGGCGGCCGGGGTCGTGGTCTGGCCGCGTTTATGCGGCGGTATGGCGGCCGGAATAAAATAGACGCGGTCCAGAGCAAAAGTTTCGGCGACCTCTTCCGCGCTGCGTAGATGGCCCCAGTGGATCGGATCGAAGGTGCCGCCGAACAGGCCGATCTTCATGGGGCGGAATGAGCTAAGGATGAAGGCGGAAGGGTGAAGGATGAAGCTAAGACAAGTAACTGCGACGATCGGACTTGCATCTCACTTCCACCTTCCCCCCTCCGCCTTTCGACTTTCCGGAGATTCCTCCCGCCTTCATCCTTCATCCTTCCGCCTTTCCTCTACTCTCTCACCTGGCCGTCGCCGAAGACGATAAACTTTGTAGTCGTCAGCTCCTCCAGGCCCATCGGTCCGAAAGCGTGAATCTTGCTCGTACTGATGCCGATCTCGGCGCCCAGGCCGAGCTCCCCGCCGTCGTTGAAACGCGTCGACGCGTTCACCATCACCGCCGATGAATTGACCCGATCGATGAATTCCCGCGCTCTTTGATAGTTGGCGGTCACGATGGTTTCGGTGTGCTCGGAACCGTAGCGCTCGATATGGCCGATCGCTTCATCCATATCTTCAACCACCCGCACGGCGAGAATCAGGTCGAGATACTCCGTGGTCCAATCCGACTCGACGGCCGGGGTGATTCCCGGCGCCAGAGCCTGAGTTTTTTTGCAGCCGCGGATTTCCACGCCCGCGGCCTGATATTTCCGAATCATCATCGGCAAGAATGCCGGGGCGATCGCTTCATGGACCAGCAACGACTCCATGGCGTTACACACCGAGGGCCGCTGAACTTTAGCGTTGAAACAGATCCGTTCGGCCATCTCCAGCGACGCATCGGCGTCGACATAGACATGGCAGACGCCTTTGTAATGTTTGATCACCGGGACCTTCGAGGTCCCGGCGACGGCGCGAATCAGCTCCTCGCCACCGCGGGGAATGACCAGATCGATATAGTCTTCCAACTGCAGCAGCTCGTGGACCAGCGCGTGTTCCTTGATCGAAACGACTTGAACGGCGTCCCGGGGCACGCGCGTTTCGGCCGAGGCTTCGCGCAGCACCGCCGCGATCCCCTGGTTCGAATGGTGCGCTTCGCTGCCGCCGCGAAGAATCACCGCATTGCCGGATTTTAGACAGAGCGCCGCGGCATCCGCGGTCACGTTGGGACGCGCTTCGTAGATGATGCCGATCACGCCCAGCGGAATGCGCATGCGCCCGACCTGGAGGCCGTTGGGCCGGCGCCACATCTTGACGATTTCCCGAACCGGATCGGGCAATCCGGCAATGTCGCGAAGGCCCTTGGCCATCGCCTGCACGCGGTTCGGATTGAGGGCGATGCGATCGAGCACGGCGCTCGTCGCGCCGCTGTTCCTGGCGAATTCGAGATCCTTTTGGTTCTCTTCGAGCAAAAAACCGCTCCGCGCTTCGAGCTTATCCGCCATCAGCAGCAAAGCGCGGTTCTTTTCCGCCGAAGAGAGCGGCGCCAGGAGGCGGGCCGCGGCTTTGGCCTGCTTACCGAGGCGCACGGCTTCCCGTTTCAACTTTTCGCTTGTGCCCGACATTGGCTTCTCACAGGACCACTAAATCGTCGCGATGAATGATCTCTTCGTAGGCCTTGTAGCCCAGAACTTTTTCAATCCTGCTTGTATGCAATCCTTTGATCCGATTCAACTCTTGGGCGCTGTAGTTGACCAGGCCGCGGGCGAACTCCCGTCCCTCCAGGTCCAGGCATTGCACGCACTCACCGACGCCGAAGGCGCCGCGAACGTCCTTCAACCCCGACGGCAGGAGGCTCTTGCCCTTGCGTACCACCGCATCCTGCGCTCCCTGATCGACGACCACCGCACCCGCCGGCTTCAAGTTATAGGCAATCCAATGCTTTCGGCTGGTGAGCCGATGAGGCTCCGGTAAAATCAAAGTACCGATCTCGTCGGCAGCGGCGAATACCTTGCCGAGCACGCCGTTGTGCATGCCGCTGGCGATCACTGTGGGAATGCCCGCGGCCGCCGCTTCCTCCGCGGCACCGAGCTTGGTAGTGATCCCGCCGGTACCGGCGGCGCTGACGCTTGTGCCGACATTGGCCCGTCTCAGTCCCTTGGGTTCGCTGATCAGCGAAATCAACCGGGCGTCTGCGTGCGCCCGCGGATCTTTGTCATAGACTCCCTCGACATCGCTCAGTATCACCAGTAAATCCGCTTCGAGCAGCGTCGCCACCAGCGCCGACAGATGATCGTTATCGCCGAACTTCATCTCCTCGACGGCGACGGTATCGTTCTCATTGACGATCGGAATGATCGACGACGCCAGGAGCATCTGAAAAGTATGTTTGGCGTTGATGTAGCGCTGGCGGTTGGCGAGGTCCTCGTGCGTCAAAAGCACCTGGGCGACGCTCTTGTCGAACTTGGAAAAATGACGCTCGTAAAGCGCCATAAGTTTAATCTGGCCGACGGCGGCAAGCGCCTGTTTTTCGGGAATGGTTTTGGGCCGCTCCTTACGCCCCAGCCGGGTCATGCCTGCGGCCACCGCGCCGGAGCTGACGACGATGATCTCTATTCTTCGCTCATGGAGCTCAGCGAGCTCGGCGACCAGGCTGCGCAGGCGGCCTTCTTCTATGCCGCTGGCGGAAGACAAAATCTGGCTGCCGATCTTGACCACCACACGGCGCGCCCGGCGCAGGATGTCTCGCTTATGCTCCAGCTGCGTCACGATGAGTCTCGGCTTTCCGTCTTAATGCTTCCAGATTTCGCCCGACGATCTGCACCAGTTCGCGCACGCCCTCCGATGTTGCCGCGGAGATCACGTGCAACGGGCGATAGCGCTTGGGCAGTTTATGGGCCAAATGTTTGGCTTTCGCCCGGCCGTCGGGCAAGTCGATCTTGTTGGCGACGACGATTTGCGCTTTGTCAGTCAATTCCGGATCGAACAGGTCGAGCTCCCGGTTGACCATTTTCCAGTCGGCGAGCGGATCTTCTTCATCGAGTTTCGAGGCATCGAGCAGATGAATGAGCAGATGGGTGCGCATCACATGACGCAAGAATTTGTGCCCGAGCCCCTGGCCCGCGTGGGCTCCCTCGATAAGCCCCGGAATATCCGCCACCACGAAACTCTTGCCGTCATCGTAGCCGACGACGCCAAGATTCGGCACCAAGGTGGTGAACGGATAGTCGGCGATCTTCGGCCGCACCGCGGAAATCGCGGCGATCAACGTCGATTTACCGGCATTGGGCAATCCAATGATACCCACGTCGGCCAAGAGACGCAGCTCGAGCTCCAGCTCGCGCTCCTCCCCGGCTTCGCCCGGCTGGGCGAAGCGCGGGCTGCGGTGGGTAGACGATACGAAATGAGCGTTGCCCTTGCCGCCCCGCCCTCCGGCCGCCACCACCACCCGCTCGCCTGCTGTTTGCAGATCGGCGATCAGCTCATGGGTTGCCGCATCCCGGATAATCGTGCCCACCGGCACTTTGATCTCGCGATCGTCGCCGCGCCGGCCGTGGCAGTCGCTGCCCATGCCATGCTGGCCGCGGCCGGCCTTGTATTGCTTTTGATAGCGCAGATCGAGAAGGGTTGTGAGCTGCGGCTCGGCCACCGCGACGACGTCGCCTCCATGACCCCCGTTGCCGCCGCTGGGCCCGCCGCGCGGCACGAATTTTTCCCGGCGAAAACTCACGCAGCCGCGCCCGCCGGCGCCGGCAAAAACGCGAATCTTGACCTCATCGATAAATTTCATGGCGGCTCAGTAATCGGTTGTCAGCGTTCAGCAGTCGGAGCGCAAGATTCAAAATCCAGAAGCGAATCGAAACGCCGGCGATTGCTCCTATTCCGACCTCCGACTTCTGCTCTCTGGCCTCTGTACTCTGTTTCTACCATGGGCTCCTTGGGTTTTGCGTTTGCCTTTCTTCTATCATCTGCCGGACCCGGGCAAAAAAAAAGCCCCGGAAGGGGCTTTTTCGTCGCGAGTGCTCGCGCTTAGATGGCCGGCAGTACGGCAACCCGTTTCCTTTTCTTGTCTTTGCGTTCGTAACGCACCACGCCATCGATCAAAGCGAAGAGCGTAAAGTCCCGCCCCATGCCGACGTTCATCCCCGGGTGAATGCGGGTACCGAGCTGGCGCACGAGAATATTGCCCGCACGCACGGTCTCGCCGCCGAAAACCTTGACGCCGCGGCGTTGTCCCTGGCTGTCGCGCCCGTTGCGGGAGCTGCCGCCCGCTTTCTTATGTGCCATCTTTCTACTCCCTAAGCTATGCTTCGATTTCGGTAATCTTCAAAGCGGTTTGATACTGCCGGTGGCCTTGCTGCCGGCTGTAGCTTTTGCGCCGTTTCTTTTTAAAAACTCTGATCTTTTTGGCCCTGATTTGACCCACGATCTCGCCGCTCACCTTGGCGTTCGCGACCAGTGGTGCGCCGATCTTGGTTTCGCCGTCGCCGCCGATGAAAAGCACATCGGCCAGGGTGATTTTTTCACCCACTTCTCCGGCGAGTTTCTCGACTTTGACGACATCCCCTTCAGACACGCGGTACTGTTTGCCGCCGGTTCTAATTACTGCATATTTCATAAGGT
>CAZILB010000106.1:0-13767 GCA_964539925.1 uncultured Syntrophobacter sp. | reverse complement strand
TGCCGATCGGCAACGGTGGAATGTTTCGGCGGCTTTCCGTTATTGGGCTGCCAGCGCACTAGTCACCTCCGCGGATTCCTTGTGTGTCACTTTGCCGTTTGGCGATTCTCCGATTTCCCGTAACAAGACCGCCAAAGTAGCCGCTCGTGCCTGCCTGTTGGAGACCACCGAGCCCGCTGTGATACACACATCGTCCCACAGAGGATTTGCACTACTGTCGACAGACTTTCGCCAATCAATGCGTTCCAGAAGCTTGAGTTTTTGTTGCCAGCCTTGAGGATATTTTTCGAGCAATGTTCTTCCAACACCGCCAAGAGCGCGCAGCACGACCACGTGAGTATTGATTTTCTCTTGACGAAGGTCGGCAGCGCTTAGTTCTCCGTTCTTGACCTTCTTCCAGTCATCGATGATTTTTGCAACCTCGGTCCAGTATTCGACCGCTCTCTTGAGAGTTTCGGCGTAGACCGGTGATCCTTGTTCTGCGACTTTTTTACCCAACAATTCTTCGTTCGCTTCGTATAAAGCGGAAATGGTAAAAAGCTTGGGAGACCTTCGGGGAATCGTTACCTTCTCTTTCTCCAACATGCCCTGGAATACGTCGACCTGCTCGGACAGCTCCATAGTGAGCGCGGAAAGGTTATCTCGACGGTCGTAAAGCATCCCAAGCGATTTTGAGGTCTGTTGCACGAACCGATTTAAATCTGAGAACATCTGTTGCAGCCGTTCGTAATTTTCCGTTTCAAAAAGGAGGACTGAAATTTTTTCTCTCCCCAGCGCAGGATTTTCTTTAAGCGCAGCGGCAATCGCGGCGCAACGATGCTGGCCATCGTTTATAATGAACTCGACGTTTTCACGCTCGATCTCTAAAGTGCCAACTTCGGCACTCTCGGCTGAAGAGATGAATTTTACCGGACAAGAGTAGGAGGCGGTGATGGATGAAAATAGGAACCCATCTTGATTTTCGAGGATGTACTTCGTGATGTCCGGAACCCGCGCCCTATTCAAAACCCTTTGCGCCTGCATTTCCGGCGTACAGCCTGTCCATTCATTGAATTTGAAGAGATGAGGAATCTCTGAAAGCGGAATCAATAGCGAAAAGTACTGACGCCCGCCAATGTTTCCCCTGATTACAGGAAAGGAAAGTTTCATATCTAAAGTATCCCGGGTGCGTTAATCATTACAGCTCTCGATCGCATAGCAATGAGCTCATTTTGTACCATTTATCAGCTCTATGTCAACATACCTAGAGCTGAGTCGTTAAATTAGCCGAGGAATACTTAGAAACAGATACAGCGCTACCGACTGCAGGTGGGAGCTAGGATGTCCTATAACGGAGGAGGCGCAATTCAATCGTAAGCTATTAATTCTAAAGACTATTTGGCTTGAACTTGCGACTATGCACGGGGGGCGCAGGTGATCGGCAGTGAAAACTGGGCTGGGATCCTTGCCGCCCGAGAGCTCGCAATGCTTAAAAATATCAGCCGCCGCGTTGGGCTATTTTTTCATTCGTATCTAAGCGCGTCGATGGGGTCGAGCTGAGCAGCTTTCTTCGCCGGATAGAAACCGAAGAACACGCCGACCGCGCCGGAAAAGAGAAACGCCACCGCGACGATCGTCGGATCGATGAGCGTCGGCCATTGAGCCCACGTCCTCAGCACCTCGGAACTGCCGATGCCGAGCAGGATGCCGATAATGCCGCCGATGGCGGCCATAACGACGGCTTCGACGAGGAATTGCAGCATGATGTCGCGGCTGCGCGCGCCCACGGCCATGCGGATGCCGATCTCGCGCGTCCGTTCGGTAACCGAGACCAGCATGATGTTCATGATGCCGATCCCGCCGACCAGAAGGGAGATCGACGCGACGCTGCCGAGCAAGACCGCCATCACGCGCGCGGTGCTTGTGGCCGCCTCGGCGATGTCGGAGAGATTGCGCACGTTGAAGTCATCCTCCCGGTCCGGGCCAATGCGGTGGCGCTGGCGCAGGAGCGCGGCGATCTGCTCCTGCGCTTCCGGCACGCGTTCCGCATTCACCGCTTTCACCACGATGCTGTGCAGCCAGGTGATACGCATGAGCCGCTTCTGCATCGTCGTATAGGGAATCATCACCGTGTCGTCTTGATCCGTGCCTTGGCCGGTCTGGCCTTTCGGCGCGAGCACGCCAACGACGCGAAAGGGAGTATTGCGAATCCGGATCACCGCGTCGATGGGATCGTCGTTGCCGAACAGGTTGCGTGCGACGGTCTCGCCCAGTACGGCCACCCGGGCCGCGCTTTCCAGGTCGCCGTCATGCAAATATCGACCTACGGCCACCTGCCATTCGCGAATCAACTGAAATTCCGGTGCCACACCCTGCACAAGCGTTCCCCAGTTCAGGTTGCCGGCCACCAGTTGTTCCGGGCGGCGCACCACCGGCGAGACATAGGCTACGGCGCGGATTTCGCGAAGAATGGCCCTGGCGTCGCCGTCCACCAACGTGTTGACGCTGCCCCAGCCGGCGCGCACGCCGCCTTGGTGCGACGTCCCAGGCATGATGACCAGCACGTTGGTGCCCAGCCCGGCGATCTGCTCGCGAATCGTCGACTTGGCGCCTTCGCCGATAGCCACCATGGCGATTACGGCACCGACGCCGATGATGATACCGAGCATGGTCAGAAAAGCCCGCAACTTGTTACGCGCCAAGGCTTTAAGCGCAATGCGCAAGGTCATCAGCCACATAGCGCCTCCAGGATTTCGTCGCCCGAGCGCAAGCGAGGCAAATCCAAGGATGAAATAAGAACGAACCGTCCAAAGGGGTGCATAGAGCGACAACCTCTTGCTGGCTTGAGACCGTTGGCGTGTCAGTCTCCGGCTGGACCTCCGCTTCGGTTGGCGGGTCTATCCCAGCTGAAACTCTTGGTGCGCTCGTCCGCGACGATTTGGCCGTCCTTGAAAATCACCCGCCGCTGTGCGTACTGGGCGATGTCACGCTCGTGGGTGACCAGAACGATGGTTATCTGCTGCTCCGAGTTGAGAGTTTGGAACAGAGTCATGATTTCATGGCTGGTGGCGGAGTCGAGATTTCCGGTGGGCTCGTCCGCGAGTATCAAAGACGGCTTATTCACCAGAGCTCTGGCAATCGCAACCCGCTGCTGCTGCCCGCCGGAAAGCTGATTCGGTAGATGGTCCAAGCGCTTGTCCAGCCCCACCAGCGACAACACTTCGATCGCCCTCTGGTGGCGCTGCTGGTTCGCCAAACCGTTGTACATCATCGGCAATTCGACGTTTTCAAGGGCGCTGGTCCGCGCCAGGAGATTAAATCCCTGGAAGACAAAACCAATGCGCTTGTTGCGAATATGCGCCCATTCGTCGCGCGACAGGGAACTGACTTCCTGCCCCTCGAGGTAATACCGCCCCGCAGTGGGACGGTCGAGACATCCGATAATATTCATCAACGTCGATTTGCCGGAACCGGAGGCGCCCATGATCGCGACAAATTCGCCCTGTTCGATGACCAGATCGACTCCGCGCAGAGCCGGTACCTCCACGTCCCCCATGCGGTACGTTTTATGCAAATCTTCGACGCGAATAACTTCGCTCATCGGAAGCCCGGACCTCGCGTCCGCTGGGGTTGGAACGGATTGGCAATGCCGCTTTGACCGGCAGACGACGCCGCACTGGAAGTTGCAATGATCACGTGATCGTTATCATTCAGCGCCTCGCCGCGCACCTCCGTGCGCGTTCCATCCGTAATCCCAAGCTCGATTTCCACGGGTTGAGCCTTGTTGTCCTTGAGCACATAGATGGTCGCAGTCCGAGTGGCCCGACCCCCCGCCCCACCGCCGCGGGCACCCGTCGCGCGACTCGTGCGCCGCGCCCCCACAGGAGCGGCCACCCGGCTTCTTTCACGGCGCAGCAGTTCTTGAGCTTCGTCATTTTGATCCGGCGGTCGGAAACGCATGGCCATGTTGGGGATCGTCAGCACGTCCTCCTGCCGGCTTACCAGAAATTGCACGTTGGCGGTCATTCCCGGTTTTAACAGCAGATCCTTATTGTCAATGCGGACAACGGCATTGTACGTCACCACACCCTGCACCGTGATCGGCGCATTGCGCACTTGGTGAACTTTGCCGCGGAAGCGGCGCGCGGGGAACGCATCGACGGTAAACGTGACTTCCTGACCCTCCCAGACGTTGCCGACATCGGCCTCGTCCACGTTGGTGTGGACTTCCATCCTCGACAGGTCGTTGGCGATGGTAAAAAGGGTCGGCGCCTGCAGCGATGCGGCCACCGTCTGGCCGACGTCGATGTTGCGCTGGATGACGACGCCGTCCACAGGGGAGCGTATGACCGTATTATTAAGATCCACCATCTGTTGATTGATGGCGGCCTGGGTCTGCGCCACCTGGGCCTTGTTGACCTCCAGTTGAGCGACCGCGGCGTCGTAGGCGGTTTGCGCCGCGTCCAATTCGCTCTGCGCGGTCAACTCCCGCTTGCGCAGTTCACGCATTCTGTCCAAGGTTCGCCGCGCGTCTTCGACGCTGACGTTGGCCTTGGCCAGATTGGCCTGCGCGGCGATGAAATTGGCGCGCGCTTGATCCACCGCGGCTTTGAATTTGTCTTGATTCAGTTGCGCCACGATCTGGCCGGCTTTCACTTTCGAGTTAAAGTCGGCGAAAAGCTTATCGATGGTCCCCGATACCTGACTGCCGACCTGCACCGTAACGACCGCCTGCAAGGTCCCGGTTGAAGAAACCACCTGAGTGATACCACCGCGCTGCACCGGCATGGTCACGAAGGGCGCTTCGGTCGTGCCCGAGGCCATGCGCCAGTACATAAAGCCGGCGCCGCCGATAAGCAGCAACAGGATCGTCGAGAAAAACTTCGTGAGCTTCATGGCTCCTTTTGCAACAAGCGAAAAACCTTTGCCGCAAAATCGTTGGGGTCGCGTGCGCTCATGCGCCGGTAGGTAAGACCGGTGGTAATCTCGGCGTTGGGCTCCTGATCCTCGATCAGCTGTTCCAGTGCTACCCGAAAGCGGGACACCGGCGCGGCGCCGGTCATTTCGTACTGCAATTCTCGCACGCCGCCCTTGAGATAGTAGTTCACCCCTTTATCGCAAAGCATGAGCGTCACCTTCCCCGTGCGCCTGAGGTTATTGGCCGTCGAGCTCGACTTCCACAGGGCCATGTCGAGAGTCGATGGGTCTTTTGCGACGATCTCATAATACGACAGCAACGCCGGGTGCGCCCAACCGGCTTCGTCGGTGGTAAATATCGGGATGATCTTGCCCTCCTGGGCTTCGATATCCACTCCGCTCAGCCGTTCCAAGAGCTCCGGCGTCAGTGCTTTTCCCAAAAGTTGCGACATGGAAAATCCTTGTACAATTAGACGTTGGCTGGGCTTATTGGTCGACTGCGCAATTGCAGCTCTTGACGTTTGCCGAAACCTTGTTCGTTGTCGATAAAAAACAGCCGTTCGGGCTCGACCGCATAGAATTTCACTTTGAGAAAGGCCTTGTGATACACGCCGCTTCGGGGATCGGTAAAGAGCTTGATAATCTCCGGATACTTGCGCGCGTAGACCACCAGAGCTTTGGTTTTTTCAACCACCGAGTCGACCATCTCCACTTTGCCTTCCAGTTGAATCCCCTTGATCATGCGCCAGTCTTTATAGTCTTCTTGAATGGTCAGGGCAACGCGCGCATCGGCCGAAAGATTTTGGCAATGGCGCGACTCGGGCGAGGAAAAGAAATAGAGCCGCAGGTCGTCGTTGGCATAAAACACCGTCGCGGCCCAAGGCGCTTGGCCGCCGCAGGTCGCCAGGGTCATGGTGTTGTGGCTCGACAAGTAGTCGAGCACTTGCTGTTTCAGCGCATCGGACATGCCTCTCTCCCGCTTGAACTATTCCTCAGGCTTGCCACAGCCCTTTGATTAAAATAACAGCTCCGATCAATCCGGATTGCGCACCAACGGGGCCTGGCGTAACGCCGCCAGATTTGCCGCGCCGACACAGAGCATGGCAACCCTGAGTTCATGCAATATACCGCCGACGAACTCTACCACCTTATCCGCCGACGCCAAAGCCGGCGCCAGCAGCGGCTGGCCGAAGGCGGCGATGTCGGCGCCAAGGGCGATCGCCTTGGCGATATCCAAACCCGTGCGTATGCCGCCGGACGCGATCAGCGGCATTTCGGGCAAATCCCGGCGCACGGCCACCAGCGCTTCTTCGGTGGGAATCCCCCATTCGGCAAAAGTCTTATCCGCCCGCTGCCCCTGCGCCGCCGCCCGCTGCGCCTCCACCGCCGACCATGAGGTGCCGCCTCTGCCGGCGACATCGATAGCCGCAACGCCGGCGGCGTGAAGCCTCTTCGCGGCTTCCGCGGAGATGCCGTTGCCGACCTCTTTGGCGACGACGGGAAGTCCCAACTGCCGGCAGATTTCACCGATTTTCGCGGCCAAACCCCTGAAATTGCGGTTGCCCTCGGGCTGCATCGCCTCTTGCAGGACGTTCAGATGCAATATGAGACCATCGGCGCCAATCATGTCCACTGCCCTGCGGCATTGCTCGATGCCGTAGCCGTAGTTTAGCTGCACCGCTCCCAAATTGCCCAGCAGCAGAATTTCCGGTGCCAGGTCGCGCACTTGAAAAGAGCTTGCCGCCGACGGTTCCTCGATGGCAACGCGCTGGGAGCCGACGCCCATGGCGATGCCGAGGTGCTCGGCAGCGGCAGCGAGATTACGATTGACCTTGCGCGCCAGATCAAAACCGCCGGTCATAGACGAAATCAGGATCGGCGATTTGAGCCGCTTGCCAAGAAATTCGACACGCAGGTCCAGTTCGTCGATATCCAACTCGGGCAAAGCATTGTGCACGAACCGGTAGCGGTCGAGCCCCGTGCCGGCTGCGCTGGTCACGCTTGCGGTATCGAGGCAAATTTCGAGGTGTTCTTTTTTGCGCTGTTGGGTCTTGGTGGGGGCTTTGCTGACCCTGCGGCTGGGCATGATGGCGCGGTGTGACCGAGTTTAGCGTTGCTTCTTTGCGGCCTGGCGCTCTTTTGCCGCGGTGATGGGGGTAGGTTTTCCGGCATCCGGATGCCGGCTCATTCCCTCGTCGTCCCAGCGGTGAAAAAGTTTCACGTCGATGCCGAACTGGTCGAGAATGCGGGCGACGGTTTGATTAATAACCTCGTCCAGAGTCTTCGGGCGATGGTAAAAGGCCGGCACCGGCGGAAAAATCATGGCTCCCATGCGCGTGAGCGACACCATGGCCTCGAGATGACCCAGGTGGAGCGGCGTCTCGCGCACGACCAGCACGAGCCTTTTTCGTTCCTTCAGCACCACGTCGGCGGCGCGGACCAAGAGATCGCCGCCCAGGGAATGGGCAATACCGCCCATGGATTTCATCGAACAGGGGGCGATCACCATGCCTTCAGTGCGAAACGAGCCGCTGGAGATGCTCGCGCCCACATTGTTTACATCGTGCACAACGTCCGCCATGGCTTCGACGTCCTTGACGGAATAGGGGGTCTCCACTTGAATGGTCATCTTGCCGGCCTTGCTCAAGACCAGATGCGTCTCGATATCCTCGAGCTTGGCTAAGATCTCGAGCATGCGGACGCCATAGATCGCGCCGGTGGCGCCGGAAATGCCAACGATCAATCTCTTTTTGTGATTCAATTGAGAAACTCCAGTGTGAGCGCGTCGCCGTCTCCTATGCCGAAATGATCTTTCAAACGCATGGGGGCGACGACTTCAATTTTGTCCTCCGGGTAGTCCTTCACCTCGGGCAAGAGAATGGCGCCTGGCACCCCCCCGCCGCTACCGCCCGCCGGCCCATGAATTTCTATTCGAAACAGCCGGGCGCCGCAATGGCCTGCGGTCGCCTCCGTCAATGGGACGCCTTCCCGCTCGGTCTTCGCGCGCTGCCAAAGCTTGGCATCTTCACTCCCTCTGGGCCGCAAGTTGAGTGTTGCCGGAAACGGGTGGTACCCGAGACGCTCTACCAAGAGCGCCTGCACCCAATCCAGTGACATGAATGACGAGGCACGGCCCAAATCCGAGAAGACAACCCCCGTCATCCGGCTCGATTCCCTCATGGCCTCGTTATCTAATGACCGGAGAGCGACGCCGCCTTGCCGCCGCGCCGCACCTTTATCACCTCGGCGAGAATGGACAGAGCGATCTCCGCCGGGGTTTCGGTGGCGATATCGAGGCCGATGGGCGCATAGACCTTATGGATCAGCTCCTCGGCAATCTTATCCTCGTCGCGAAATCTCTGAAAGCAGGCTTTGATACGCCGGCGGCTGCCGATCATGCCGATATACTTCGCCTCGCTCGGAAGGACTACGCGGAGGCAGGGCTCATCGTAGGCGTGCCCCCGGGTGATCAGAACAATGTAACAGGAGGCCGTGAGCGTCATTTCTTTCAGCATCTTCGCCATATCGCCGACCAGGACATCATCGGCGTCGGGAAAACGTTCGCGATTGGCGTAGAGTAGACGATCGTCGACCACGGTCACATGAAAATCCAAAACTTTGGCCATGCGAACCAACGGCACCGCGATGTGGCCGGCCCCAACCACGATCAACTTCGGCGGCGCCGGCATGACTTCGAAGAACACCTCAAGCTTGCCGCCGGCTGCGGGAAGCTCCAACGAAACAAGCTGTGATTTTTCCGCCCGCAGGCGCACTTCGCTTTCCCGGACGACCGCCTGCACCACGGCGGCATGCCCGATCGTATCCGCGCGCACCTCGCCGTCGCGCACCAGGCATTTGGCACCGGCCTCGACGCCGGCAATGTCGTCCGCCTCGACCACCGTTGCCAGCACCGCGGCGGCTCCCTGCTCGTTGATCCGGACCAATTCTTCGGAGAGAGAACTCATTTGCCGGCGGGCGCCTCCTTCTCTCCCTCCTGCCACCACGGATCGATAAACACGTTCATAATGCCGCCGCACACCGCCGGACTGTCCGACGAAATTTCATCGAGCAGATCGATACGCACCGTCCGCGGCTTGCGCGTCCGAATGACTTCGATGGCTTCGCGCTTCACGTCCGCCTCGCCGCAGCCCCCGCCGATGGTGCCGAGGATCTCGCCCCACGCCGTCACCGCCATCTTGGCGCCGACCTCGCGCGGCGTCGAGCCCTTGGTCGACACGATCGTCGCCACAGCCAGCGTTTCGCCTTTATCGAGAAACTCCTTCACCTGGTGGTAAATCGAATCTTTCTTTTTGCCGTCCAAATCGGCATCGGTATAACAAGAGCCCGGTCCCGCCATTTTCGTTCCTCCGAATCTCGAAGATTCCTAATTCTCTGCCTTCACTCCTCGATCATTAATTTTCGATTGGCTCCTTCAGGCTTCCTTGTGGGCAAGCCGGCGGCATCCCCTTGATTTCGTTTACCATGAAGGCGTCGAAGGACACGAAGGTCGAAACAATTTTCACTTCTGCACTTCGTGATCTTCGTGTCCTTCGTGGCAAGAACTCGTCCACACGAAACCCGGAAGAATCATTTATTAAGCTACCATTCTCTGCAAAGTGCGCCCCAGCGCCATCAAACTGTTCACATTGTGCACAGACAAAAACATATCGAGATAGGGCAGCGCCGCCTGCATGCCTTTGCACAGCGGCTCGTAATTCTCGCTTGCCAGCAGCGGATTGAGCCAGATAATTTTCTTGCAGCGCCGTTTGAGGTCCTGCATTTCGCGCTCCAGCAGGCTCACGTCGCCGCGGTCCCAGCCGTCGCTGATGATCACCACCACCGTGCGGTGGGTCACCATGCTCGGCGCGAAGTTGCGGTTGAAGCTATGCAACGATCGTCCGATGTTGGTCCCGCCGGACCAGCCGAGGATGCTGCCGGAGATTTTCTCCAGTGCGTTGACGATGTCCTTTGTGCGGATCAGATGCGTGATCCGGCTGAGCGAGGTGCTGAAGACGAAAGTCTCGACCCCCCACAGCTCGTTTTGCAGGCCGTACATGAACTGGATCAAGAACCGGCTGTAGCAGTCCATCGAGCCGCTCACGTCGCAGAGCAATACCACTTTGGTTTTCTTGATGCGCTTTTTACGGTGCACCAGATCGATGACTTCGCCGCCGTATTTCATGCTCTTGCGCATGGTCCAGCGCGGGTCGACGACGTTACCCTTGCGGCCGACCTTTTTGCGGCGGCTGATTTGGGTGGCAATCTTGGTGGCGATAAGCAAAATAGCGCGCGCGACGGCGCGGCTTTCTTCGACTCCCATTTCGCTGAAATCCTTGCGGTTCATCAGCTCTTGAGGGCTATAGGTCGGCACCGAGAACTCGTCGAGATTCTCCAGCGGCAGATTTTCTTTCGCGAGACTCTCCGCGGCGGCTTCCTCCAAGCCGCCCTCCTCGTCGCCGCCTTCGGGTGCGTCGGACTCGGTCGGGGTGCCTTGAATCTCCATGGTCTCCATCGGCACGCGCTCATACCCCTGCTCGCGCCAGAAGCAGTCGAAAAGCATATCGAAGGCCGGGAAGTCTTCCTTCTGCGAAATCAGGTTCGCCCGAAGCAGCGCGCGAAAATCGTCCTTCGCGCCGATATCGACGAGATCCACCGAATGCGAAGCGTCGAGCACCTGGCTCAGGCTGACTTTGACCCCAAGCTCTTTGAGCGCCCGTGCAAAGGCCATCATGTTCGGCACGGTTCCGCTGCCGCGCGCCGCAGCGACGCTGCCGACGGCCGCAGCGACCTTTTCGGGAGTAATATCCATCGCGACTAACTGACCAATTCAGGCGATGCCCTGAGCAAGGCGTCGAGATTGAGTTGCCGGCCTTCGACCTGTTCGCGCAGATGGTGCAGGTCCTCGCGATACTTGAAAACGCAGCCCATGGTTTCGACCACGGTCTTGTCATCAAGGTTCTTGCGGTTGAGCGCGATCAACGCGGAAGCCCAGTCGAGGGTCTCTGCGACACCAGGCCGCTTGTAAAAATTCATCTCCCGGACTTTTTGCATAAAGGCGCAAATTTGCTGCGCCATTTTACTCTCCACTTCCGGAAATTTCGTGGTGATGATCTCGTACTCTTTGTCGAAGCTTGGGTATTCGATCCAGTGATACAAACACCGGCGCTTGAGCGCGTCGTGAATCTCCCGGGTGCGGTTCGAAGTCAGAAACACGTAAGGCCGGTGCTTTGCGGCGATGGTGCCGAGCTCGGGAATAGTGATTTGAAAATCCGACAAAACTTCCAGCAAAAAAGCTTCAAATTCCATATCGGCGCGGTCGATCTCGTCGATCAACAGCACCGGCGGCGAGGTGCCGTCGCTCTGGATCGCTTCGAGCAACGGGCGCTTGACTAAATACTCTTCGCTGAAGATCTCGGTTTCGACTTTCTCTTTATCGCCGTGCTCAACCTCTTCGAGCTTGATGCGCAGCATCTGCTTCGGATAATTCCACTCGTAAAGCGCCGTGTTGGCGTCCAGCCCCTCGTAACACTGGAGCCGGATCAGCTTGGCACCAAGCACTTTTGCCAGGACCTTGGCAATCTCGGTCTTGCCCACCCCCGCTTCCCCCTCGAGCAACAGCGGCTTGCCCATGACCAACGACAGATAGACCACCGTTGCCAGCGCCCGGTCGCAGACATATTTTTGCGCCAATAGGATCTCTTGAACCTTTTCAATCGTCAATTCCTTTGGATTCACGCTCGCCTCACCAGTTGAATTTGATCGTCGGCCGGTCCCGCGCAGGATGGATCAAGCTTTGGCTCGACTGGAAGCCTCGTCGGCCCTTCCGCCAGCGGCCCTAGCCTCGACTGAAATCGTGTTACCATACTCCCATTGCCCCTTGGGATCAACGTCGCCGCCGGCAAGCCGAGCGCTATCGACACCGGTTTTGGAGTGCCAATTTACCTGCGGCGACAGATCCGCAACCAATCGCTCCTTATCATCATAACAAAGCGAAACGGGATAAGAAAACCTCGCGCAGGAGCTGGACGCAGGGCGCGGAAGACAAGCGTGCAAGAAGCCGGCAACGCCCCCTCCGTTGGCCCCCGGGGGCAAAGATGAGGCATGGCGCGGTCTTTCCCCGGCGTTGAGGTGAATTCCGGAAGCGGCGGCGCGTTAACGCGCCGCCACGTAAGGGTCTATGAACTGTCTGTTGGCGGCGAGGGCCTTTCTAAGTTCCATCGCTTCTGCCAGGCGCTTTAACTGGCCGACGCGAACCCGATGCCAGGTCTTTGAATCAAGCTGCGCGGTGACGACATAGGCGTCATAGCCTTCCTTGCGCAACTGCTCGGCGATCATATCCGCATCCCTTAGTGCCGCGAGAGCTGCGACTTGCACCGTCCAGGTTCGCGCCGCTGTTTTCTCCGCCGCTGCCTGCGCCGGCTTGGCCAGATCGATCTTGGGCGTTTGGGGGTTTCGCTCGACGATCGACAGCGCAGACTCCGGCGGCGCCACAGCCTCCCGTTTGACCGCATCGCCCGCCCCGGAAATAGCCCGCAACGGCTCGCTTGGCCGAGGTCGCGGTTGGGCGTCTGCAATCGGCTGCCGTACAGCGGGCGCGGTCTCGACCGCTGCCGGCGCCACGGCGCTCATCGGCGGCAGCGAAGCGCTTTTCGTCGTTAATGCCATGGCGGTGCCGCGATCGGGAGACCGCCATGGGTCGGGCGTGCTATCGCGTGATTGCGGCTGATTGAGCGGCGGCACAGATATCGGCGGCAACAGATCCTGCGGCTGAGGCTGTGTCTGCATCCTCTGACGCTCTATTTCGATGCGCTCGAGTTCATTGCGCACGGTTGCCAGTTTGGATTTGAATTCCATGGTGGCGATTTGCGCCTCGTTGCGATTCCTGATCACGCGGGGAGTGATCAGCATGATCAGCTCGGTGCGCTCGCTGGTGTCGCTGGTCGTGCCAAAAAAGCGCCCGAAAACCGGTATATCCATCAAATACGGGATACCTGAACGGGACTTGCCCTTTCGCTCGCCGATGAGACCGCCGATCACCAAGGTCTCGCCGTCATGAACCACCGCCGTGGTCTCGGCGTCTTGAGTGTTAAAAGCGGGGAAAGAATCTTGCCCCACTGTGACGTCTTCGCCCCGGGCACTCACTTCGGCTTTGATTTGCAGGTTCACCAGTCCTTGCGAATTGACCTGCGGAATAATGGTCAGGATGCGACCCGTGTTCCGATACTGGATCGTGGTACTAGAGGAAACCCCCGGACTTCCGACGACTGCGTTGATAGTTCCAGTGGGGATCGGCTCTTCACTGCCAACTTGAATGCGAGCCGGCCGATTGTCACTGGCGAGCACGCTCGGCGAGGAGATGATTTTTATCCGCGAATCTGTCGCTGCTGCCCGGATCATGGCCAAAACCGTGTTGTCGCCGGCAATCGCGCTCAGACCACTCACACCGCCGAAGGCTGGAGCCGTGGGAAAAAGCTTGCCAAGAGTTCTTAGCGCGGCGCTGGAGTCAAACTCTTCGCCGAAAATCGTTGTACTGCGCTTGCGATTTCTGAAAATCTCGTAGTCAACGCCGAAATCTTCGCCCTCCCTCAAATCGACCTGCAGAATCATCGCTTCCAGCAAGACCTGGCGCGGTATGGCGTCCAAGTCCTTGAGAATGTTTCTGATACTCTGAAACTCCTGAGCAGTACCGTAGATAATCAACGAGTTGGTCGCCGGATCGGCGACGATGCGCAACGGTTCTGGCGGTTGCGCCGGGGCGGACGGCACCCCTGGCCGCGGCCCACGCGGCAAGCTCCGAAAGCTCCGCCCGGTTGCCGCGGGTGAGGCTCGTCTGGACGATGAAGTCGAGCCCGTGCTCCACGAGGCGGTCCA
>CAZILB010000105.1:0-13805 GCA_964539925.1 uncultured Syntrophobacter sp. | reverse complement strand
TCAAAATGAATCACTACGCCGGGTTGGTAAAACTTTCGGGAGAAGCGCCTGAAGTCGCTCAAGCGGAACTTCGAGGCTTTTGATTGCCGCGTCCCAGAAATCCGGCTTTTCGATATCGCCGCCGACGGTTCGCTGGACCACGTTTTCGGCGGTGTCGCTGCCGGCGAGACGGAGAAATTCTTCGTACCTGGGCAGGAAACTGGCGCCTTCTTTCTTGAACCGGGTGTAGAGACCCCGGCTCAATAGATAACCGAAGGTGTAGGGAAAATTATAAAAGGTGATGCCGGTGATATAAAAATGCAGCTTGGAGGCCCAGAAGTAGGGATCTTCGCCGCCCTTTTCCAAAACATCGCCTATCACTCGGCGCTGGGTCTCGATCATGAGTTCTTTCAAACGCGAGACCGTCAACGGCCCGCCGGCGCGCTCTTCGTAAAAAGTTTTTTCGAATTCATAGCGCACCGGAATATCCAGGAGATAGACCGCGCCGTGGCCGATCTCGATATCCAGAATCAGCGCTTTCTGCGAGTCGCCGACCGCGGGGTCGTCGAGCAAGCCGTTCATCAGCACATGTTCGCCGAAGGTGGACGCGGTTTCCGCCAACGTCATCGGATAGCCGCGGGCGTAGGGCCGCATATCGCGCATCATCAAGCCATGAAAGGCGTGGCCGGATTCGTGCGCCAGCGTGAGCATGTCGCCCAACGATTCGTTGTAGGTCATAAAAATGCGCGACTCTTTGCTCAGCATGGAGCTGGTGCAAAAGCCGCCGGGCCGCTTGCCGGCGCGCGGCTCCCAGTCGACCCAGTTTTTGGCGATCACCTGCTGCGTAAAAAAATCCCCGAGCGCCGGATAGGCGCGGACAAACGAGTCGCCCACCAGGGATTGGGCCTTCTCCCATGACAAACGCACTTGGCCGGCGAGATCCAGAGGCGCGCCGAGATCGTACCAGGCGACGTTGTCCCGGCCCATCCAGTTAGCTTTTAGTCTTAGAATGCGGCGGGGGATATCGAGATTGGCATGCAAGGCTTCGAACATGGCATCGAGGGTCTTGCGCGTGATTGCGGCCTGGAACAAGGCGATGTCGAGAAAGTGATCGACGCCGCGATGACGATTGAGCGTCAACCGGGTGCCGGCGATGGCATTGAGCGCGGACGCGGCGACGTCTTCGATCGTTTGCCAGGCGGCGTTGCCGCCGTCGAAAGCGGCCTGGCGCACGCGCCGGTCGGGATGATCGAGCAAAGAGCGGCGCTGCGACATGGGCAGCCGCTTGCTCGTCCCGTCCGGATAGACCATGGAGAATTCGAGTTTGGCGGAAACGGTATCGTAGAGCCGCCCCCAGGCTTGCAAGCCGTCGATGCCCAGGTCGGTGGCGAGCACTTCCTTGTCGCTGGGCATGGCGCGCCGCGCTTCTTCGCGCAGGCGCTGCAAATAGTGTTCGGCGTCTTTGAGCGCGTCCCGAGACGTGAATGCGGCGAAAGTTTCATCGTCCGCGGGTTTGAGCGCGCGCAGGATCTCGATGCGCGCCTTGGCCAGCTCGGCACGCGTGCGCGTCAGCTCGGCTTCCTCTTTGAGGTAGGCCTCGTTGCGCGCGTCGAAGGAAGCGAGGCAACCGACGTAGGAGCCCAGATGGGACATGCGCCGCGCAAGGTCCTCGTTGCGCAGCAGAATATCTTCCCAAGAGGAGGCGGATTCAGCAGTCAAGCGGGGCAGAGCGGCGGCGGCCTGCTTCAACGCCGCCACGTCATTGACGATCGCGCCTTTGAATTGGCGCATCTCCGGGCCATCGAAGGCCGGAAAGTAACTGGTAAGATCCCAGGTCATATTTCGATGATCGCAGGGGCGGGCTTGAAACCCATTCCTGCTAAATTTCTACGGACGTGCCGATACCCCGCTGCAACGCCTTCGCATAAACCAGGTTTGCCGTCGCCACATCCTGTATTGCAATACCCACGGACTTGTAGAGTGTAATTTCCGCGGTCCCCGTTCTGCCGGCTTTGGAGCCTGCGAGCACTTCGCCGATCTCGCCGTGGATTGGATCTTGGGTAATCGATCCTTCCGTGATCGCCAGCAGAATGTCGCCGCATTCGGCCATGATCGCCTCGCGGGAATCGACGACGATTTTGGCGCGCGCCAGGGTCGCGCCGTCGATTTCCCGGAAATCGGGGCGGTGCGAGCCGACGGCATTGATATGGGCGCCGGCCTTGAGCCATTCGCGACGGAGAATCGGCTCTTTCGCCGTCGTCACGGTGACCACGAGGTCGCTCTCGCGCACGGCTTCCTCGGCGCTGTTCGCGACCTCGATGGCCGCGTCGACTTCGGGCCCGAGCTCTTTCTTGACAGCTGCGGCGCTGGCGCCGGACGGGCTATGGATCTTGATTTTTTCCAGCCCGCGCACGCGGGCGATCGCGCGGATATGGGCTCGCGCTTGAACGCCGGCGCCGAGAATGGCCATTACCCGGGTTTGCGGATTGGCCAGGACCTTTGTCGCCATGGCCGAGGCGCACGCCGTTCGGATCGCGGTAATGTAGCTCCCGTCCATCGCGGCGATCATCTTTCCGCTGGCGGCGCTGAACAGCATGACGGTTGCCAGGATCGCCGGCAACCCTTGCTTGGGATTGTTTTGAAAATAAGTGACGACCTTCATGCCGAGGGCTCGGTCATCGCTTAAGTATCCCGGCATGCTGGTGATCCGTCCCTGGATCTCGGGCAGCGGCACGACCAGGCGCAGCGGCATCACCGCTCTGGCGGTGGAATACTGTATGTGGGCCTGTTCCAGAGCCGCGATCAACTCGTCGATATCGACCAGACTTTGAACCTGGGTTTCCGACAACAGCAGCATGATTCAATTTGATAGCATGAAGCCGCGGTCCATTGGTAGCGTTCTTGATGAGATCACGACTCCGCGGCGGCGTCGCGGCGAATTGCGTCATGAATCTCTTGATTTGGATTGTCATTCTGAGCGAAGCGAAGAATCTCGTCCATTCAAATCCATGAGACCCTTCACATCGTTCAGGGCGACATCTGAAGACCTTTTTTTGGCATTTTAAACGCGAAAGAAGCGTTAGAAATACCGCCGTAGGAATTATGGCTGTTTGAATTCCTTTTCCATCTCTGCAATTGCCGCCTTGGTCCTGTCTTCGCTTTTGTGCAGCGATTCTTTGGCGGCGTCGAGGGTGTTGAACGGCTGAGTGACCGCGTCCTTAACGGCCTCTCGACCGCTCGCGACCGGATCTTTTTTCGAGTCGCACGCCGAGAAACCGGCGAGCGCGATGGCGAGCAGCGGCGCAACGGTGACGAATTGTTTCATTTGACGATCCTTTCCGGGCCGACGGCCGCTTCGATCGCCGATATGCCGATATCGCCGGCGCGAATCAGCCGTACCCGTTCGCCGGCGATTTCCACGACGCTCGAACCGGTTCTGGAAGTTAGCTCGCCGCCGTCGATGAATACTTCGATTTGTCCGGCGAAATATTTTATCGCCTCGTCCATCGTTCGCGCCGGCGCCATTCCTGCCGGATTGGCGCTGGTGGCGGTGAGCGGCCGGCCGAGGCGATTGAGCAACTCGGCGGCGATAGGTTGGCTGGAAATGCGCACGCCGATGCCGCCGGTGGCATTGACCAGAGGGCGGGGAATCCCCGCCCGAGCCGGAAGTACGATGGTCAGCGGGCCTGGCCAGAAACGCGCAATCAATGTTTCCGCCGCCGCCGGAATCTGCTCGACCAGGGTAAAAAGCATCTCGCGATTGGCGACGAGGACGGGAATGGGATTGCGCGGGTCGCGGCCTTTGAGTTGAAAAACCTTCTCGACTGCGGCGCCCTGGAGCGCGTCGGCGCCGAGACCGTAGAGCGTTTCGCTGGGAAACACGATCACGTCGCCGCGTTCAAGCGCGGCGACGGCAGCGGCAATCGGCTCAGCTCTTGGATCTTTCGCTCTGGAGCTTTCGGTCCCGCTCTTCGACACCGGCGGCCATCTCCTTTTTAAACTGCGCCAGTTTGGCGGCCACGCCGGCGTCTTTGCGCGCGACGATCTGCGCGGCAAAAATCCCCGCGTTGGCGGCTCCCGCCTTGCCGATGGCCATGGTGGCCACCGGTATCCCCGCCGGCATTTGCACGGTCGCGAGCAAAGCGTCGAGTCCTTTGAGACTCGAAGAATCGATCGGAATGCCGATCACCGGCAAAGTGGTATTGGCGGCGATGGCGCCGGCCAGGTGCGCCGCGGCGCCGGCACCGCAGATGATGGCTTGGAGGCCGCGCTGCTCGGCCGAGGCGGCATATTGCGCGGCTCTTTCCGGCGTGCGATGCGCCGACATGATCCTGGTCTCGTAGGCGATGCCGAAGGCGTCGAGACGCTTTTCGGCCTCGCGCATGACTTCGAGATCGGAATCGCTGCCCATTAAGATGCCGACTTTGGGTTGTGCAGTAGCCACGAAAGCTTCCTCCGAAATTTGGAAAGGGGACAGTCCCCTTCTTCTAAAGCGCCCTTCGAGCGATGTCTTTGCGATAGTGCATGCCGGCCCAGGAGATTTCGCCCACCGCGCGGTAAACCTCCTTGACCGCGGCGGCAATGGTCTTGCCGCGCGCGGTGACCCCGAGAACGCGCCCTCCCGCTGTCAAGCAGCGGCCGTTGTCTTTCGCCGTGCCGGCGTGGAAGACGAAACCGTTGGACCAGTTATTTAACTTTTCCAAACCGCGAATTTCATCTCCTTTATCGTAGCTGCCCGGATAGCCCTTGGCGCAGAGAACCACGCATACCGCCGGGTCGTCGTGCCATTCGGCGTGAACTTGATCGAGCTTGCCGTCGATGGTCGCTTCCATGAGCGGGATCAGATCGCTCTTGAGCCGCATCATGACGGGCTGGCATTCGGGATCGCCGAAACGGGCGTTGAACTCCAGAACCTTCGGTCCTCCCGGAGTGATCATCAAGCCGACATAGATGACGCCGCGATAGCGAATTCCTTTGGCCCTGAGTCCGGCGAGCAACGGCGTAAGAATTTCACGTTGAATGCGATCGTGGACCGCGGCCGTCACCACCGGCGCGGGCGAATACGCCCCCATGCCGCCGGTGTTCGGTCCTTCGTCGTTGTCGAAAACGCGTTTGTGATCCTGCGACGAGGCCAGCGGCAGGACATGCTCGCCGTCGGTCAAGACCATGAACGAAGCTTCTTCGCCTTCGAGAAATTCTTCGACGACGACCTTGTCGCCGGCCTGGCCGAAGGCTCTCCGAACCAGGATCTCGTCGATGGCGTCTTCCGCTTCTTGCCGATCGCCGCAGATGAGCACGCCTTTGCCGGCGGCCAGGCCGTCGGCTTTGACGACGTACGGAGGATTTTGTCGAGCCAGATACGATTTGGCCGCAGGCGCGTCCGTGAATGCGCCGAAGGCAGCCGTTGGAATCTGATTTTCGTGCAGAATTTCTTTGGCGAAAGCCTTGCTGCCTTCCAGCTGTGCCGCGGCTTTGCTCGGACCGAATATCTTCAAGCCGCGGGATTCGAAAAGGTCGGCGATGCCGAGTGTCAGAGGCAACTCGGGACCAACGACCGTCAGATCGATTTTTTCCTTCTCGGCGAAGCCGGCGAGCGGCTCGATTTGATCGGGGGCGATGGGCACCGACTCGGCGAGTGCGCCGATGGCGGCGCTGCCCGGGGCGCAGAAAATCTTCCTGACGCGCCGGCTCTGGCTAATTTTCCAAACCAGCGAATGCTCGCGCCCGCCGCTGCCGATGACGAGGACTTTCATAGAATGGAAGTTATCAGTGATCGGTTACCGGTAACGCTTCAAAACGATAAGCCCCACGAATCACCGACCCCTGGCCGCGGATCACTATCTTAGTGCCGGAAATGCCTCATGCCGGTGAAGACCATGGCAATGCCGTGTTCGTTTGCGGCGGCGATGACTTCATCGTCTTTGATCGAGCCGCCGGGCTGGATCACCGCCTTGGCGCCGGCGTTGGCCGCTTCGTCGAGACCGTCGCGGAACGGATAGAAGGCGTCCGATGCCACGGCCGAGCCCTTGAGGTCGAGGCCGTGGGTCGCGGCGCGCAGCACGGCGATCTTGGTCGAGTCGATGCGGCTCATCTGGCCGGCGCCGACGCCGAGCACCTGGTCGGGCGCGGCGAAGACGATGGTGTTCGACTTCACGTGCCGGCAAACGCGCCAGGCGAAATCGAGCGCCTGGTATTCCGCTTCCGTCGGTTTGCGCTCGGTGACGACTTTGCAGGAGCGCACATCCACGGTTCCGGTATCCCAATCCTGGAGCAACATGCCGCCGCGCACGCGGCGCAGGTCGTAGCCGCCGCCCTGGGGCCGGCTCATGTCGATTTCGAGCAGCCGGACATTGAGCAAGCGCTTCGCCGAAGAGAGCACGGCCTTCGCCTCGGGGGTAAAGCTCGGCGCGATGACGATTTCGAGAAATATTTCTTTGAGTTCCTTGGCGGTGTCCTCGTCGACGGGACGATTGAAAGCGATCACGCCGCCGAAGATCGACACCGGGTCGCAGGCCTTGGCCTTGCGGAAAGAGTCGGCCAGCGTCTGTTTCGATAAAGCGACGCCGCAGGGGTTGTTATGTTTGATCGCGACCGTGGCGATGTCGGAAAACTCCATGACCGTGCTCAGGGCCGCATCGGCATCCAAGATATTATTGAACGACAGCTCCTTGCCCTGAAACTGTCCGGCTCGCGCGATGGACGGTCCGGTGTCGCCCCGGGTGCCGTAGAACGCGGCGCTCTGATGCGGGTTTTCGCCGTAGCGCATGTCCTGGAGCTTGTTCACCTGGATGTTGACGGTTTGCCCCCAGCGCTGCGGCTTTTGGTTCTCGTCCAGCGAAGAAAAATAATTCGAGATCGCCCCGTCGTAGTGCGCCGTGTGTTGAAACGCTTTGCCAAACAGCCGCAAATGAGTGGCCGGGGAAAGGCACCGGTCATGGTCTTTTAATTCCGTAACAACCGCGCCGTAATCCTCGGGGTCGACGACGACGCCGACATATCGATGATTTTTTGCCGCGGCGCGCACCATGCTGGGACCGCCGATGTCGATGTTTTCGACGACTTCTTCAAAGGCCGCGCCGCGCGCGACAGTGGCTTCGAACGGATATAAATTGACGACGACGAGATCGATAGGCCGGATACCATGCTCTTTCATCTTGGCGACATGCTCCGGATGATCGCGCAGCGCCAGAATGCCGCCGTGGATTTTGGGATGGAGCGTTTTGACCCGGCCGTCCATCATTTCGGGAAAACCGGTGAGATCGGAAACGTCTTTGACGGCAATCTTGTTTTCGCGCAGGAGCGACGCCGTCCCTCCGGTGGAGATCAGCTCGACGCCCATGTCGGCGAGCGCGCGGGAAAATTCGACGATGCCTTTCTTGTCGGAAACGCTGATAAGGGCCGTGTCAATCCTGGCCACTGCCGGTGATCCTCCTAAAGATTTTGCTGAATGCGGGGAACGCGAACGCCGATGGAAGTGAGAATCTCGTACGAGATCGTTTCGGCCCACGCGGCCATTTCGTCCGCGGATATGGCCGCGTCGCCCTGGCGACCGAGAAGAACAACCTCGTCTCCCTGCCGCACGTTTCGTATATCGGTAACGTCGAGCATAGTCAAATCCATGCACACTCTGCCGACGACGGGAGCGCGTACGCCGCGAACCAGAGCCGCGCCGCGGTTGGACAGCAAGCGGGGATACCCGTCGGCGTAGCCGACCGGCAGAGTGGCGATCACGCTTTCGCGTTTGGTGATAAAGGTCTGGCCGTAGCTGATCGCGCTGCCGGCGGCGACTTTTTTCAATTGGAGGATGCCGGTTTTCCACCTGAGCACGGGCTTCAACTCGATTTGTCTGGCCATTTCCGCCGACGGATAGACGCCGTAAAGCATGATGCCCGGCCGCACCATGTCGAAGTAGGCCGCGGGCAGAGTGATCGTCGCCGCGCTGTTGGCGAAGTGCGTGAGCGGCACGGCGATGCCTTCGGCGCGCAGCTTTTCGAGGACCTGAAGAAATACCTCCAGCTGACTTCTGGTGTATGCGCCGTCGACGCTTTCGGCCTGGGAAAAATGGGAAAAGACTCCTTCGATCTTGAGGCCTCGGAGCTTCTTCAGTTGCGGAATCCAGGCATCGGCTTCGCCGGGGAGCAAGCCGAGCCGTCCCATGCCCGTGTCGATTTTTACATGGACATTGAGGGTCGCTCCCCGGCCGGCCGCGGCGCCGTCAAGTTGTTCAAGTCCCGCCGGTTCATGAACGACCGGTGTCAATCGATGCTCGATGAATACCTGTAGTTGTTCGGGATAGACCCCGGCCAGGACGACGATCGGTGCTTGGACGCCTGCGCGACGCAGCTCCACGCCTTCCTCCAAAGTCGCCACCCCGAAAGCGTCGCTGCCGGCGGCCGCGAGCGTTTGCGCCACGGCCGCGGCGCCATGGCCGTAGCCGTCGGCTTTGACCATGGAGAGAATTTTCACCTGCGCGCCGACTTTGCCGCGGACCTGGCGCAGGTTCCAGCGCAAAGCATCGTGGTCGATGCAGCAAAGAGTAGGGCGTCCGTGCGGGGCTTCAGCCATGTAGGGTTATTTTGTGCGCTTTTTCAGCCGGTAGTTTACGATACTTTTGCGCCTGCTTGTACCGGTTTTTCCGGGGCAAGAACGATGATGCGGTCTTCGTCGGAGGCGGCCAGAAGCATGCCTTGACTCTCCACGCCGCGGAGCTTGGCGGTTTCCAGGTTCGCCACCACGACGATTTGTTTGCCGACCAGTTCTTCGGCGGCGTAGTGGTTGCGGATGCCGGCGCAAATCTGCCGCTGCTCCGAGCCGAGATCGACCTGCAAAACCATCAGCCGGTCGGCGTTGGGATGGGGCTCGGCGGCCTTGACGGTGGCGATCTTGAGTTCGAGTTTGCGAAAATCGTCGATGGAAATCATAGAAAGATCCCTAATTTCGAAGCGGCTCGGGGTGGTTGGAAAATAACAGAACCGGCGCGTTAAAAAAAGCGCGGCGATCGCTTGACTACGCCCGGCATATTTATTAGTAGTTATCATTATTATTAAGAACAAGGAGGGTTTATGGCAAAAAGTTTATCGGGCACCAAGAGTCATGAGAACCTGAAGCACGCCTTTGCGGGCGAGTCTCAGGCGAACCGTCGATATCTTTACTTCGCACGGGTGGCGGATATCGAGGGTTATCCGGATGTCGGCGGATTGTTCCGCGACACCTCAGAGGCGGAGACCGGGCACGCCTTCGGCCATCTGGACTTCTTAAAGGAAGTCGGAGATCCGTGCACCGGTGTGCCGATCGGCACCACGTCGAAGAATTTAAAATCGGCGGTGGAAGGCGAAACCTACGAATACACCGAAATGTATCCGGGCTTCGCAAAAACCGCGCGCGACGAAGGCTTGTCGGAACTGGCGGAGTGGTTCGAAACCTTGGCCAAGGCGGAAAAGTCCCATGCGGGCCGATTCGCCAAAGGTCTCGACACGCTCGGCAGCTAAGGTCGCCCGCTACCGGCTTGAGCGGGGTGGATGGGGTCGGCGGCGCCGGCCCTGTCCACTGCGCCTAGCGGCCGGGCTAACGGGGGTAAAGAGATAGCAATGAAAAAAGTCAGTCTAGACGATATTCTGGGGTTTTCGGCTTACGAGAATGTGCGCCAGCAGTTCCGCCAGGACATCATCGACAAGAAAAAAAACCGGCGCGTCGCCGTCGGCGACAAGGTCTCGCTGGTCTTTGAAAATCGCGACACGGTGATTTTTCAAATCCAGGAGATGTTGCGCGCGGAACGGATCGCCGATCTCGACAAAATCCGCGAGGAGATCGCGGTTTATAATGAACTCATTCCCAATGTCGGCGAGTTGAGCGCGACCATGTTTTTGGAAATCGAGGATCAGAGCCATCTGCGCGAGGACTTGCTCAAATTTCTCGGCATCGACGAGGCCGTGTCTTTCAAAGTCGGCGCCCACATGGTGCCGGGGCGGTTCGAGGAAGGCCGCAGCAAAGAAGATAAAATCAGCGCGGTGCAGTATGTCCGGTTTCCCTTCGACGCCCAGGCTCAATCCGCCTTCCTTGGCGGTGAGAAAGCCGAATTGGTGATCGATCATCCCAACTATCAGGCCAGGGTTGCGCTTGCCCCGGAAGTGCAAAAATCGCTGGCCGAAGATCTGGTGGCCTAGCCGTGTCAAAAGGGCATATACAAGCGCGAAACACCAAGCAACTCAAGGTTGTCTGGGATGCCGTCAAAAATGACAAGAGTCATCCGACGGCGGACCAGATCTATGAAAAGGTGCGCAAACGTTTGCCGAACATCAGTCTCGGCACGGTGTATCGCAATCTGCAAAAACTCGTCGCCGTTGCGAAGCTGCAGATCGTTATGCTGGGGCGTTCGCAGCATTTCGACCCGCTGGTCGGACCGCACCAGCATTTTATCTGCGAGGTTTGCGAGCGTGTGTTTGACGTCATTGTGGAGAGCGAAAACGAGCTCAAGCCGGCCAAACTGCCGCACGAGGGGTTTAAGGTCACCTCCCATCAGCTCGCCTTCTACGGCACCTGCAAGCACTGCCATTCCTGAGGCGGCATAAGCTCCGCTCGTCTTGTAAATTTTCCGGGGCGGCGATAAGCTCGCGCGTGGTCCGGTGGCTGATATGGCCGATATTTTTCTGCCGGTAGATTCCCAGCGGCGCTTGATCCAGATCGCCAGGAGCACACTCGATGACTTCGTGCGCGGCCGGCCGATCGGCCCGCCGGAAGCGACGGATCCCTATCTTGAAGCGGTCCTTTACGGGGCTTTTGTCACTCTTTACAGAGGCGATGAATTGCGGGGTTGCATCGGTACCTGCGCGGCGTCGAATCCATTGCGCCATACGGTGATGGAAATGACGCAAGCGGCGGCGTCGCGCGACCGCCGCATGGCGCCGATCCAAGCGGATGAGCTGGACCGGATTCACATCGATATTTCCGTGTTATCGCCGTTGCGGCAGACTGCCGATCCGTTATCGCTCGTTGTCGGCGAGCATGGTTTGCACGTCGCCCGCAAGGGGAAGCGCGCGGTGCTGCTGCCGCAAGTTGCCGCCGAGCGGCACTGGGACATGGCGACTTTTCTGGAACAGGCCTGCATCAAAGCGAAGCTGCCGAAAGACGCCTGGCGCTGGCCCGACACCACCCTATGCAGCTTCACGGCGTTGGTCATCGAGGAGGAAGCATGAAGCGGCGAAACTTCGTCGGCTTGGCCGGCGCCGCCTTGCTGCTGCCGCTGCGCGGCATGGCCGAGGCGTTTTGCAATCCCTCCCTGGTCCGTATGTTCCAACAGGGCAAGCAGCTGGTTCAAGCGCGCGGCGGCGGCGCCAAGAGTCCTTCTTTGGGCTCCTATTTCCTGCAGTGGTACGGCCATTCAAGCTTCTTGATTCACTCGGGCAGCGAAACCAGAGTCGTCGCCGATCCGAACTTCAACGTCACCCCCGGCATCCAGGCCGACGCCGTCACGGTGAGCAACGATCATTTCACGCACAATAATACCGGGGCGGTGACCGGCAACCCGATTATCTTGCGCGGGATCACTTTCAAACAGACTTGGAACCCGATTCGAACCGCCGTCAAAGACATCACCATCGTCAACATGCCGAGCCAACGCAGCGCCGGTTGGGGCCAAATCGCCAATTCCATTTTCGTTTACGAGATGGGCAGCTTATGCCTGGCTCATCTCGGCAACATCGGCCATCTGCTCACGCCGGAGCAGGTCAAAGTCCTGCAGCGGGTCGATGTCATGATGGTGCCCATCGACGCCATGACGAATCTGGGTTTCGAAGACATCATCCGCGTGATCGAACAGGTGAACCCGCCGATCGTGATCCCGATGCACTACGATATTCCGCGGCAGGCGGAATTGTTCGCAGGTTTCGCCAAAGAACACTATCCGGTGCGCCGCTACACGTCGTCGCAACTGACTTTAAACCGCTCCATGTTGCCAAAGAGTACGGAAGTTTTTGTCCTGGCCCATCCTCGTCCGGCGGTTTTCGGGGACTGATCCTGGGTCGGGGCGCCGTCGCTTGAGACAGCGTGGGTTGATGTTTTCTTCGGTTCTCTTATAATACACGGGTTGACCCGGGGCGGTGCCGGGAAAGGGGTATTGTGAACAAGCAGAACGTGGAGTTTTTTCGTAAACTTCTCAATCAGCGGATCGATGAGCTGCGCTCCGAAGCGGGCAAAGCCGTCGAGAGCATGGATGGCGATGAAAATTTTCCCGATCCGTCGGACCGGGCGACGTTGGAGTCGAACCGCAATTCGATGCTGCGTATCCGCGACCGTGAGCGGAAGCTGATTTTCAAGATCCAGGAGGCCTTGCAGCGCCTCGACGCCGGTGAATATGGCATTTGCGAAGAGTGCGGCGAAGAGATCGGCATCGAGCGGTTGAAGGCTCGGCCGGTGACGACGCTGTGCATCGAATGTAAATCCAACCAAGAGCTCGCCGAACGAAAGGCCAAGCGGGTGGTTTGAACCCGCTCCCCTAAACCGATGAGACTACGCAAAGCTGTCATCCCCGTGGCCGGACTTGGAACCCGTTTTTTGCCGGCCACGAAAGTCGTGCCTAAAGAGCTGCTGCCGATCGTCGACATTCCCTCGATCCAATACGTCGTCCAGGAGGCGGTGGACGCCGGCATCGAAGAGATTATCTTCGTCACCGGCCGCAACAAGGACGCCATTGAAGATCATTTTGACGAGGCGCCGGAGCTCGAGCAGATTCTCGCCGACCGCGGCCAGAGCGAGACGGTCAAGATGCTTCGGCGCATCGCCGAGATGACCGAAGTGGTTTCGGTGCGTCAGAAAAAACCGATGGGATTGGGGCATGCGGTGCTCTGCGCGCGCGATCTCGTCGGCGACGAGCCGTTCGCGGTGTTGCTCGCGGACGACCTGATCGATAGCGAGACGCCCTGCGTGCGCCAGCTGCTCAATATTTTCGAAGAGACCCAGGAATCCGTGATCGCCTTGATGGAAGTGCCTGAGAGCGAGGTGCACCAATACGGTGTGATCCAGGGCAAGGAAATCAAGAAGGGTTTGTATCAAATCGAAGCCACGGTGGAAAAGCCCGCCGCCAAGGACGCGCCGTCGCGTATGGCGATCATCGGCCGCTATGTGCTTCGTCCGGAAATTTTCACGATTTTGCAGAACCTCCCTCCGGGCCGGGGCGGCGAGATCCAGCTCACCGACGGCCTGGCGGAGCTCGTGCGCGAACGCAAGATCTTCGGCTGCGAGTTTGTCGGCGAGCGTTACGACATCGGCGACAAGTTCGGCTTCGTCCGCGCCACGGTTGCCTACGCGTTGAAAAGGCCGGACTTAAAAGATAAGGTGATGGCGTATTTGAAGTCGGCGGTAAGCTGAGTTGTGGGGCCGTAGCTCAGTTGGGAGAGCGCTAGAATCGCACTCTAGAGGCCGTGGGTTCGACTCCCATCGGCTCCACCAAATTTTAAAAGGCGGGTGACCCACCCGCCTTTGCTATTTGCGGCATGGGATGAGTGGCCGTGAAAACTGCCTTCGTCGTGAGACAGCTCGGCTGGCGCCGGTTCTTTCGGCTGCTTGCGAACCTGCCGAAATTCGTCAAACTCTTCTCGCGCTTGCTCAAGGATACGCGTGTGGGACTGGGACCAAAGCTGCTGGTTGCGGCCGCGCTCGCGTACCTGATCATGCCGCTCGATCTCATTCCCGACGTCGTTCTGGGAGCGGGCCAGCTCGACGATCTGTTCGTTCTCTTGACCGGCCTGAAAATGTTCCTTCGCCTTTGTCCGCCGCAGGTCGTCCACGAACATCTCCGGGCGATCTCCAGCGGACGATGATGAGGACGCGCG
>CAZILB010000104.1:1787-13932 GCA_964539925.1 uncultured Syntrophobacter sp. | reverse complement strand
GGCCGATCGCCAGAAGTCTTTCGAACTTGATCCGCGACAACCTGCAGTACGAGCCGGAAAAGTAATCGCCCCTTGTTGAGGTGACTTTCACGCACTCCATCACGAATTCCATTTTCCCGGAGGTTTAATGATTAAGCTACGAAGTCTAGTCGCCACTTTTCTTTCCACTTTTTTGCTCGCCACGTTCGGCCATGCGCAAAGCGATTCCTTCTATAGAGGAAAACAGGTTCGGATCATCGTCGGCTTCACTTCCGGCGGGATCGTCGATCTTTGGGCTCGGCTGTTCGGGCAGTACCTGGGCAAATACATTCCCGGCAATCCCGACTTTGTCGTGCAGAATGTCGCCGGCGGCGGCTCCATGATCGCCGCCAATCAGCTTTACAACGTCGCCAAGCCCGACGGTCTGACCCTGGGCATGGTGTCCACGGGGCTTTATTTCGACCAATTGATGGGCGCCAAGGAAGTCAAGTTCGACTGGGGAAGATTCGGCTGGATCGGCTCCCCGGTGCGCAATTTCGAAGTCCTGACGATGCGCGCCGATACGCCCTACGGCAGCGTCGAGGATATCCGCAAGGCGGCGCAGCCGCCGCGCTGCGGCACCACCGGCACGGGCGCCACGGGCCATTACTTTCCCAAGTTCGTCGAAGAAGCCCTCGGGGCCAAAATTCAGATCGTGCTCGGCTATCCCGGCAACCGGGACGTCGAAATGGCCATTGAGCGGGGAGAAGTCCATTGCTACGCGATCACCAAGGAAGCCTTCCTCCGGGAACCCGGCCGCTCCTGGTTGAAGCGCGGTTTTGTCCGGGCGCTGGTTCAGGGCGCGCAAAAGCGCGACCCGTTGTTTCCCGATACGCCGACCATTTATGAACTGATGGAAAAGTACAAAACGCCCGACCCGCTCAAACGCTTCGCCCCCGTGTTGCTTTCTCCGGGCGCCTTCGGGCGGCCGTTGATTGCGCCGCCGAAAGTGCCGGCGGACAGAATCGAGATTCTGCGCGCCGCCTTCGCCAAAATGATTGCCGACCCGGAGTTTCTCGCCGAAACCAAGAAGCGCGCCTGGGAGGTGGACTTCGTCGGCGGGCCGGATTTGGAATCGATGGCTCAAAAATCTGTCAAGCAGCCGCCGGAGATTATCGAGAGGCTGAAAACGATTTTGCGCGACTAGGCAGGCCGCGACCCCGCGGGGTCGCCGACTCCGGCGCTGCGGCCTTCGAGGGATCAGGGGCGTGCGCCGCGGCGGCTTCCAATCCGCCGCCGCGCGACAAACGTTTTTCCCTAAGGAGAGAGTCATGCTTGCACCTGTAAAAATCGACAACCGCATCGACGCCTTTCTCGGCACGCCCGCGGGCGTGGGTAAAAAGCCCGTCGTCATTCACATGCATGAGCGCTACGGCATCGTCCAGCACACCACCGACCTCGGGCAAAAATTCGTCGAAGCCGGCTACGTGACCATCGTGCCGGATTTCTTCTCCCGCTTCACCGGCGACCGCGCCGCGCTGGCGCAAGGCGACGACCGTTGCGAATTGAGCGATGATCAAGTCTTGGGCGATCTCGACGCCGTGGTCGCCTATCTGAAAACCCTGCCCGAAGCGGACATGAACAAAGTAGCCATGTGCGGCGTTTGCCAGACCGGCCGCCAGCCCATCCTGGCCGCCGCCAAGCGCAACCTGCTCAGCGCCGCCGTGGTGCTCTACGGCGCGGTCTACGACGCCGACTGGAAAACTCATCCGCTGCGGCCCGAGCCCATCGACCAGCTGCTGAGCAAGCTTTCCTGCCCGCTTACGGCTGTCTTCGGCGAGCTCGATAACTTAATTCATCGCGACAACATCGTCCGCATGTTCAGCGTTCTCGCCCAGGGAAAGAAAAGTTTCGATATCCGCATGTACGCCGATGCGCCGCACGGATTTTTGAACGACACCATGCCCGGCCGCTTTCGCGCTCCTCAGGCCGAGACCGCCTGGAACCAGATCACTTCGTTCCTCGATTCGGTCTTCGCCGGCGAATGGAGAAAAGATCGCGCGATCTGGCGCTTCGACGCCGACAGCTCCGTGAATTACGATTTTTCCAAGATGAAGCGCTGGGAGTAGCGCCCGCCGCGAAGCGACGGGCGCGATTTCAAATTGCAAAGTGCAGATTGCAAAATTCAGCCTCTAGACCGGTTCTGAGATTTGAGATCCGGAATGGCGCGCGCTTCGCGCGCCCTGCGCCTTGACACGATCACCGGCCGCGAATAAAGTCGGCTTCACTCGCTCAGCAGGGAGTTCCTACGGCCACACAAGAACAAGACTCCTACGATCTCGTCTCCGTCGACGAGTCCAATCCGTTGACCACCCATCGCGGGTGGCAGCGCACGCGCGAGCTGGTTTCAAAATGGCTCGGCGTCATCGGCATCGTCGGTTTTTTCCTCGCCTGGGAATTGTCGACACGTTTTGAGCTGCTCAATCCTTTTTACTTTCCGCCCTTCAGCGCGATCCTCGCGAAAGGATACGAGCTGTTCGCCGACGGCTCCATCTGGGAGCATATCTGGTTCAGCCTCACCAACTTTTCCATAGGGTTCGCCATTTCCATCGTCATCGGCGTCGTGCTCGGCGTGCCGATGGGCTGGTACAAGAACATCTGCAAGACCTTCGACCCGCTCTTGTCCGGCATCTACGCCACGCCGTTGATCGCCCTGCTGCCGCTGATTATCATGCTCTTTGGCCTCGGGTCGGTGTCCAAAGTCATCATGACGGTGCTGGCCGCGGTTTTTCCGATTCTCATCAACACCATGGTCGGCATCGCCAATACCGATCACCGCCTGGTGACCATGGCTCGGGCATTCGGCGCCAGGGACCACCACTTATTTCTCAAGGTTTCGCTTCCCGGTTCGCTGCCGTATATCGTCGCCGGCATGCGCGTCGCGCTCGGACGGGCTCTTGTCTACATCGTCGTCGCCGAACAATACGGCGCGGCCATGGGACTGGGATATTTAAGCTCGGTCGCCGCCCAGCGTTTTCAGATGGCCGCCATGTTCGTGCCCATCGTCATCATCGCCTGCCTGGGAGCGGCTTTGAACGAATCGCTGAAAGCCGTCGAGCGGCGTCTGGAAAAATGGAAGCCGCCGAGGGGATAGGGAAGTCGAAAAAATGACAAACGGAGGCATACTCATGAAGTCGAGGAGAGTCCGTTCCTGCGCTGTACCGGTGATCATGCTCGCGCTGCTGTTTTGCTGGCGCATCGACGCTCATGCCCAGGGCGCCAAGATGACCGTCGGTCAAACCGGCACCAACCCGGGCACCAGTCTTTATTTCATCGCCCAGAAGGAAAAACTTTACGCGAAGCACGGCCTGGACGTGAACATCATCAATACCAGCACCTCGGCGGCCGTGCAGGCGATGCTCGGCGGCAGCATGCACCTTGCAACCGGGGCCGGAGCCGCCGCCTTCGTCACCGCCACGCTCGAAGGCGCGCCGCCCTTCGCCCTCGTGACCTCCTGGGTCAACGTCTTTCCTTACAAAGTGATGGCCCACAAAGACATCGCCAAACCGGAAGATCTCAGGGGAAAAACCGGACATGTGGGCGCGCCCTTCGGGACGATTCCCGACACGGCGCTCAGGTTCGCCCTCGCCCGCCTGAAGATCGACCCCGAGCGAGAAGTCAAGCTCGTGCAGACCGCACGGCCGGATCCTTCAAGCATCATCGCCGCCATGGAAAAGGGCGACGCCCAGTTCGGCATCCTCGCGGCGCCCTTCGACCGCGTCGCCGAGCAACGCGGTTTTCGTTCCCTGATCGTCTTGCCCGACCTGGGCATTCCCTGGCAGCAAAACGGCGAGTGGGTCCAACGGGCCTACCTCAAAAGCAACCGGGACAACGTCCTGCGTTTCGCAAGAGCCATCACCGACGCCATGAAGATCTATTTTGAGGAAAAGGACAAAACCGTCGGCTACCTCACGGAATTTCTCGGCAGCAGCCGGGAAAACGCCGAGTATGCGTATCAAACCTTCGCCAAGTGGGTTGACCGCAATCCGCGGCCGCGCCCCGAAGCGATTCGCACGACGCTCGACGCCATCAAGAAAAACAGCCCGAAGGCGGCTTCCGCCGATCCGGCGTCGTTCATCGACGCGAGCATCTTCGAGCAACTCGTCAAAGAGGGTCGCTTCAAGTAAAGGATGAAATCGCAAGGAGGAAGGATGAAGAGTCGGTGGTCCGGCGAAATTTCATCCTTCCGCCTTCATCCTTCATCCTTTCGTGCGTGGTTTGACCCCATCGAGGTGCGGTGTTAGCATCCCGCGAAGTCCGGCCCAAGGAGAAAGCATTTCGTGAAACTCTATAATTTCGACCTTCTTGCCTATCCGCACGTGCCCAAGGAAGCGCCGCGCACGCCGGTTCCGAGCAGTTACTTCGATCCGGCCAAGGGGGCCGCCAACTACGCCGAGCACCTCGAAGAGATGCTTTACTGCGAAGAGCTGGGCTTCGATGGCGTGGTTTTTAACGAACATCATTACAGCGCCTACGGCACCATGCCTTCCCCAAATTTAATCGCAGCCGCCCTCAGCCAGAAAACCAAGCGCATCAAGATCGGCGTTCTCGGCAATATCTTGCCGCTGCGCAATCATCCGGTACGGGTGGCCGAGGAGTATGCGATGATCGATTGTCTCTCCAATGGACGACTCATCGCCGGCTTCGTACGCGGCATCCCGCCGGAATACATTTGGTACGGCGTCAACCCCGCGGAGTCGCGCGGTAGATTTCAGGAAGCCTATGATCTGATCATGACCGCCTGGACTGAGCCCGTATGGAGTTTTGAAGGCGAGTTTTTCAAGCTTAAAGACTGCGCCATTTGGCCCCGGCCATTGCAACAGCCTCATCCGCCGATCTGGATCGCCGCGCGCAGCGCCGAATCGATCGAATGGTGCGTGAAGCGCCGCCTGCCCTGCGCCCAGGTCTATCAGACCACCGGACAAATCGAAGACACGTTCAATTACTACCGGACCAAGGCGCGCGAGGAAGGATGGGAAGCCAAGCCGGACAAGTTCATTCTTTGCCGCCACATGTATGTCGATGAATCGGACGATGCGGCTCGCGCCAACATCACCGAGCCGATGAGTTATTTCTTTAGCGTTTTTAATCGAGGCTTTAACGAAGCGATAAATAAAGACGCGGTGGATCGCCAGTTGATGGCGGCGCTGACCTCAGAGCGATCGTTCAGTTATTTCCGCGAAGGCAACCGCGAGCGCTTCGACTTTTCCAAGATGGATTACGACGGCTTGCTGAGCAGCGGCTACTTGATCGCCGGCAACGCCGATACCGTAGCCAAACAAATTCAGTCCCAGATGGACCAAGTCGGCGCCGACCATTTCATGGGAATGTTCCACATCGGCAACCTGGCCCACGACAAAGTGATTCGCTCGCTCGATCTCTTCAAAAAAGAGATCATGCCGCGACTTCAGTAGAGCCCGCGGCCGCTTTCCGCCCTCTCCCCTTAACGGGACGGGTCTTGAATCGGCCTTTGCGGCCCAGACGCTTCTCAGTGGCGGTGTTTTTTTGCGAACCTGTTCGGCGAGCCGTCGACCGCACCCGCGACCACCAAACCTCCCCTGCGGATGGCTTGGAACTTCCGACACGCATGTTATTCTTCTTGCGTGATCGGCCGCGTGAACAGTGCGACCACGCGGTCGCTCGACGGCGAGGAGTGAACATGGGCCAGCGACCCTTATTACCGAACCACGACCGACGAGAATTCTTAAGACTTCTTGGCGCCGGGTCAGCCGCAGCGCTTCTTGCCGGCGATCGGCTCCGCCGTATTTTTGACGGCGCCCCGGCCGCAGCGGCCATGCCATCCTGCATCGTACGTCCTGAACAGACCGCGGGGCCATACTTCCTGGACGAGAAGCTCAACCGCCCGGACATCCGCTCCGATCCAGCCGACGGCTCCGTCAAGCCGGGCCTACCGCTGCGTGTGACCTTTGCGGTTTCGCGAGTTGACGGTGTTCTCTGCGCTCCTCTCCCCGGCGCCATCGTCGATATCTGGCAATGCGATGCCTTGGGCGTTTATTCCGGGGTTCGCGACATCGGCGGGCGGTTTGATACGAGCGGCAAGAAATTTCTACGGGGATACCAAACCACAAACATCAGAGGCATCGCCGAGTTTCTCACCATCTATCCCGGCTGGTATCCAGGACGGGCGGTGCACATTCACTTCAAGATTCGCAGCGCGCTTCAAGGCGCCCCCGCCCAGGAATTCACTTCGCAGCTTTACTTCGATGAATCGGTCAACGACCGGGTCTTCACCGAAGCTCCCTACAACAGCCACCGCACCCGCCGCGTCGGGAATGAGAGCGATTTCATTTTTCGCCGCGGCGGAAAACAACTGCTGCTCGCGCCGACGAAGGGGCCGCAGGGATACACCGCCAAGTTCGACATCGGCCTGCAATTCGACTGAACTTGACAAGCTCCATTCTCTCTCATATTTCTGCTCGAAGACTCACCAGGAGAAATCATTCATGGCAGCAAAAGCGCGCTATCTCATCGGCGTCGATACCGGCGGGACGTTTACCGACGTCGTCGTCTTGAACACCAATGGCCAGGTGTGGACGGCCAAGGCTTCGACCACCCCGGACGATTTTTCCCGCGGCGTGTTGGACGCGGTGCGGGAGGCGGCCAATGCGGTCGGCGTCGAGACCTCCGAGCTGCTCGACCAGACCGCGCTGTTCAAACACGGCAGCACGGTGGCGACCAATGCCTTGATCACGCACAGCGGCTGCAAAGTGGGTTTCATCACCACCAAGGGCTTCGAAGACACCGCGGAGATCATGCGCGCCATCGGTCGCGTCGACGGCCTTTCCGACGATGAGATCAAGCATGTCACCTGGATCACCAAGCCGGAGGCTTTTGTGCCGCGCGAACGCGTCATCGGCGTACGCGAGCGCATGGATTACCAGGGCAACGAAATCGTGCCGCTCAATTGGGACGACGTCATGCAGGCGATCCAGCGCCTGATCGAAACCGACAAGGTCGATGCCATCGCCGTAAGTCTCATGCACGCCTGGGCCAACCCAAAACATGAAGAAGAAATTCGCGCGCTCACGGCCGAAGCCGACCCGCACCGCAAAGTCTACTGGTCCTTCGGCAGTTCGCTGTCGCAGGTGGCCGGCGAATACGCCCGCGCCAACACGGCGATCCTGAACAGCTATCTGGGTCCCACCGTGGGAAAATATCTGATGGGCTTGGAAGGCAAACTGCACGACGGCGGCCTCCAGGGCCCGCTGTTGATCATGCAGGGCAACGGCGGCGTGGCGCACCGCGAGCATGTGAGCGCCATTGCCAACTTACAGTCCGGCCCCGCCGGCGGCATGATCGCCTCGGCGCACCTCGCCGGTTTGTTGAAGCACAAAAACGTCATCACCACCGACATGGGCGGCACCAGCTTCGACGTGGGCCTGATCACCGAAGGCTACTGGCGCTACGCTCAGGAGCCCATCGTCGAGCGCTTTCGCATGCTGCAGCCAATCATCGATATCGAATCCATCGGCGCCGGCGGCGGCACCCTCGCGCAGGTCGAGGCGGAAACCGGCCGTCTGCTCGTCGGACCCCGCAGCGCGGGCGCCAGCCCGGGGCCGGTCTGCTATGACAGCGGCGGCGAGCAAGTGACGGTGACCGACTGCGATCTTGCCCTTGGCATCATCGATCCCGCTTACTTTCTCGGCGGCCGAAAGAGCTTGAACAAGGACAAAGCGCTCAAAGCCATCGAGGAGAAAATCGCCCGGCCTCTGAAATTGAAAGTCCACGAAGCCGCCGCCGGCGTTTACGACATCGTCAACGCCAAAATGTCGGATCTGATTCGCCGCCAGGTGGTGCGCACCGGATATCTGCCCGAGGAATTCGTCATCTACGCGTTCGGCGGCGCCGGTCCGGTGCACGCCGCCGGATTCGCCGCCGAGCTGGGCATCAAGCAGATTTACATCTTTGCCACATCCCCGGTATTTTCCGCCTTTGGCGCCGCCGCTGCGGACGTGATCCGTACCCGCGTCGTGACTTGCCAGTACATTCTGCCGGCGAACCCGGCGGTGATCACTCAAAGACTGGCAACCATCGAAAGCGAGATGAAGGACCAGATGACCGGCGAAGGCTTTAAAGCCAACCAAGTGGAGTATCGCCGCTATTTCACCATGCGCTACCGGCGCCAGAGCGCCGGCGTGGAAATGGCCGCGTCCGAGGATCGCTTCACCGCCAGGCGTCTGGCGGAAATGCAAAACACCTTTGAAAAGAAGTACGAGGAACTCTACGGCGTGGGCGCCGGCTATGCCAAGGCCGGCATCGAGATCAGCCAGATCCGCATCGATGCCGTCGGCAAGGTCGCCAAACCCAATCTCAACGCCCGGCGAAAAACCGGCGCCGGCGCGCGCTCGGCGCTCAAGGGCAAGCGTAAAGTCTTTTTCACCCGGCCCGAGCGCAAGCTTGTCGATACGGCGGTGTACGATTATCAAAAACTCGGCGCCGGCGCGACGGTGCGCGGCCCCGCGATCATCGAGCTGCCGTTTACCACCGCGCTGGTGCCGCCGGATCACAAAGTGACAGCCGACCGGTACATGAATTTGGTAATGGAAGTGCCGTGAGGAAAAAAAGAACAGAGAATACACTCCATGACTCCAGTGTTCCAACCCTTGCGCCCGAGGAGACGCAGATGAGAATCGCAAAGCCCGCCATCGACCCGATCCGCTACGAGATGTTTCTCCATCGCCTCTGGGCGATCGGCGAAGAGGGACGCATGACGCTCCAGCGCGTCACCGCCTCGCCCATCGTCTCCCAGGGCGGCGAGTGCATGAGCTCGTTTTACGACGAGAAAGGCATCATGGTTCTGGCCTGTTCCGGCCACTTGCGCTTTGCCGCGGCGACCTCGGACGCGATCAACGATCTCAAGCGGCGATTTGATAAATCCCCGGGGTTTTTCGACGGCGACCAGTTCTTTTTCAACGATCCCTACGTCGCCGGCTCGCATACCTATGACATGATGATCATCAAGCCGATTTTCTTCGGCGGCAAACTGATCGCCTGGACCGCCACCAGCACGCACACCGCCGATACCGGCGGCCTTTTGCGCGGCGCGGCTCAGGAAATTTTTCACGAAGGTATTTGCGTGCCGGGGCTAAAGATCGTCGAGAAGGACGAGTTTCGGGAAGACGTGTTTCAGACTTTGACCGGCATGTGCCGCGACCCGCAGTACGTCGGACTGGATTTGAAGGCGATGATCGCCGGCAACAACATTTGCGCGCGGCGCTATCTTGGCCTGGTGGAGAAGTTCGGCCTGCAGTTCGTGCAGCAAGCGGGCGAAAAAATGATCGAGGATTCCGAAGCCAAGTCCCGCGCCAAGCTGCGCTCCATGCCGGACGGCACCTGGGTGACGCGCCAATACGTCACGACGCTCGACCGCAAGACGCGCAAATCCGTCGCCCAGCAGCTTTACTGCACCATGACCAAGAAAAACGACGAACTCCGTTTCGACTTCACGGGCACCAGCCCGCAAACCGACACGGACCATAATTCGACGCTGCCGAGCACCGTGGCGCACATCGCCCTGGCGCTCACCAATACGCTCTTCTGGGACGTGCCGTGGAGCGACGGCAAGATGCGCCCGGTGAAAATCCACGTTCCGGAAGGCAGCATACTGAACTGCAAGTATCCCGCGGCCTGCGGCGCGGGACCGCGCATCGGCAACGTGCTCGTGTCCACCGTCTGCGAGGGCGTGGCGAAAATGATCTATGCCTCGGGCCGGTACGACGACGTCAACGCCTCGACCACCGGCAACTTGGAGTTCGTCGGCGGCCCAGGCTACTTTTACGGCGGCCATACCCGCGAAGGCATCGCCGTGGCCCAGGGCCTTTACGACATTCACGGCGCCGGCATGGGCGCGGCGCCGCACCGCGACGGGGTCAACACCGGCGGCCACATGAATATTCCGTCCGCCGGGATTAGCGATGTCGAGCGTATTGAAATGCAGTATCCGTTTCTCTACTTTACGCGCTCGCACAATCCCGACGGCAGCGGTTTCGGCCGCTACCGTGGCGGTCTGGGGAGCCATCGGGTTTATTTGATTTACGGATCCAAGGACTGCAGCGTCGACTACAAACCCTATGGCGGTGTCGCCCAGGGAGGCTTTGGTCTGGCCGGCGGCTATCCCACCGGCATCGGCGCAACGCGGGTCATGATCGAAGCCGGCCTGGATATGCTCGACAGAGTAAAAAGCGGCGAGCACCCCACGGCCGAAGCGATGCGCCGGGGCGAATGGGGCAATTCGTTCTTGCCCGCCGGAGTCCCCGAACGCATCGCGTTGCCCGAAGGCAGCCTGCTGGTGGACTATGTCGCCGGCGGCGGCGGTTTCGCCGATCCCATCGACCGCGATCCGCAGGCGGTTTTGAAAGACTTTGGCCGCGGCTGGGTGAGCCGCGAAATCTCGCAAAGGACCTACGGCGTCGTTCTTTCAGCGGATGGCAAGAGCGTCGACGGCGCGGCCACCGAAGCGCGCCGCCGGGAGATTCGCGACGCGCGCCTGCGCGAAGGCCGTCCGGTATCGGGAAAAGCCAGCGGCATCGCTGCCAACGGACATACCCACTGGCGCCGGCTGCTCAAGTTTCACGCGGCGCTGGAGATCGCCGCCGACGGCAAGCAGAAGATCATCCGATGCATTTGCTGCGGCCATGCCTTCTGCACCGCCGATGACAACTACAAACTCTACGCGATCCATCGGCTGATTCATCTCAACGAAATCATGCCGCCCCTGCCCTCCGGCGAGCCCTACATCGGCGAGTATCATATCTATTGCTGCCCGGGTTGCGCCGCGCAGCTGCAGGTCGACATGTTCAGTCCCAGTCTGGGCGGCGAAGCGATGCTATGGGACACGCGCATCGACGCGAATCGCCTGAAACCCCAAAAAGGCGCGCGACCCTGATTCAAGAACAGCCGATCTCCAGAAGTGCGACAGGTAAAATTACAGCGGAATTGAGGCCCCGCCGAATACAACGCGGTTGCATTTCGTGTTCGTGCTCGGAATCGCTTCCTCTGCACGAACACGATTCACGACCGGAATTTTTTAAAGAAACCGTCTTTTTCCAGTTCATCGATCAAAGAGTGATCGACGAATTCTTCCCCCTTGCGGTTTCGGAAGTCGGGATTTTGCTCCGCGTAGAAGCGCAGCGTATCGCGCACGCCGTCCATATCGATCCGCGGCGGAAAGGAAAATCGGGGAGCGAAGTAGTCGTACGTGCTGCGCAGGATCTCCGGATCCTCGACGCGCATGCGCCGGGCAAAGACCTTGATGGTGCGCTCGCGGTCGGTTCTGATGATATGGATCGACTCGGCATAGGCGCGCAAGAAACGCTTGACCCGGTCCCGGTTTTCCTTGAGATAATTTCCTCTCGTAGACAATCCGGATTGGGTAAAGGTCGCGCTCATCTCTCCCATGTCGGCCAGGATTCGAAATCCCGCTTTGACAGCCATGGTCAAATGGGGCGGCGAGAGAATCGTTGCGTCGGTCCGTCCCGCCATCAGCGATCCCATGCGTGTCGGCGCGTCGCCGCCGATGATCACATGGGCGTCGGAAAGTTTGAGGCCCCACTCCTTGAACGCCAGTTGCAGCGCAAGATCGTTGGAGCCGCCGAAATTGAGAATGTTGATCCGCTTGCCGCGCAGATCGTTGGGCGTGCGGATCTCCGGTCGGACGATAAAGGCGTAGGGAAACTTATTGTAGGAAGCGGCGATGAGCCTTACATCCGAGCCCCGGGTGATGGCGGCCATCGGCCCGGTCACCGATCCGGTGGCGAACTGGGTGCTGCCCCCCATCAGGGCCGCGATGGACCGCGCGGCTCCCGTGATCATGATAATCTCGACGTCCAACCCATGTTTCTCAAAAATTCCCAAATCCCTGCCGATCCAGGTCGCACTCTGAAACCCGGCGTGGCCGCCGTAGTCGGCGATGATTTTATCGGCGGCCGAAACCGAGACAATCGCAGCACAGAGGGTTACCACCAAGGAGAACATGTAGATTCGCAGAAATTTTACCGTCATGCCTGAACCTCCTGAAGACCTGTCAACGATCGCTTCATGTCCTCTAGGCGGGCGCATCGATGTCGCGGCTCGCATATTCGCTGATTAGCGCTGCCGGATACAACAC
>CAZILB010000104.1:0-1687 GCA_964539925.1 uncultured Syntrophobacter sp. | reverse complement strand
GCGCATCGATGTCGCGGCTCGCATATTCGCTGATTAGCGCTGCCGGATACAACACCCTCCCAACTCAAGCCCCGGCGTAGGCTATGGAAGAAGAATTTCAAAGTCAAGGAAGACGGGAACCCAACTATTGCCGCGCCGTCCAGCATTCGTCCGGATGAGATGGATTCCACCCCGTTCAGGGTACGCTCAGTTCCTCGCCGGCGCCTCAAGGACTGCTAGCTCGTGTCTCTTCACCTTTTCAATCAACGGCCCGGTGACGGTGAGGAACTCCAGGTTGACCTCTGCCTTACCGCCGGGGGCAAGGGATGCCTCCTTCGTAGAAAACGTCGCTTCTCCGAGAAGCTTGCCGTCGGCTGCAAAAGCTTTTCCTGAAACCTTGATCTTTCCCAGGGTCACGTTAGCTAAGTTGTTTACGACTCCCTTGATGTGGAGATGGTTCTGGGCGCAGATATAAAGCCCCGAATCCATTCCGGGATGCAGACCCACTGTCAAGGTCTCCACCTTGACCTTGTCTTTCAAATCTGCCGCCAGCGAGACGCCAAATCCTCCCAGCATCAAGAACCCGACTACGAGCGACATTATAGCTGCCTTCATAATTCTCCTCCTTCTGCGGCCGAAGCCGCTCCTATTTGATAACGCGATCAGCGCGATAAAGCACGGACTCCGGCACCTGGAGCCCTAGCCCTTTCGCGGTCTTTAGGTTGATGACAAACTCGATCCTGTGGGGAAGTTCCACAGGCAGCTCCCGGGGATTCGTCCCCGTCAGGATCCTGTGGGCCAGGCGCGCGGCCTGGCGGCCCTGGGAATATTGATCGGGACCGTAGGAAGCCAGCCCGCCGACCTGCGACCAGAAGGACGCCGGGTACATGGTCGGGATCTTGTTCGAACTGGCCACCTGGAGGCTTCGCCCGGGGATATTGAGATTGGTTCCGGACTGAACGATGAGAATCCCGTCCTGGCCTCCCTCCCTAAGCTTGGCCAGCCCAGGCTCGATCGCCAACGGATCGGTGATCGAGTTCGCGATGAGGACAAGCTTAAGACGGTTGGCTTCGCTCTTTGCGGATGTCAGTGCCTCACGCTCTTCCGTCTTGCGGGGGTCGTAAGTTAGCAGGACGCGACGCAGGGAGGGGACGATTTCCTTAAATAGCTCCAGGCGCTTGGCGGACAGCTCGGCGCGCAGGTTGGCGATCCCGGTGATGTTTCCACCGGGTCGAGCGATGCTCTCCACTAGACCGAGCCTCACCGGATCGCTTACTTGTGTGAACACCATTGGGATTTGCCTGTTTTCCCTGGAGCAGGCATCCGACACGCAAAACAGAAGATCCGGCTTTTGTTCCAGCAGCTCGCCCGCCAGCTTGGGCAGATGCGTAAGATCTCCCTGGGCGGCGCGTGCCTCGAATCTGACATTTTTCCCCTCGACGTAGCCAAACTCCATTAGACCGTCCCGAAACCCGTTGGTGCTGGTATGCCAAGGCACCATGGCGTCGGTCAAAATTCCGATCTTGAAAACTTTCGGCGTCCGAGCCCCCGCAGCGTATGTCGGGCAAAGCAGGGCAGGCGATATTGTCCAGCTGGTCAGTGTCAGCAATAGGACAACATACTTATGCAAAAGCTGCAATTGAGTTTTCATTTGATCACCCGGTCCGCCCGGGCCAACACGTTCGGCGGAATCCTATTCATTTTGGAT
>CAZILB010000103.1:9542-14263 GCA_964539925.1 uncultured Syntrophobacter sp. | reverse complement strand
TCACGCGTGGGCGTCGGCCCAGTTGGCGCCGCTGTGCATTTCCACCGCCAGGCCGCAGCGAATTTCGGCGGCTTGAGTCATTTCTCTTTCAACCAGCGTCCGGGCGTGATCGAGGTTGTCCTCAGGCACTTCGAACACGAGCTCGTCGTGGACGGTCAGGAGCATTTTGGCAACCGGCTCTCTGCGCAACGCGGCGTCGACGTTGATCATCGCGATTTTGAGGATGTCGGCCGCGCTTCCCTGGATCGGCGCGTTGAGCGCCATACGCTCGCCGAGGGCGCGCAGGCGAAAATTGGACGACTGCAATTCCGGCAGATAGCGGCGGCGGCCGAACATGGTCGTGGTGAAGCCATCGACCTTGGCCTTATCCACCTGCGCGGTAAGAAAGTCTTTCAATTTTGGAAACTGGGCATAGTAGGTTTCGACGAAGCTTGCCGCTTCGTCCATCTCGACGCCGAGGCGCTGCGAGACGCCGAAGGTCGACATGCCGTAGGCGATGCCATAGGAAAACTGTTTGACCCGGTTGCGCATCTCCGAAGTCACGTCTTTCAGCGGGACGCCGAAGACCTTGGCCGCGATGGTTGCGTGAAAATCGTGCCCCTGGGCGAATGCCCGGCAAAATGTCTCGTCCTCGCAGAGATGCGCGAGCACCCTAAGTTCGATCTGCGAGTAGTCCGCAGACAGCAACCGGTGTCCGGGCGGCGCGATGAAAGCGCGGCGAATTTGCCGCCCGAGCTCGCCGCGAATGGGGATGTTCTGCAGGTTAGGAGCGCTCGATGACAACCGCCCGGTGGCGGCCGCGGTCTGCTCGTAGGTGGTGTGGATGCGCCGGGTCTTGGGATCGACCAGGCCTAGCAGCATTTCGCTGAAGCCGTTCTTGAGCTTCGACACCTCGCGGTACTCAAGCAACGCGGCGACGATGGGGTGGCGGCCGGAAAGCTTCTCCAACTCGGCGGCGTCGGTGGAGTAGCCGGTTTTGATTTTTCGCGTCTTCGGCAGACCCAGTTTGTCAAAAAGAATGCGTTGGAGCTGCACGTTGGAGTTGACGTTGAAATCTTCGCCGCCGAGCTGCTGGATCGTCTGCTCGAGGGTTGCCATCTTTTCGCCGAAGTCGGAGTTGAGCTTATCGAGATAGTCGCGGTCGACGAGAATGCCGGCATGTTCCATGCGCGCGAGCACGGGGATCAGCGGAAACTCCATACCGGTTGCAAGTTCCCACACGCCCTGCGAGCGGAGCTGTTCTTCGACGACCGGGGCGACGGCGCGAATCGCCACGGCCTCGCGGCAAACGCTTTCTTTTTCATCGGCGGCAAAGGCGAGCGCTCCCTGTTCGCCGGTTTGCGGTTCGCTCTTCTGCGCATCCAGGCTCGCGCCGAGATAACGGCTCACGATATCGCGGAGGTTGTATCCGGACGAAGAGCCGGGTTCGAGAAGATACGCCGCGATCTTGGTGTCGCAGTGCAAGCCTTCGATGTCCGCGCCGGCGTTGAGCCCGGCGCGGAAAAGGGCCTTGGCGTCGTGAGCCGTTTTTTGCCGATGAGGGTCCTTGAGGCAGCCTGAGAGTCGATCGAAAACGCCGGCGAACGGCATGAAGCGCGCTTCGGCGGCTCGGTCGCTCAAGGCGAGCCATTTTTCATTCCACGCCAGGGCGACGGCCTCGCCAGGGCGGAGCTCGCTCTCGGACCTGAATTCCGACTTTGAGCCGAGCTCGAGGGCGGGGGATGGCGCTGCGGCCGCGCCATGAAACTTGAGCTCCTTCAGCCGCTCGTGCAGGGTGCGAAATTCAAGCGAGTGAAACAGGCGGCGCACCGCTTCGTCGTCCCATGCCTCCAGGCGCAGTTTCCCCGGGTCGAGATCGAGCCGCACATTGTCGAGCAGAAGGCCTAGCTCCTTGTTGATACGGACTTGTTCCGCGTGGGTCTTGATCCCCTCGCGCAGTTTGGGCGTCAGCTCGTCGGCGTGAGCGATCACCTGCTCGATGTCGCCGTATTTGTTGATCAGTTGAGCGGCGGTCTTGTCGCCAACGCCGGGCACGCCCGGCAAGTTATCCGAGGCTTCGCCCTTGAGGGCGACGAAGTCGATCCACTTTTCCGGCGAAACGCCGTAGCGCTGGAGCACCGTCTGAGCATCGTAGCGGGTAACGTCGGAGATCCCCCGGCGGGTCATGATAACCGAGACACCGTCTCGGACCAGCTGCAGAATATCGCGGTCGCCGGTGACGATAACCACCTCGCAGCCTTCGTCTCGAGCGTGCTTGGTCAAAGTCGCCAAGAGGTCGTCGGCCTCAACACCTTCGAGCTCGACCATGGGAATCCGGAGGTTTTCGAGGACTTCGCGGATCAGCGGCAGCTGTTGTTTAAACAACTCCGGGGTCTCCGCCCGCCCGGCTTTGTATTCCGCATAGCGGTCGAGGCGAAATTGCGGCGCGCCCTTGTCGAAGCAAACGACCACGCCCTGGGGCCGCTCGTCGGCGAGCAGCTTGATCAGCATCGAAGTGAAGCCGTAGACGGCATTGGTCACTTGCCCGGAAGAAGTAACCAGGGTTTCCGGCAGGGCGAAAAAAGCGCGGTAGGCCAGCGAATGGCCGTCGAGCAAGAGCACTTTCGGCGTATTTGTTGCTGGCGCTGCCGACGATCTGCGGTTGGATTTTTTCTCAGGCTGCCGGTTGGACTTGTCGTTCATGGGACGCAGTGTAATCGGAGAATTTGTTCGCGGCAACCTCGGCTAAGGCTCCGACAACTTCCGACTGTAATTCGCGAAGCGCACGAAGCTTGCATGCTAACGACGTAATGCCAGGGTGGGTTCCCCCTCCTTGGTCCTCCCCCGCGCGCGGGGGAGGAAAGAGGTGGGGGCGTTGGTGATTCAACCGTCGCTGGGATTAACCCTGGTGTCGTAGCCTGGATGGAGCGAAGCGGAATCCGGGGCTCACTAGTAGGACTTGCCGTCGAACACCCAGCGGTCGAGGTTCTCGAAATAGGCGCGGCGCAGGGCGAGGCTCATGGCGACGGCGCGGGCGGCGCGCTCCTGTCTTTCCGGTGTCGTGGCGTATTTGACCAGAATCTCGAAGGGGTAATTGCCGTGCTCGGCTTCGTCTTCGTGGATGCGCCGGTAGGGATCGGTGACCCAGTTCGGCACCGTACCGGCCTGAAGGCACTTCGCGATCAAGTAATCCGCCACGCCTTCGCCGGCCATCGGAAAAGCGGCGATCCGTTCCACCGTGTCGGTCAGCCCTTCAAAGGAATTGAACATCGCCATCTGCGCGGGCAGCGGTTGGTAGTCGTAGGGCGTCGCTCCTTTGTTTCTCAGCGCCTCCTCCAGAAAGGTCGCGTGCTCATATTCTTCGTGCACCGCCTCGGCGAGGGTTTTCTTGACGTCCAACTCGGGCGTGCTCTTGAGCCAGCCGCCGAAGATCTCACCGGCGCGGATTTCATTAAACAGCCGGCTTTGCATCACTTTGATACGCGCCTCGTCGGTGGCCAGGGGAATGTAGCTATAGGCCGGCAGCTTCGTATCCAAGCTTTTGCAGAAATCGGCGACCTGTTTCTCGATCGCTTTGGCAAATCCCCGACTGTCCATAGAACCCTCCCCCTAGACTGGCCGCGCGAGCTTATAATCCAGCATCTTGCTATCAACAGTGGAATGCCGCCGTCAAGGAGCGAAGCTTTTTTCTGTGCCGGAGGCTTGGTCGCCGCGGTCTTGTAACCGGTTCGGCTTGCGGGCGAAGAAGTTTACTCCCTGAACATATAAATCTTTGGACAACTTGGCCTTGGCCGAGGTGCCCTCGTAGCAGTCGAATCGCTCGACGATTTTGCCGTCGATAAAGCCGATACCGGCGGTGATCTCGAAAAGCTCTGCCTCCGGCAGGGCGCCGCCGATTCAAGCGGCCCAGAGATCGACGTCGCTGCGCGCGGCGAGGGAAAGTTCTCTCTGGACGACCACGTCGGCGAGATACAAGCGGCCGCCGGGCCTGAGCACCCGGTAGATCTCGCTGAACGAACGGAGCTTGTCGGTGGATAGATTCAACACTCCGTTGGAGATCACCACGTCGACGCTGGCGCTTTCCACCGGCAACTCTTCGGCGATGCCGCGGCGAATCTCGACGTTTTGCCAGAGCCCGCAGGCCAACGCCGCCCGCGTGGCACGCTCTATCATGGCCGGTGTCATATCGACCCCGATCGCCCGTCCCTTGAGACCGGCACGCCGAGCGGCGAGCAGCAGATCCAGGCCGGCGCCACAGCCGATGTCCAGAATGGTTTCTCCGGGTTCGATGGGGCCGATCCGATGGGGATTGCCGACACCGGCAAAAGAAGCAGTGGACTCCTCCGGAATCGCCGCCAATTCCTGCGCATCGTATCCGAGCCTAGACGAAGCATACTCGGGGCCGCGGTGAAAATGAAAATGTCCCTGCGGTTCCCGGGCGACGCGGTCATACTCGGCGCGCACCAGTTGCCGCAATCTCTCAACGTCAAAACCAACCGGACATGTTGTCGCCATGATCTTCTTTCCTGTTAAAAGTGTCTCTTGAGTTGCTATCGACCCGGCATATCGCGCTTCCAGGGGCCAGGGTCGATACTCGACTGATTGTCTTGATTATTCCAGCGCGTAGCGCGGTGCTCTCTTGGAGGATTTCCATTTGAGATCAGTAAATAAACGACCGCGAGCGCAAAAAGCAAGTATTCTTCTATAGTCATGACGGATCTCCTTCTAACCGCAGGCGACGC
>CAZILB010000103.1:0-9442 GCA_964539925.1 uncultured Syntrophobacter sp. | reverse complement strand
CGCGACCGGATCGGCGCCAAACGCCCGCACGAGAATGTTGACGACAGGGTCGATATTCGAAGTCTTTGCGGTGATCATTTTTCCCTCGCCTGGCAAGCCGGGCTGTCTGGCAGCCCGGCTTGCCGTACTGATCGACGATTATGCTTTTAGCAGAACGCCGGGGCCATGGCTTCGATTTGAGCTCTCGCCTGCGGCTTGAGCTGTTGCACCGTCGAAAGAAAGTTCGGATGGGTCATCCCGGTCCCCAGATACGTCCAGCGCATTCCCTTGTTCACGGCATCGGTCATCTCTTGGCGTTCGCTCCCGCTCAGACTCCTCCCTGTGGCCGCGATAAACGCCTCGGTGTCCAACACCGCCTGCTGCCCGATCCCCTGGTCGATAAAGGCGCCGATCTTCCCATACTCCTCAAACGCCCGGTCAATCTCCTCCTCGCTCGCCGTGCTCGCCAGCTCCTCGACGATCAGCGTGTCGAGCTTGGTATGCTGGGACTCCTCGAGCCAGTGGTGCTTGAGCAGGCTCTTGAACTGGGGGTCCAAATCCTGGTTGTCTCTGACCCCTTCAAGATAATGTCTCAAGGTGATCCACTCGATGTGCAAGATCGCGATCCCCACCCCCAATGGACTGTGCGACAAGACGAACTTCTTTACCTCTTCGGCCGGCCCGATAAACTCGCACTTGCTGCCAAACCCCGCTTCGAACTCCTGGCGAAAGCGTTTGAACAGATGGATATGCTTGGCCTCTTCCCCGGCAAACTGCAAAAGCGCCCGCACCCGGTAGTCGTCCCCCGAAAGCCGGTCTCGGGCGTGATCGACGGCAAAGGGCAAAATAAACTCTTCGACCAACCCGAACATGGCCAGATACTCATGGCCGCGGATCTGGTTGAGAACCCGCTTCTCCTCGGCTGACAGAAACCCCAGCCCGCTTACCTGCGCCAAGGACTCGGGCATGAACGGCTTGGTAAAATCCAGCCGCTTCTCTCCGCCGATGATATCTTCGATCCGCCAGTTCACTCGCTCCGAAGTCTCCAGCGCCCCCTGGTAACTGTATTGGCTCTTCATGATCCATTCCTCCTTTGTTTTTTTGCAGCTCGTCGCCGCTTGCCAAGGACGGATTGCGGGAACCGTGCCATGGTGTCGGAGCAAGCCAAAACGTTTGTAAATTGGGGAGTTAGAACACCACGGGCAAAAAAGACGGACCACGAGATCTCGTCGCTCACGAATTCTCGTCGGGATAAACCACGAACTGTCGTGAGCCGGGAAAGCTCGACCAGCGCTTGCGCTCGATGCCGAGCGCCTTGATGCGCGAGCTGAGGGTGGTGGGTTTGATGCCAAGCAGCCGGGCGGCGCCGCAGACCCGGGCTCGGATAAAGAAATTATTTCTTTCGGCTGAAAATCGCCAGGCTGACGCCGGCGAGTATCAACGCGCCGGCCACAATCAAGCGCAAGGTCATTGGTTCCGACAGCAAAACCACCCCGCCGAGTGCGGCGAGCGCCGGCACCGAAAGTTGCACGGTCGCTGCGAGCGTCGCGGTCAAACCGCGCAGCGCGGCATACCAGATAACATAGCCGATCGCCGACGTGATCGAACCCGAGAGGGCGGCCCAAAGAAATCCTTCAGCAGTGATTGCAATATACGGCAACCAAAATATCGAGACGACCAGTGCCATGGGAACGGTCCTGAGAAAATTTTTCGCGGTGGCGTGCACGGGGTTTGTCACACCGCGTCCCAGAAGCGAGTAGACGCCCCAGGCAACGCCGGCGGTTCCCATAAGGAGCGAACCGGCTGCCGATGGCGCGGCGATACCGGGCGAGACGAGGTAGATAAGTCCGGCGACCGCGATCAGCAGTCCCAACCAGTGCAGCAGCGAAGGTCTTTCTCCGGTACAGAGACCCACCGCGATCATGCTGATTTGCACCGCGGCGAAAAGAATCAATGCGCCCGTGCCCGCGGACAAGCTGATGTAGGCGAAAGAAAACGCCGCAGCATACAAGAAGAGCATGGCGGCGGAAGTCCAGCTGCTGTCGAAAGTCGACGGCTCATCGGCTTGCCGGTAGCGGGCGACAAGCCACAGGGTGGCGGCGCCGGTTATCAGGCGCACTGTCGTATAGCTGGCCGGATCGATGCTTGGGTTGCCCAGCGCGAGTCGGGCAAAGATGGAATTGGCGGCGAAGGCGATCAGGGCGAGGACGGTGAGAAGCGCCGTGGTCATCGACTATCGATATGCATAATGTTTGACCGCGACGTCAAGCGCAGGGCGTTTCTAGGCCGCCCCTGAACGCGGCTGGCCTATTAGGGCCATTGTCCGCGCGATTTACTTTTGCACGGGACCTTGGCGATCAAAAGCGTCTAGCGCTGATTTCAAGCACCGTGCCATCAACCCAGCCGGATGCGAGGGCGCCGCCATCTATGGTTTGATGTTCTGATTAAAGTGAAAACCATTACCGCTTAGCGGGCGGTGATCAGCACGATGCCGCCGACCATCAAAACTGCGCCGAGGACGATGCGGATGTTAATATTTTCCACGGCGCGGAGAAAAATCGCGCTGAAGAACACGGTGAAAAGCGGCGTTGTATTAAGGAGTGGAATGATAACCGACAAATCGCCGCGGGCAAGCGCGATGAAGTTCGCCACCTGCGCCGTCGTGGCGACGAGCGCGGCGCAGAGAAAAAAGCGAAAGCCGTCGCGTTCCATTTTTAGTTGCCCGGTTCTGCCGGTGGCAAATATGAAACCAAGCAAGAGAATCAGCGAAACCGTCGTCACCACCGCCACGGCGATAAAAGGGTCTGGGATGACATTCAAAGCTTGCTTGCGCAGACTTTGCGAGACGGCGGAGATAAGGGCCGCACCGATGGGAAATACCGCGTCGAGCAGGCGCCACTGGGTATCTCCCGCTTGTTTACCGGAGATCAGCCAGAGGCTAGCGACAATCAAAATAGTTCCGAGAAAAACCTGCCAGCCCGGTTGCTCGCGGAAGAAGACAACGGCGATGGCGGTGGCGAAAAGCGGCTCGATGCCGCGCAGCGGGCCGGCGCGGGCGACGCCCATGCGCGTGATACCCTGGTAAAACAACGCACGGGCAAAGAGCGGCTGCATGCAACCGCTGATCACGTAGTAAATCATCACCGGGGACTTGAGAAATTCAAGCGACGTGGTGGCAATGAGATAGGTCCACACCAAGGTTACGGAAACCGCGTAGCTCATTAACATGGCGGCAAAGATATTGGATTTGCGCAGGCCGAAGCGGACCAGCACCGAGTCTCCCGCCCAGCCCATGGCGGAGCCGATGGCGATAATTTCGGGGAACAGGGGCGTCAAATTGATTCTCGATTCGTCCGAGCTTTCAGATAAGCCGAGTGATCGAACATTTGCAATCGCGAAGGGCGGGGGGCGTACCGTTGCCTTGCGCAGGGCGCGGCGAGTGTCCTAAGATCGGTTAGTTTGGAAAATTTTTCGTTCGAGGAGGTTCCATGGAAGAAAAACAAGCGAAGGTCGTGCAGCTTAAAACCCAACTGGTCAAAGAGGGGCATACACGCCAGCTGCTGGCCGAGACCGATCTCATGACGCTGAGAATTCACTGCTACGCGCCGGGCATCGGCGAGAACGCGCTGCACGCGCACACCAAGGAGGATCATATCTTTCTCGTGCTCCAAGGCACGGCGCAGTTCAATACCGGACGCGACGGCAAGGGTGTGGTTGACGCATCGAAGCATCAGGCGATCGTGTTGCCCGCGGGCTGCTACTATCAGTTTCGCAACTCCGGTACCGCCCCGTTGGTGATGGCGCGCATCGGCGCCGGGCAGGACAAAGCGGACCAGCGCCTCAATCCCGACGGCACGGCGATTGCGGGCCGGACCCACGAGCAGGGCGCGGCCAAGCCGGTGCTGATCGAAGGGGCGTTCTTCGAGTAGCCAGCAGGATTTTTACTTATCGAGGGGGAGGGGACGAGCCCGGCCGCGTGGGGGCGCGACGCGGGCTCGTCGGGGGAGCTTCCCCGGTATCGGGGAAGTTTGGTGAATGTTTATTACGGGTTTAGAGCAAGCCATGTGCCAGGACGCCAGCGTTCCTGGCTGACGGGTCAAACAAGCAGTTTCATGGAGTTATGGGACGATGGCTCGAATTGAAGGGGATTCTTGACAGTGACGCTCTGCCAGCGGATTGTCACGGCTGACAGGGAATCGCTGTCAAGCCCATTCAACGGCATCACGTCCGGGGTGGAGATCAAGCCTCCGCACAATCAACCGGACGTCCGTAAAAAGCTCCGCGAGAGAGCATCTGCGCACGATCGCTTGTTTACGGCCTAACCGACCATCCCGCGCACTGCAGCGGCGATTCGCTCCTTGTTCGGGAGGAATTCTCTTTCCAGATTCGGGCTTGCGGGCACGGGCGCAAAGGGCGCGGCAAGCCGCAGGATTGGACTATCGAGATAGTAAAAAGCTTCCTGCTGTACCCGCGCGACAATCTCCGCGCCGATGCCGCTTTGCTCCACAGCCTCGTGGACGACGATGAGCCGGCTGGTTTTTTTTACGGAATCGGCGATGGTTTCAACGTCCAACGGCGAAAGCGTGCGCGGGTCGATGATCTCAGCCGAGACTCCTTCTGATGCTAACTCCTCGGCCGCCGCCAATACCGGGCCGACCATGTTGGCCAGGGCGACGACGGTTACCCGGTCGCCCCGCCGCAGGACGTTGGCCTGACCGATCGGCAGCGCGACATCGGCATCGGTCACCGTCCCCGTGGAGCGGTAGAGACCGCGGTGTTCGACAAACACCACCGGATTGTCGTCGCGGATTGCCGTTTTGAGCAGGCCTTTGGCGTCGGCGGGATTGGAGGGCATCACGACTTTAAGGCCGGGGACATGGGTCAGCCACGCTTCCAGGTTCTGCGAGTGATGCGCGCCCATCGCGCCGCTGATGCCGCACTGGACCCGCACGGTGAGCGGGATTTGGAGCTGCCCGCCCGACATGTAATGCAATTTGGCAGCGTGGTTGACCAGCTGGTCCAGCGCCAGAGTGATGAAGTCGATGAACATGATCTCGACGATGGGCCTGAGTCCCGCGGTGGCCGCGCCGATGGCAAGGCCCATGACCGTGCCTTCGCTGATCGGCGTATTCACCATGCGCTGGGCGCCGAATTCCTCGGCCAATCCCCTGGTGACACCGAAGGGCCCGCCGAGGGCGACGTCTTCGCCGAACAGATAAACCGCCGAGTCGCGGCGCATCTCTTCGGCAAGACCGAGGCGAATGGCGTCTAAAAAAGTTAGTTCGGCCATACTGTCTCACTGCTGAAAGCGGATGTCATAAGCAAAATTCGCTGCCGACCGATGGGCATACCAAAGCAGACCCTTCGCTGGCGCTCAGGGTGACAGTCAGTGGCCGTCCGCCCGACAAGGGTTCGCGTGAATTCTCGCTGTGTAAGACTGCGCCAGGTCCATGCGAGGGACTCAAGCCGTTACTTGGGTGGCCACTTCGTCCGCGTCCGGCCAGGGGGAGGAGAGCGCGAACTCAACGGCTTTGTCGACCCGGTCGCGGGCCTCACGCTCGATCGCTTCGATTTGTTTATCCGTGATCGTCATTTTGTTTTTCACTGCCCGTGCGAGGCGGGCGATGGGATCTTTTTTCTGCCATTCAGCGAGCTGGGACAACTCGCGGTACTTTCCCGGGTCGCCCTCGTAGTGGCCGCGCATGCGATGGGTCAAGCATTCGATAAACACCGGTCCCTTGCCGGCGCGGCATTTTTCCACGGCGTTCTCCATCGCTTCGCGCACGGCAAAAAGATCGTTGCCGTCCACGGTGGCGGCCGGAATCCCGTAGGTCTTCGCGTGCTGCGCCAAACGCTCGACTTTGGTGTGGGCCGAGAGCGGCGTAAACTCGGCGTAGCCGTTGTTCTCGCAGACGAAGATCACCGGGAGTTGCCACAGGCTGGCGATGTTGAGGGACTCATGAAAGGGCCCGACTTGCCCGGCGCCATCGCCGAAGAACACCACCGCCACCCGGCCTTGCCTTCTTTCTTTGGCGGCGAACGCCGCGCCCACAGCCAAAGGGATCGTCCCGCCGACCACGCCGGTGGCGGTGATAAAGCCGCATTCTTTGGCGACGATATGCATGGAACCGCCTTTGCCGCCGCAGTAGCCTGTGGCGCGCCCCGCAAGCTCCGCCATGAGCCGGTTGACGTCGGCGCCCTTGGCGATGGCATGGCCGTGGGAGCGGTGGCTGCCGTAGACCAGGTCGTTGCTGCGCAGCAAACTGCATACGCCGACTGCCACGGCCTCCTGCCCGATGCCCAGGTGCAGCAAGCCGACGATTTTTCTCTCCGCGTAGAGCGCTGAAGCCTTTTCCTCGAAGGCCCGGATCAGCCACATGCGGCGCAGAAGGGCGGCCAGTTTTTTGGGGTTCTCGGTTTTCTTGGTCATGCGAACGGCGAAGACCGGCGGTTAGCGACGAGGATTCGATTGCGGCTTCCTGCCGACTCGAAACAGGCTCCAAACTTTACGCCACCGCCGCCCTGACCGCTTCCAGGATGCGCGATTCGGACGGTCCGATATGCGCTTCCAGCGGCGGGCTGTAGGGCACAGGCACGTCCAGGGTCGATACCCGACGGATGCCGGTTTTGAGTTTGTCAAATCCGGTCTCGGCGATGCGCGCGGCGATCTCCGCCGCGACGCCGCAGCTTTGGTGGGTTTCGTCGGCGATGACCACGCGATGGGTTTTCTCGATCGATGTGAGAACGGTGGCCAGATCGAACGGCACCAGCGTGCGCGGATCGACGACTTCCACTTCGATGCCTTCCTCGGCGAGCTTTGCGGCCGCTTGCAGGCCGACCTGCACGGTGTAGGAGGTCGCGATCAAGGTCACGTCGCTGCCCGCTCGTTTCACGTCGGCAAGGCCGAAGGGAATCGGCTTGTCGTTGTCGGGCAGCTCGCCTCGCAGGTCCAAGAGCTTGACGTGATCGACAAAAATGGTCGGATTGTCGGTGGACACCGCGGTCTTGAGCAAGCCCTTGACGTCGCGCGGCGAGGACGGTATGGCGATCTCCAAACCGGGAACGTTCCACAGCATGGCCTGCGGACTGCCGGAATGTTGCGCCGCGCCGCCGCCGCGCAGGCCATGAAACAGATGAAATACCACCGGCACCCGAGTCTGGCCGCCCGACATCGAGTAGGCATTGGCCGCCTCGTTGGCGACCTGCGGCCAGGCTTCGTAAAGAAAACTGCCGGTGCTGAGATCGACAATCGGCCGCAATCCCGCCATGGCGGCGCCGGTGGCAAGGCCGCAAAAGCCAAGCTCAGAGATCGGCGGCGAGATCATGCGCTCGGCGTATTTGCTTTTGAGATTTTGAAAGACGTGGCGATGCGGGCTAAGGCTTAAAAACGTCCCGTTGATCAGGTGCACTCTCTGATCCGCCGCCATGATTTCGTCCAGCGCTTCGAATTTGGCTTCGTAGTAGGCAAGTTCTCTCATAGTCCGTCCTCAGGCCGCGGAAAAAAGCTGACAAGCTTCGTTGCGCTCAATCGCCTCGCCGCTGAAATCTTTTTGAGCGGCCCGTATGCAAGGTTTATCATCGAGTCAAGCGAAGAAATCTCTTTCGGCCTCTTCCGGCTTCGGATAGGGGCTGTTGAGGGCGAAGTCGACGGCCGCGGCGATCTCGGCTTTGACCCGGCGCTCGATGGCGGCGACATCGTCCTTGGTCGCTTGATCGGCTTCGACGAGTTCGCGGATGTAAATGAGCAGCGGATCGCAGGAGCGATACCACTCCCGGGTTTTTTCCGGTACGCTGCTTACGTCCCACGCCAGCGAAGTATCCGTCGGCCGGGGCACGGTCGGCCAGTTGGTCTCGCTGCCCGGATAGCGCACGGTTTGCGCCTCGACGAATTGCGGGCCGTCGCCCCGGCGGATCTTTTCCACCGCTTCGGAAATTGTCTCGTGGACCAAGCCGGCGTCCATGCCGTCGATCTGCCGCGCCGGAATTTTATAGGCCTTGGGCAAATCGGTCAGCGGGTACGCCGCCATCGACGATGACTGGGCGGCGGCGGCGGCGCGGCCGGCGCCGTATTTGCCGTTGTTCTCGCACAGAAACAGCACCGGCAATCTGTAAAGCGAGGCGAGATTGAACGCCTCGGGAGCGGCGCCTTCTTCGAGCGAGCCGTCGCCGAAGAGGCAGACAGTGATGCGCCCGTTTTTCTGGGCTTTGGCGGCGTAGGCGGTGCCGGTGGAGAGCGGAATGATGCCGGCGACGACGCCGGAGCTATGGAGAAAACCCAAAGACGGGGCCACCGAGTGAAACGAGCCGCCTTTGCCTTTGTTCAGTCCGTCGGCGCGGCCGAGAATCTCGGCATAAAGCCGTTTCGGTTCGACGCCGCGGGCGAGCAAATGGCCATGATTTCTGTGCGTGGTGAAGAGATAGTCGTCGGGGGCGAGACAGGAGATCGCCGGCACGCCGGTTCCCTCCTGGCCGATATAGAGATGGTAGTGCCCGCCGAACACGCCCTTGTCGTGCAGCGGCACCAAGTTCTCTTCAAAGTGGCGGATGACGAACATCCGCCGGCACAGCTCCAGCAAATTTTCGCGCGGTAAATTGGGCAGCATAATGCCCCTCACTTATTCCAATCCGCGGTGGTTTGTCAACGCCGGTTCATGGTGGATTGACAAGCGGCCGAGCGCGGGACTAAATGCCAACCTTAGATCGCCTCTCGTGCGGAGTTTTACCCATAATATCGCCAGGGTGGATGCCGAAGGGGACGAAAATGAGCCGCCAGGACATCGCGGCGACGCGGTCCGATGTCTGGAAGCACAAGCGGGAGGAGTTCATCGATGCGAGCTGGGTCGAAGAGCTGGACAAGAGCGGCTGCATCATGAAGTTCCAAGAGAAATAGCGCCGATTCATGAAAGTTCGCATTGGTATCGCCGTCGGGCAGTGGCCGCTTAAAAGCTCGGACCCCGAGGCAATCCTCGATCTGGTTGACGACTTCGAAAGGCTGAACGTCGATTCGCTTTGGGTCAGCGATCGGCTGGTTTCCACCGGCCTGATTCTCGAACCGATCGCCTTTCTTGCCTGCGTTGCCGGCCGCCTGCGCAAGATGAAGCTCGGTACCAGCACGCTGGTGCTGCCGACGCGCCATCCCGTCGTTCTCGCCAAGGAACTCGCCACCCTCGACTATCTCTCTCGCGGCCGATTGTTTCCCGCCATCGGACTCGGCGGCGAAGAATCGAGGGATCTGCAGGCGGTCGGCGTGAGCAAAAGAGAACGGGCCGGGCGGGCCGATGAGATGATCGTTTTGATGCGCCGCCTCTGGACCGAAGAAAGTGTCACGTTCAAGGGCAAGTTTTTCGCCGTGGAAGGCGTGACGATCACGCCGCGCCCGTGGCAAAAGAACGGATTGCCGATCTGGATCGGCGGGCGCAGCGAAGCGGCGCTTCGCCGCACGGGCCGTTTGGGCGACGGCTGG
>CAZILB010000102.1:5090-14342 GCA_964539925.1 uncultured Syntrophobacter sp. | reverse complement strand
AGCGGAAAGGCAGCGGACGACCGGTAGCCGCGCTTAAGCGCCTCGTCGCGCCAGGTCGCCATGCGCGGCTGTAGGCGGCCAGCGCCCATTTCATGTCGCCGTAGAACTCGGCCAGGTGCCCATTATCGAGGCGGGTGGACGCACCCAGAACCCTGAGGCTCTGTATCGACATGAGAAACTGCCGATCCAGCGCGGCCGAGATCGCCCGTGCCCGCGCGATCATGCTCTGCCCGAGCTGTTCCTGTTGCTGTCGGTAGGACCGGTAGGTCATGACACCGGCGAAGATCACCACCGGTAAAACCGCGGCGATGACCAAGAGGATCAGGTAGGAGCGGAGTTTCATCAGGTCAGGTCGATATGGAGCCCGAATCGTTCAAGAAGCATTCGCTCTCATCGATGCGGGATTTCCAGCGTAAAGGTCGTTCCCTCGCCGATGCGGCTCTCGGCCAGGATTCTACCGCCATGAGCTTCGGCGATTTTCTTGCAGATGACGAGCCCCAAACCCGTGCAGGCGCCTCCATTGAGAATTGTTCCCCTTGTTGTCTTGACGGCCGCCGTTTTCCCGAGACGGATAACTGGCAATAGTACTTTAGTCGCTTAGTTTTTGTCTATACCGCGGAGATTCAGTGTCTAAGGGAAGTTACGTTTTCCTGTGGAGCGACGACTGTAAGAATTATATTTGGGACGAGAAAACGGCGGTTGCATGGGTTACTCACACGAATTCCCCGGATTATGGCCAAACGAATCGGTCAATTTACCAAACAAATCTTGGGCATCATGTTGGCGCGATGGACCTGGCCGGAGCGCGGGCCGATGAAACGGCGCTTGCCGGTTTCCTCGCTGGTATGGCCGTGGGCGACTAACTGCAAAAACTCCCGATCCCAAGGTTGCTTAGGAATTCATGGGGGTCGGCCATGGTCGCCAGCCTGCGCGATCGATATTCTTTTCGTTTCCCGGGCGTTGTGCTAGCTGAAGACAAGATGCTGACCATCAAACAACTCAACGATTCGATTGTTGAATGCCGACAATGCCCGCGTCTTGTTCGCTGGCGCGAAGCGGCGGGGAAGAACCCGCCGCGGCGGTATGTCGGGCAAAAGTACTGGGCTAAACCTTTGCCTGGCTTCGGGGATCCTAAGGCGCGGGTGCTGATCATCGGTTTGGCCCCCGCGGCGCACGGCGGCAATCGGACCGGGCGCATGTTTACCGGCGATCGCAGCGGCGATTGGCTCTACGGTGCGCTTTACGCCGCCGGCTTCGCCAATCAGGGCAATTCCGATCATCGGGGCGACGGGCTTAAGCTTAACGACTGCTACATCACGGCGGCGGTGCACTGTGCGCCACCGGGCAACAAGCCTTCGCTGCGCGAGTTTCGGCGCTGCCGGTCTTATTTAGGCCAAGAGTTGCAACTCTTTCGGCGCGTAAAAGTCGTTATTGTCCTCGGCAAGATCGCTTTCGATTCTTTCCTGGCGGCATATCAGGAAAATGGCGGTGTCGTGCCCAGACCGCGCCCCAAGTTCGGCCATGGAGCTTCGGTCGAACTGGCGCAAGGGCTGAGGTTGATTGGCTCCTATCATCCGAGCCAGCAGAATACCTTCACCGGTAAACTCACCAGGCCGATGCTGCAGAATATATTCGATCAAGCGCGCGCGGCGCTGCGCGAATGATCATCAGTTTTTTTCTCGCCAAGGCGACCCTCCGGGGCGTCGAAGTGGTGACCTGCGGGACGGCATTGCAGCCGTGCTGGTCGTGGCCGGGGTGTTGGTGCTACGGTGGGGTTAAATTTTGTTCAAGGTTCAAAAGTTCAACGTTCAAGGTAGGGGGCGGGCCTGCGTGGCCGCCCGCAATCACGTCGCATGAAAACGGATTGAATGGCGGGGGTAGCGATGAGCGCAATTCCGGGCCGGGATTATTTTGAGATCGAGGCGGAGTTAAAAAAGCGCATCGAGGGCGATATTCGCTTCGACCGTTACTCGCGGCTGCTATACTCCACCGACGCGTCGATTTATCAGATTGAACCCATCGGCGTGGTCGTGCCGCGCCATAAGGGCGATGTGCAGGCCGCGATCGAAATCGCCAATAAACTCGGTGTCACAATTCTGCCGCGCGGCGGCGGCACTTCGCTCGCCGGCCAGGCCGTCGGCCACTCCATCGTCCTCGATTGTTCCAAGTACATGCAAAATGTTTTGGAGGTGAACCGAGAGGAGCTTTGGTGCCGGGTGCAGCCGGGTTTGGTGCAGGATGAGTTGAACGCGCAGGTGCGCGGCATGGGGCTGCAATTTGGCCCGGATACCTCCACGTCCAACCGCGCCACCATCGGCGGCATGATCGGCAACAACTCTTCGGGAGCGCATTCTCTCACCTACGGCAAGACGCTGGATCACGTGATCGAGTTGACTGTGCTGCTTGCCGACGGCAGCGCAGCGGTGCTGAAGGATCTTGCGCCCGGCGCGGCGGAGAGCAAGGGCCGCGCCGAGGATATCGAGGGGCGCGCCTACCGCGAAGTGTTCCGCCTCGCCCAGCAGCACAAAAACGAAATTCTCGCCCGTTATCCGAAAATCATGCGGCGCGTCTCGGGTTACAATCTCGACGAGTTCATCAAGCCGCAGCCGTTCAATCTTTCACGCATGATCGTCGGTTCGGAGGGTACGCTGGCGACCATCGTCGAAGCCAAGATGCGTCTGGTGCCGAAGCCCAAATGGACGGCCATGAATGTCATTCACTTCAACGACGACCTCGAAGCCCTCGAGTGCGCGCAGGTCGTTCTGCAAACCCGGCCCTACGCGATGGAGTCCACCGACAAGATGGTGCTCAATCTCGCCCGCGGCAACATCGAGCAGTCGCGCAGGCTCGGCTTCGTGCAGGGCGCGCCCGATTCGCTGTTGATGGTCGAGTACGCCGGCGAGAGCGAAGACGAAGTCAAGGAGCAGGTTTATAAGCTTGAAGAACTACGCCGGCGCGAAAAGATCGGCTACGCCGCCACCCTCGCCTTCAAACCGGAAGAAGTGAAGGCGATCTGGGGCGTGCGCAAAGCCGGGCTTGGTTTGCTGCTCGGCATGAAGGGCGACAAGAAGCCCATCGCTTTCGTCGAAGACACCGCGGTGGCGCCGGCCAAGTTGCCGGAGTTTATCAAGCGCTTTCGCGAAGTGGTGGCGCGCCACGACACCATTGCGGGCTATTATGGCCACTGCTCGGTCGGCTGCATGCACATCCGGCCGCTGATCAATCTCAAGGAAGAGAGCGAGATGCACAAGATGGTTTCCATCGCCGACGCGATCTCGGATCTCGTGCTCGAATTCAACGGCGCCATGTCGGGCGAGCATGGCGACGGCCTGGCGCGGAGCCACTTCAACGCCAAGCTGTTCGGGCCGGCGCTCTACGGCGCCTTTCGCCAGATCAAACGCGCCTTCGACCCCAAAAACCTCATGAACCCCGGCAAGATCGTCGATGCGCCGGCGATGACCGAATCGCTCAAGATCAGCCCGCGTTACAAGCCCTGGGAGCCGCGGACGACGCTGGATTTCGGAGCCCAGGGCGGCTTTGCGCGGGCGGTGGAGATGTGCAGCGGCATGGCCGAGTGCCGAAAAAAACTTGACGGCACCATGTGCCCTTCCTATATGAGCACGCTCGACGAAGAACACTCCACTCGCGGGCGCGCCAATGCGCTCCGAAACGCCATCGCCGGGCGAGCGCCCGAGCAGGAGTTCGCCGGCAAAAGGCTCTACGAAGTGATGGATCTCTGCCTTGAATGCAAGGCCTGCAAAGCGGAGTGTCCGTCCAACGTCGACATGGCCAAGCTCAAGTACGAGTTTCTCGATCATTACCATCGCGCCAACGGCTTGCCGCTGCGCAACCGGCTGTTCGGCGCCGTGGAGACGTTGAACCGGATCGGCTCACGCCTGGCGCCGCTCTCGAACTGGATCGCGAATTGCGCGCCGAACCGGTGGTTGATGGAGGTCTTCGCCGGCATCGACCGAAGACGGCCCCTGCCAGAGTTTGCCGGGGAAACTTTTGAGGAGTGGTTTGATAAACATAAAAGAGAAGGCGACGGGTCGAAAGGGGAGGCGGTTTTGTTTCACGACACGTTTAACAATTACAACACGCCAAATGTCGCCGTTGCCGCGACGCGATTTTTGGAAAGATGCGGATTTCGAATCGTCCTCGTCGGAAAAAAATGCTGCGGCCGGCCGATGATCTCAAAGGGGATGCTTGGCCAGGCAAGGGAAAATGCGGCGTGGAATATCGAGAAACTCGCGCCGTATGCGGAAAAAGGAATCGCCATCGTCGGCCTGGAGCCGTCCTGTTTGCTTACGCTGCGCGACGAGTATCCGGAGTTCATCCGCACGGATGCGGCGAAGAAAGTCGCCGAGCAGAGTTTTCTGCTCGAAGAGTTTGTCATGCGCGAACAAAAGGCAGGAAGGCTGGCGCTCGATTTAAAAAGCAATGGCAAGAAAACTCTGCTCCACGGCCACTGCCACCAAAAAGCTCTGGCGGGCACGGCGCCGACTATCGCCATGCTCAAGGCTGCCGGTTTCGAAGTCAACGAAACGGACTCCGGGTGTTGCGGCATGGCCGGCTCCTTCGGTTTTGAAAAGGAGCACTACGATCTTTCGATGAAGATCGGCAACCGCCGTCTCGCGCCGGCGATCAAAGCAACCGCAGCTGATGTTGAGATTGTCGCGCCGGGGATTTCCTGCCGCCAGCAGATTGATCATCTCGCGGGTAGAAAAGCCAAGCACCCGGCGGAATTGCTGTGGGAAGCGATCTCATAGCGGCGACCGGCCGGCCCTTATACCGATACGCTGGCTGCTCCTCGTCGCAAGCGGCCTGGAGCAGCAGAGCCGCAACCGAATCTCGGAGTATCTCCCGCGAAGGCGCAAAGGCCGCAAAGGAAAACAGGTTAAGGCTGAGGTTTAGGTTAAGGCACAGGCCCTTCTCAACGAGACATTGACCTTCCAGCGCGGCAAGTCCGCGACCCAAAGAGGACATGAAACGGCTCGCCATGCCATGTTTTGAGAGTCTCGGTACTCACGGGAGTCGTCCATCTGTGATAGATTAAGGCCATGGATTCCATGGTTGAGCAGGCCCGAATGAAAGTTCGCGCATGGAGCGACTCGCATCGTCATGCCGTGCTCTACGACGACGAAAGCGCTTCATTGCTCGACGTGGCGTCGGCAAGGTCCGTGCGGCTACCCTGGAGCGAACTGCAGGGTTTCGAAGAAAAAATTCACCCGGAAACCCGGGACGGTTACATTGTTCTTTTGTTCGAGGATGGCCGGCAACTCGCGCTGGCGGATCCCGGGGGAGTGGCGTTCGCGCCGTCTACGGTCAATTCGGGGCCGGTGGACAATTTGCCGGCGGCGGTCTGTCTCAGAGATTTCTACACTCTCTTGCAGCGCGTCAACCATCACCTTTACGAGCATGCTGGCGAAGCGCTGCCGCGCGAGTGTCTGGACTCGATCATGATGTGCATCGCGATTTTGGACGGCGCCCGGGCCGCGGGCTTCGATGTAGGCGATCTGGAGGGGGAGCTGGAAAAGTCGTTGAACGAGGTGGAGCGGCGGACAGGATAGCGGTTTGGACAAATTTCACGGGTCCTCGCCGCCGATGTCATCCTGAGGCAAAGCCGAAGGATCTGTTTTATCTTCGAGCCTTGTCCGACCGAAAAGCAAAGCGGATTCTTCGTCGCAAAGCTCCTCGGAATGACAACCGGAGTTTAGTGTCATGTACCGGGCACATTGGAGCGAGAGCCGATGGAATGTTGAGTTTCGGGACACGAGAATCGCGCGTTTTGGCTGTTTGGGAGTCGAGGATAACCATTCATGGGGTTGGTTAAATCGCTGCGCTGTCCGAAATGCGGCGGCGAGCCGGGGTCGCGGACCGTATTTCAATGTCCGAATTGCCGGACGATACTTGAAGTCCATGTAGAGATCGGCCATCTCGCACGCGCTGATTGGGAAAGCATGCGCCGGAGCCGCGATCGTTCCATCTGGCGCTGGTTCGACTTTTTGCCGGTGGCGGAGCGTTCGTCGATCGTTTCTCTGGGCGAGGGCTCCACGCCGTTGATTCGCGCCTCGCGGCTCGGTGAACGGATCGGTATCGGCGGCCTATACTTGAAGAACGATACGGTGCTGCCGACCGGATCGCTCAAGGACCGGAGCAATAGCGTCGGGCTGTCCGTCGCGAAGGAGTTGGGCTTCACCACGGCGGCGGTGATGTCGACGGGCAACGCGGCGGCCTCCGTGGGTGCCTATTCGGCGGCGGCGGGATTGAAAAGCGTCGTCATGGTGCCGAACGGCACGGCGCAGTCAAAAATTATTCAGGCGCGCGCTTACGGCGCGATCGTGGTGGTTATCGACGGCGACTTCGACAACGAAGTCGCGAAGCTTTACAGCGCCGCGGTGCAAGAGTTCGGCTGGTACGATTGTTTGTCGTCAAACTCTTACCGCGCCGAAGGCAAGAAGTCCTACGCCTACGAGTTGGCCGACGAGTTCGATGGAGGGGTGCCGGACTGGGTGATTCATCCCACCGCGGGCGGCACTGGCATTTTTGCCATGTGGAAAGGCTTCCAGGAGTTTTTATCGCTCGGCTGGATCGAGCGCACGCCCAAACTCGTCGCGGCTCAGAGCGAAGCTGCGGCGCCCATCGTTGCCGCCTTTGAGGAGGACCTCATCGAAATCGAGCCGGTGATTACCCGTGAGACCGTCGCCGAGAGCATTCGAGTGGGCAACCCGGCGGCGCTCGGCTGGCGCGCGCTTGCGGCGATTCGGGAATCCGGCGGTACGGCGGCGGCGCTGCACGATCAGGAGATTCTCGAAGCGCAAGCGCTGACCGGCAGTCTTGCCGGGATTTTTGCCGAACCCGCGGCCGCGACTTCGGTCGCCGCCGCGCGCAAGCTCCGCGCTTGCGGCGTCATCGACGCGAATGATATCGTTGTGTGCAATCTCACCGGCCACGGCCTGAAGCAACCCGAGGCGATACCGGTTTCGCGCGACGAGTTCACGCCCATCGCGCCGACGCTCGAAGCGCTGCGCGCTCGGCTGGCGCGGACTTGAAGTTTTCGAAGCGGCATTGCATTTAAGGACTCAAATTGACCCGTGCGTTCGGGGAGCATCGTTGAAATTGGAATCTTGAACTTTTGAACGTGCGGCGCCTGAAACGACTTGAACGGAGCGCAGCGGTTGAACGGTTTGAACGTTTTGAACGGGTTGCCGAGAGGAAGGATTATGGAAATCAGCGAGGCACAAAAGTTTCTGAAAAGTAATCATCACGGCGTGCTGGTGGCGCGCAAGCGCGATGGTTCGCTGCAGATGACCCTGGTCTCGCCGGTCATCGGCACGGACGGCAAAGTGACGATCACGGCGCGGGAGAGCACTTACAAGGTCAAGAACATCAAGAGAAATCCGGAAGTGTCGCTGCTGGTTTACGGCGAGAAGTTCAACGGCTCCAACTATATCCAGATCGACGGCAAGGCGGAGATTATCCCGCTACCGCAAGCGATGGACATAGTGCTCGATTGGCACCGCCAGATCCGCGGCGAGCCTGAAAATTGGGACGATATACGCAAAAAAACGCTCGCCGAGGGGCGCCTCGCGATCCGGGTTGCCATCGAAAAAGTCGGCCCGCAGAATCGAACCCACGGCAGCTAAACCCGCCGGGCGAAGATAATAAGCAACCACGAAAAGCACGAACCGCACGAAAAGATCGGACAGGAAAAATTCTAGGTTTCGTGTCTTTCGAGATTTTCGTGGCTGGGGCTCTTTGTTGGCTCGCAGCTCGGTGCTTTTGGGCGGGTGCTGCGCTACGCTGCGCGGGTTGTTTCTTCAACCGGATTGTCCATCGATGGCCGCCGTTTGTGATGGGCGCGTTGCAGCACTCGCTCGCGCACGGCGTCGGGGTCAAGAGACAAATGGTAGCAGACCCAAGCGAAACTGCCGATGGATTCATCCCTGGAGGAAAACCATCGAAGGGCCGGTTTCGCCAGCGGCTCGCGGCCGCTAAGATCGGCGAGGGCCTGAAGCAGTACGTTGCCCCATAATTTCTGCTCCGGATCGGTTAAATGTTCGCTATTAAACATGGTCGCGGCTCCTGCTTGCTATGGCTGATTTCCGTCAGGGTGGCCATATAGCAACTCCGGTGCCCAGAAGTACTTGGGGGGGTCGGGCAAGCGTAAGTTAAGCAGGGACGGCGAGTTGCATCGAATGGACCGATACTTGGGGTATTACGGGGACATTTTGGCAAGGAAATTGTTGCGCAATCGTTGACAAATTTGTACACGCAGCGTTCGGTTTCGGTAGCGGCTCGGCCAATCACCGGGCGGCACCGGATAACGGACAAAGGCGTTGGAGGGGGGCGCTGGTGCGGGATACACGGAAGCCGCTGGTGCCACATCGGCCCGGTAAGGCAAGGAAAAAAATCAGGCGTGTGCTTGCGGCGTGTTCGGCCGTCGTGATGCTTTCAGCAGGCGGGTTGCCGGCTCAAGAGGAAAAGCAGGTCGAGCTGGTTCCGGTGCTCAAGATCAATAAGGAACTGGATCGCAGGACAGCGATCAAGCCTTCGAAGATTCCCGGCGGCGGCAACGGGCTATACGCCGCGGTGGCGATCAAAAAGGACGAAGTCATCGGCGAATTGGGCGGCCAGCTCAGAACCGAAGAAAATTATCCCGACGGCAACTCCTATATCGCCTCCATTGCGGAGTGCGCGTGGGAAGAAGCCCATCCTTATCGCTATCTCGACGGCAAACATTACGGCGCCAACGTCAGCCGGATCAATTTCGCGCCGAGCAAGATCAACGGCAGGGAGACCGGTTTGCAGAACGCCGCCCTGGTGCAGCTCTGTACCTATCCTTTCGTCGTCTTTACCGCTCTTCGAGATATCGCGCCGGGCGAAGAGATCTGGGCGAGCTATGGACCTCACTATGACTACGACAGATTTATGTTCGAGCCCGCGGTGCGGGATTTCTTCTGCGGCCTGTTAAAAATAGATTGCCGGGAAGAATACGAATACGAGCCGTAGTCGGCCGCGCTAAAGAACCAAGGTCGTCGGACACCGGCCGAGCTTTTCGGCGTTGCCAAAACCACGCCCCCTCGAGGTTTCGCCATGCCATGACAATGACACATGGGTGACCCTACTTCCCCCCTTTTTATTTCTACCCAGCACGTTATCCTAGTGTACGAGCATAGGGGGTAACATTGTGATCAAGCAATGCGGCCTCGCACTACGGAATCGGCTTAAAAATGTAATGAAGGCAGTTTC
>CAZILB010000102.1:3846-4990 GCA_964539925.1 uncultured Syntrophobacter sp. | reverse complement strand
AGGAGCGGGATCGGCAGAACGGATGGGTATCCAACGGACCGGGGATCTGTATCAGACTTGCCCAAGATTCGAGACCTCCAGCGCAAACTGCATCTCAGGGTCAAGAAGAAGTTATTTCCTTTCCTTTCCCCTCCAATTTCACGAGGACGAACTTGCCGCTTCGTGGGTCATTGGCGATATGGTCGACCTTTTGCACTTGAAATGTGGTTCGTCGCGCTCCCTTCAACTCAAGTAATCGCTGGAACTCTCTCCCCACCGCGTCATCTATACTGCCTTTTGCAATATAACTAATTTCCACGTGATCCGGCCGGCTCGAAACAAATTGCACTTTTTGCAGACCCGAAGCATAGAACTCGGAAAGGACTAAAGCATGGATAGCGTCTTCCCTTCCATTGTCGAGCATTACAGGCAACGCATCATTCGCCCGCCCTTGAATATTTCGTATCGTGGTCGTTTGCGAATCCGAAGTGGCTTCTCCGCGAACAATATAGTCTCCCAGTTCATAACGCAGGATAGGGAACAGATGGTTGTATAGATTAGTCAGCACAGCGCGGCCAACTTTGCCAGGTAGCACCGGATTATTATTATCGTTGAGAATCTCTAATATATTCAGTGCATCCATCACAACGAGTTCCTGTTGCGTGGGAACCTTGATAGCTAGATACAAGGACTCCGAAGCCGCATAGAGATTGTATAAAGGCGCGTGCCAAGCGTCCTGAATCTTTTGCTCCATAGCAGGGGTCAGCAAATCCGCGCTAACGACTACGTTTTGAGGATGGATGTTAAGGTCCCCGCTAATCGCCAATTCCGCCAACAAGGCGACGCCGCTCGAATAGCCGGAGAGCCGATGAGGCTGGAACGCATTCAACTGCTCCGCTACATGCTCCGGTGCATCCAAAATTGAAACCATAAGAACATCATAGACGGATCTTGGTAAGCGGGCCGTGCTGGTCACAGCCCCGAAGTGACCGTGCGACGCGAAATAAGACGCAATGCGGGTTTTCCCCTCAAGTGTGCTTTCCGGCCGGGGAAAGTGCCGTGCTACTATTGTGTTCGCGGCTCGCCAGGTCCTCAGATCATAGACGAAGATACCCAGGGTTCCTGAATAACCAGAGCTATGAATTACAACAAATTCATCATGGTA
>CAZILB010000102.1:0-3746 GCA_964539925.1 uncultured Syntrophobacter sp. | reverse complement strand
GGTCTTTGAAACGGCCTAAGCCGTTGACCCCGGAGAAATCTGTCCGATGAGTTTATTTCTTGGCGAATAACTTTTTCAGAACCTCCTGCCAAGGCGCCGGCTTCAGAAGCTCGTGCGTCAGGCGCTCCGCAAGCTCGGCAGACACTCGGCGAGGCGCCAGCGTCTGGCCGTAGACTCTCTCCCAATCAGCTGCGAAGGGCGACGAATCCGCCATCCGGACGATGGCGCGGCGCAAGGCTTCGACCCGGTCCTTGGGAGTTCCCGGAGGCAGGAACCAAATGCGCCGCAGCATGGACATCTTGATGCTGGTGGCGTCATAGGCTTCCCACAGAACGCCCGAGGGAGGCTTGCCGTGGAGTTCGTGCAAGACGTCGTACAGGGTGGGCACGTTCGGCAAGGCGGAGGAGCGCACGATTTTCCCTTCGTTCGTAAGGACGCCCGGCTGCCAGATAGGAATCACTCGCCCGTGGGACGCCATGTCCGCGAAAACGCCGGCCCCCATTATGACGCCGTCCGAGGTGTGAAAGAAACTCGCCTCATCCCGCTCCATGGCGGCTTTAATGGAGGCATCTCCCGTGTAACCATGCACATGCTTATAACCCTTGATACCGAGGAGCTCCAACTCGAGCCCACCGACCACGCTTGCCGAGTCCTCCGCCGATCGCGCAGCGAGCACGATCTGAGCCGGGTCTACTCGCTTCAGTTCCCTGGCCGTTTTCGCCTTGAGGGAATCGCGCACGATAGTCACCGCGCCGGAGCTTACGGCCCATACGGTCGGCATTTTGGTCATATCGAATTTAACGTCATCTTGAAGGAGCTGCCTGGTAAACGCCCCCGTAGGAAAGATCCCCACCGCAAGCCCGTCGGGCTTGGCGCGGCTGTACAGGTGCGAGAACATGATCATGCCGGCCGCCCCGGGCATGTTCTGCACCTGCACCCGGGGTTGGCCCGGGAGATATTTGCGCAGGTGGCGTGCGAAGACCCGGGCCTCCAGATCATGCGGCCCACCGGGCGGGTACCCGACCAAAATATTGAAGGTCTTGCCTTCGAACACGGAACGCAGGTCCGACTCGGGGGTTGCCGCTGGAGTCGACGCCGCATTGGCTGGAGCCAGCGCGGACACCATTAGAAACAAACCGACCAAGAAAACCTCGACCCAGGTTGCTTTGTTCATCTCATTCCCTCCCGTCAGAGAAAAATATCAGAGCGCGTCAATGCCGCCAAGGTATCCGCGCGCAGTTGGCCGTGTCGAAAAAGAGTACGTATCCGGACAGTCCGATTTTTGTTCCTAACACCCGGGCGACCGTATGGCAATCCTTTTCCGCTGGAGTGCGAAAACGGTTTCACGCGAACTGCTGCGATTCGGCTTAGGGCTTGATAAAAATTAACCTGTCCAGCGGTTGAACGGCTCGAACAATTGGAACGTTTGGAACTGGTACTCTTATTTCATGCCGAATGCCGCAAGATCGCCGCGCGTGAGCCGAACCTCGGAGTGCGGCAGGCTGGCCATGTCAAAGCGGGCGATCACATCCTGCGCGTGCGCTTGCGAGGGCATGTCGATGCCCGACGATCGGGCCGCCCAGGCGACGATCTGTCTTGGATCGGTGCCGGCGGCGCGCAAGCGGGCAAGCGAGACGTCGTCGCTACGCTTGGCAAGGCGGCGCCCGGACTCGTCGGTGACCAGCGGTACATGCCACCAGCGCGGATGAGGCAGGCCGAGCGCGTCTTGGAGCAACCACTGGCGCGCCGAGCTTTCGAGCAGATCGGCGCCGCGGACGATCTCGGTCACGCCCTGGCGGGCGTCGTCGACGACGACGGAGAGCTGGTAGGCCGGCATGCCGATTCGGCGGGAGAGCGGAAAATCGCCGATGGTCTTTTTGGCATTGTACTCGTGCACGCCTTGGATGCCATCTTCGATGCGCACGATTTTGTCGGGGATGAGGAACCGCAGCGCCGCGGGACGGCCGGCGGCATGCTCGGCCTCGGCCAGGGTGGCGTACTTGCCGCGGCAGGTCCCCGGATAAATTGCGGACTCGCCGCCGTGGGGCGCCGAGAGCGCGGCGAGAATTTCCTTGCGCGTGCAGACGCATGGATAGGCCAGTCCGCGGGCGAGGAGCGATGCTGCTGCGGCGTCGATGCCGGCAACGCCGCTCGATTGCACGCAGGGTTCCCCGTCCCAGTCGAGTCCGAGCCAACGGAGGTCTTCGAGCGTCGCCTCGAGCATGCCCGGCTTGACGCGTTCGACGTCGAGGTCCTCGAGGCGGAGGACGATGCGCCCGCCGCGCGCACGCGCGTGCCACCACGCCAACAAAAAAGAACGGGCGTGGCCTAAGTGCAGGCGGCCCGTAGGGCTCGGCGCCAGTCGGCCGACAACTTCATCAAGGTGATCGCGCATAAGAGATCTCTGATTAACGGACACGACGCGCCGGTCAAACTTGTTTATTGGAGTCCCCAAGTTTTCACTCAGCTGTTGCCGATCGTCGAATAACACGCTGAGATTTTCAAGCCGCCGATTCGGAATTTCCGCCTGCGGATCCGTTTCGATTGCCGCCGAGCTCTTGGATATTGCCGTCCAAGGGTTCAATGTAGGTGCAAACGTTCCAAATGAAGGAGATCGAATCGTTGAACATGCCGGAGTCGGAGAGTTACGTTTACGTTCGGGATCGCAGCGCGATGGAGGCGTTGATCCAGCGGATCGCCGCGGCTGAAAGGATCGCGCTCGACACCGAGGCCGATAGTTTGCACAACTATTTCGAAAAGGTCTGTTTGATTCAGCTCTCGCTCGCAGGCGAGCACTACCTCGTCGATCCCCTCTGCGGTCTCGACTTGAGTGATTTTCTGGAAGCGCTGGCCGACAAGCCGTTGATTCTTCACGGCGGCGACTATGACCTGAGGATGCTGCGGGCGTCGGCGGGCTTTAGGCCGCGCCGGGAAGTTTTCGACACCATGATCGCGGCGCAACTGCTCGGCTTCGAGCAGATCGGCCTGGCCGCGCTGATCGCGCGTTTTTTCGAGATCACGATAAGCAAAACTGGGCAAAAATCGGACTGGTCGCGCCGGCCGCTGAGCGACAAACAATTGCGTTACGCGGTCAACGACACGCATTTTCTCGAGCGGCTCGCCGATCGTCTGCGCGACGAGTTGACCGCAAAGGGTCGGTTCGAATGGCTACGAGAAAGTTGCCGCGCGATGGTGGATTCGGCCGGACGCGATCATGGGCGCGACCCCGAGGAAGCCTGGCGCATCAAGGGGGCCGGGCGGCTTAGCCGCCGGCAATTGGCCTACCTGCGCGAACTGTGGCGCTGGCGCGACCGGCACGCACGCGGCGCGAATCTGCCGTCCTTCAGGGTCTTGGGCAATCAGGAGATAATGGAATGGGTCCATTGGGCAGAGTCGCACCCGGGCGTGCCGCTGCGCCAAGGACCCAAGTTGCCGCGTCACATCTTGGGCGCGCGGTTGACGGCGATGGAGGAGGCCATCGCGCGAGCGGCGAGTATGGGCGAAAGGGAGTGGCCGGAGCCCAGAAAGCGCGACCGCGAGACTGCACGAAGCGACTGCATGGAGGAGATCGACAAAATGCGCGCCGAATGCGCTCGGCTCGCCAGGGAGCTGGAAATCGCCCCGTCGGTCTTGACACCGCGAGCAGCGCTCGAGGCAATCGCCCGGAGCAGACCGCGCACGGTCGAAGAAATTATGGCGGTCGGCGGTTTGTTGCGCTGGCAGGCCGAACTGATGCAAGGCGCGGT